>JAYTFS010000202.1:0-24953 GCA_043734185.1 Pseudolabrys sp. | reverse complement strand
GCTTTCACCGGCATATCCGCTGCGAATGCAGGCGCTGCAGAAATCATCAGCGCCGCAAGTGACATAACAACTTTATTCATTGAGCCTGCCCCTTTAGTTTCAATCGACTTTCAAACGATACAATTCGCTCATCGCCGTCGCGTACGAAAATCTTGGCTGCGATCTACCCGTACGCGGCAGGACGTGCATTAGGCGCAAATTTACACATGTGACGGCGTCCGGCGTCGAGTTGAAACCGCAAGCAATTGCTGCCTTTTTGGGCAATTGGGGCTACTTGCGACAGATTGAATTTAACTGTTGCACGAATAACACATTTTTGCCTCGAAACGGCTATTTAACCGCCCTTTCATGAGTCCAGCGGGTCAAATCCTGGGAAAACGGACCCTTTGGTCGCCCCGCCTGTGAAAAACTTTTGCAGCGCACTTGTAAGCACCTGAAAAAAACACAAAAAAGACACCCGCCGAATAAACGGCGGGTGTCCACGTCGGTCAAATTCGCGAAATTTGCCGCCGGCAGGCGGCAGTTCACGCAGCCGCCTTTTTCCGATTCGCTTCGAGCCGTGCATCGACCAGCGCGACCTGCGCGTCGATCGCTGGATGTTTCAGGCCCTTCTGCTTGGCGATGAGTTGCACCAGCTTGTCGGCGCGTTCGATGTATTGCGCACCGTTCTGCAAAGCGCGCGCGGCCGAGGCCGGACGCGACAGGCTCTGCGCCGCCGCGGCATATTTCTCGAACGGCACGAGGTCGCTCGGATTGGCGCCGAGCTTGACGCAAAGATCGAACACAAAATTGTAGACCGACTTCGATTCTTCGATGTTGGAATGCACCGCCTCTTGCGCAGTGCGCATGCCGTCTTTGGTGATGCAGCGGTAGTTGCCGGCGAGCAGCATCGACCATTTGGCGAGCGGCACGAAAATCGAATCGTGCAGGCGCAACTTCACCGGCAGTTCGATCTTGACGCCGTCGCCGGGGTCATAGCGCACCGCGTCGATGTCTTTTTCGAGCTGGCGCAGGACGACGTTGCCCTTCTCGTTATCGAACTTGGCGACCTTGAAGTTGGTCGGCAGCGTAACCAGCAACTCGTTGGCCTTGCCGTCGGGCGGACGGATCGCCTGCGGATCCGGACTGCACAGCGTGAGGGACGCCGGATCGAAATTGTCCCATACGGTCGGATCGGTGTAGGCCGGCTTCAGCGCGTCGTAATCAAGGCCGGGGATGCGCTTTACGTAAGGCAGCGGCGGCATGTTCATGATCGACATGCATGGCACCTTCGACTTCGCCACCGCGTCGAGCAATTCGCGCACGCCGGGCGAACGGTACTGCGGCTCCTGCATGGCGAGGCCGACGAGGTCGTAATCTTTTGGGTTGACGCCTGCAGCGCCGCCGGCGGTCACCTTGCCGGGGAGCTTTTTTGAGTCGAGCAGCACCGGCTCCGCGCGCCCGCGCACTGGGAGCTTCACCTTGAAGCCCTCGGCGTTAATAAGATCGGCTTCGGCGGCGAGACAGACGTGATGGATCTTGTGTCCACCGAACAGCATCTTGGAAGCCAGCAGCGAGCCATAGGCCGCGCCCATGATCAAAATATTGTACGCCGGCATAACCAATCACTCCCTAGGTTTTTTACAGATATTCAAGCGAGCTCCGGCCCTTGAGGACCGTCCCTCTCGTTGTTCCCATGCTATTGCGGCTCGCATGGCGATGCAATCGCGAGCGGCGAGGTCTATTCGGCGTCGGTTTTATTGCCGAAAAAGCCGCCGAACAGCAGCGGCCGGGCCGGAGCCTGCGGGACTGCTTTCTTGGCCTTAGCACCCACTGGGACAGCGCGTTTCGCATGCTTTGGCTTTTTCGGCTTCTGGCGTTTCTTCGCCATGATCGTCTCCCGGTCGATTAAGCCAAGGGCTTGCGAGCCGCCAAATTCCGCAGCGGCTCCGGCACTGGCCCACCGGACGCCCAGTCGAGCAGTTCGATGGTGTGAACGACCGGGATGCCGGTGCCGGTGGCGATCTGGGTGATGCAGCCGATATTGCCGGCGGCGATCACGTCCGGCGCGAGCCGTTCGATATTGGCGACCTTGCGATCCCGCAACTTGGCCGCAATCACGGGCTGAAGAATGTTGTAGGTGCCGGCCGAGCCGCAGCACAAATGACCTTCCGGCACGTCCTTGACCACGAAGCCAAACCTGGAAAGCAATTCTTTCGGCTCGCGCATGATCTGCTGGCCATGCTGTAGCGAGCAGGCCGAATGATAGGCGACCGTGAGATTGGCGGGGGCCTGCGCGGATTTCAGTTTGAGCGTGGCAAAATATTCGGTGACGTCCTTGGCGAGCGCGGAAACACGTGCCGCCTTCGCGGCGTAAAGCGGATCGGTGCGCAGCAGAAAGCCGTAGTCCTTGATAGTGGTGCCGCAGCCTGAGACCGTGATCAGAATGGCGTCGAGGCCGCCGCTCTCGATCTCGGCGATCCAGGCATCGATATTGTTGCGCGCCTTTGCCAGCGCATCCGCTTCGCGGCCCATGTGATGTTCGAGCGACCCGCAACACGCCTCGCCTTTGGCGACCACAACCTCGATGCCTTGGCGGTTGAGCATCCGCAGTGCGGCTTCATTGGTCGATGGCGCCAGCACCGGATTGATGCAACCCGATAACAACGCCACCCGGCCACGCTTTTGGCCTTCGGCGGAATGAACCTTGCCGGTGCGTTCCTCCGGCGGCGCGAGCTTATGGCGGGGTGAAAGGCGCAGCATCGCCGCCATACGGCGCAGCCCAAGTACGTCGAACACTGGCGCAATCGGCCTGACGATCTGCCCCGCCAGTGCTGCCAGCCGAAACAACGCCGGATCGGTGAGCACGCGAGCCAAAATCGCGCGCAAAGCGCGATCCAACAGCGGCCGCTTATAGGTTTTCTCGATGTGCTCGCGGGCGTGATCGACCAGATGCATGTAGTTCACGCCCGAGGGACAAGTCGTCATGCAGGCCAGGCACGACAGACAGCGATCGACATGTTTGACGACTTCTTGTGTCGCCGGCGCGTCGGCTTCGAGCATTTCCTTGATCAGATAGATGCGCCCGCGCGGTGAATCGAGCTCGTCGCCGAGCAAGACGTAAGTCGGGCACGTGGCGGTGCAGAAACCGCAATGCACGCAGGCCCGCAGAATTTTCTCCGACGCATAAGTCTGCGGGTCGGCCAATTGCGCGAGGGAGAAACTTGTCTGCATGCGCCCTTCTAGCTCGACAGCTTGGCAAAGCGAACCAGCGTCTCGCGGTTCATGCCGTGCAGCTGGTCGCAAATTTCTGCCGGCAGATGGCCGGGCCCCCGCAGTTTTTCCGCCGCGGCCGCCCCGGCAGCGCCGAACACGGCAAGCGCTGCAATGGCCGCCGCCTGCGGCGGTCGGACGGCGGCAAAGGCGGCCGTGACGGCGCTCAACGCGCACCCCAACGCCGTGGATAGCGGCATCAGCGCATGACCGGAATGGATCGCGATCTGGCCTTTGCCATCGGTCAGGTAGTCGATCGCGCCGGTGACCGCGACGACGGCGCCGGTTCGCCGCGCCAACGCCGCCGCGGCGCCGACCGCGTCATCGGCGCTGGCCAGCGAGTCGACGCCCTTGCCGGCTTTGCCAGCCTCCCCAGCCAAACTGAGAATCTCGCTGGCATTGCCGCGAATGATCGACGGCTTCAGAGCCGAAAGTTCGACCGCGACCTTGGTTCGATACGGCGTCGCACCACAGCCGACCGGATCCAGCACCCACGGTTTGCCGAGCGCATTGGCGCGCGCGATTGCCAATCGCATCGACTTGACCCAGTCGGGCGACAGCGTGCCGATATTGATGACGAGCGCGTCGGCGATCGCGACGAAGTCCTCGACCTCCTCGGCGGCATGCACCATGGCGGGGGAGGCGCCGAGCGCCAGCAGCACATTGGCGCTGACGGTCATGGCAACGTAGTTCGTGATGTTGTGAACCAGCGGACGGCGCGCGCGCAAATCTTCAAGCGCGGCGAATACTTCATCCATCGACATCAAATCGCTCATCGCCGCATCCTCAAACGCCCGCCCACATGCGGCCCGGATTGAGCACGCCTTTGGGGTCAAAGCCTTCCTTCACGCGTTTGTTCAATCCCGCAAGGCCGCCGTCCTGCGGCTCGAACACATCGACCGACGCGCGCAAGGAGGCTGGTGCGCGCACCAGCGTGGCATGGCCGCCAAGACTCGCCACCGCGTTCCGGATCGAAGTGGCGTCGGGCTCGTTGGCGAACGGCATCGCCGCCCAGATCAGCCCGCCGCCCCAGTCGTAATACATTTGCGCCGCCGGCGTTATGAGCGCGGCGATCTCGTGGCCTCTGCTCGGCGCAGTCGAAATCCGCCACAGCGGCCGGTCACGCGACGCCGCGGTGGTGAACGGCTTGACCTCGCGCACGCTGCGCCAAAGCGCGCGCGATTCTTTTTCATCGAGCATCGCGACCGCGCCGAAGGCCTTCATCAGCGCGGCGAGCGCCAGCTTGCGGTGCGCGACCGAGGGCGCGACGCCTTCCAGCCGCAGCACGGTGGCGGCTTGCGGCTTCGGCAAGCCGTCGAAATACGACGCCACGTGGTCTGGCAGATGCGCGGCGCCCGAGACATCGCACGATGAACCCATCGCGGCAGCCATCGCCCGCGCCGCGCGCGCATCGTCGAGACCTTCGACGACGACGCTTGCTTCGGTTTCGGCTTTGGGCAGCACTTTCATGGTGACATCGGTCATGGCGGCAAGTGTGCCCCAGGAACCGGCCAGCACCTTGCACATGTCGTAGCCGGTGACGTTCTTCACCACGCGGCCGCCCGACTTGATGGTCTCGGCGCGCCCAGTCACTGCCGTCACGCCGAGGAAATGGTCGCGCGCAGCACCCGCCTTGATGCGGCGCGGTCCGGACAGGTTGGTCGCGACCGTGCCGCCGATGGTGCCCTTGCCCGCCTCAAGGCCGAGCAGCGGCCCATAGTCCATCGGCTCGAACGCAAGTTCCTGGATATTCTTCTCAAGCAGCGCCTCGATCTCGGCGAGCGGGGTGCCCGCCTTGGCCGAAAGCACCAGTTCGGCCGGCTCGTACAGCGTGACGCCGGAAAGGCCGGACAGATCGAGCGTCAAATCGGTCTGGCTCGGCCGGCCAAGGCTGCGCTTGGAGCCCTGCCCCGCCACTTCCAATGCCTTGTCGTTGCCGAGCGCCCAGCACACGGCATCCTCGACCTCTTTGGCGTCGCGCGGCTTGAGAGTATCGGCCATTATCGCTTTTTCATTCGGCGGCGTCGGCCTGCTCGCTCAGGAACGCCGGCATGATTTCGCGCGCAAAGCGGCGCAACTGATCCTTGCCGCCGGAAATCGTGAGCAGGATGTATTCGACGCCGGCCTCTTGCAAAGCCTCAAGCATAGTGGCGATTTCGTCTGGCGTGCCGAACAGTGCATTTTCTTCCGTGGCGCCGGCCTTGTCGGCATAGGCCAGCACATGCGAGCCGGCCACTGTTCCTTTTTTGGCACCCGGCGCACGCGAAACATCGATGGTGCGCTTGGTGTATTCGGCCTGCTTTACCAAGGCCGCTTCCTTGTCTGCCTTGTCCTTGGCGACATAGAGCTGGCGCGCCACCGTCACCTGCATCGGATGGAAGGCGAGGCCCTTCTCCGCGCGCGCGGCCTTGAAGACCGCGATGCGCTCGGCCAGCGTTTCCGGTGAGGCGTATTGGTCGAGGATCAGATTGAAGCCGCGCGCCGCGGCCTTGGCGATCGAATGCGGATTTCCGGCGGCGACCCAGAACGGCGGATGCGGCTTTTGCGCCGGCGGCGGCTCGACCACGATGTCGTCGAACTTCCAGAACTTGCCGTGATGCGAAAAGCGCGTGCGCGCCGTCCACGAGCGCGTGATGATGTCGATGGCTTCCTCGAAGCGCGCTTCCGCCTCCTCCGGCGCCATCGCGAAGCCCTTGAACTCGCTGTGGCGGTAGCCCTTGCCGATACCGAAATCGAAACGGCCGCCGGACACCACATCGAGCGTCGCCGCCTGTTCCGCCAGCAGCACCGGATTGTGCCAGGGCAGCACCATCACCGCGGTGCCAAGCCGCAGCGTCTTGGTGCGCGCCGCCAGCGCCATCAGCAGCATCAGCGTGGCGGAGACCTGGTTCCAGCCGGAGAAATGATGCTCGACCGAAAAGCTTGAATGGAAGCCGAGCGCCTCGGCTTCGATATTGAAATTGAAATAGTCGCGGAAACCTGCACCGGTTTCGGGACCGAACTTGGCGTTGTCGGCTTTGGGAGAACAGAACAGACCAAAACGCATGCTTACTCTTTCTTTTTGAGCATGATCTCATCCGAAAACCGCTTCACACTTTTCGGGATCATGCTCAGAACCTCGGAATATCCGGGAAAGGCAATTTGCCGCCGGAAATATGCATGCGGCCGAGTTCGGCGCAGCGGTGCAGCACCGGAAACACCTTGCCGGGATTGAGCAGGCCCTTCTCGTCGAAGGCGCATTTGACGCGCTGCTGCGCGTTGAGATCGATCTCGGAGAACATCACCGGCATCAGGTCACGCTTCTCGACACCGACGCCATGCTCGCCGGTTAACACGCCGCCAACCGCCACACACAGCTTGAGAATTTCGGCGCCGAACTCTTCGGCGCGCTCGACTTCGCCGGGCTTGTTGGAATCGTAGAGGATCAGCGGATGCAGATTGCCGTCGCCGGCGTGAAACACATTGGCGACGCGCAACCCGAATTTCTCCGACATCTTTTTCATCTCGGCCAGCACCTGCGGCAGCTTGGCGCGCGGAATGGTGCCGTCCATGCAGAAATAGTCGGGTGAAATGCGTCCGATGGCCGGGAACGCCGCCTTGCGGCCGGACCAGAACAGCAGCCGCTCTTCCTCCGAGGTGGAAACCTTGCACGACACCGCGTTGCATTCGCGCGCGATCTTTTCGATACGTTCAATGAGGTGATCGACCTCCGCCACCGGTCCGTCGACCTCGACAATCAGCAGCGCCTCGACATCGAGCGGATAACCGGCATGGACGAATTCCTCCACCGCGTGGATCGCCGGCTTGTCCATCATCTCCATGCCGCCAGGAATAATGCCCGCGCCGATGATCGCGGATACGCAGGCGCCGCCATCTTCATTGGACGGAAAGCCGACCAGCACGGCACGTTGCGTTTCGGCCTTTTGCAAAATGCGCACGGTCACTTCCGTCACCACGCCAAGCAGGCCCTCCGAGCCGTTGATCAGGCCAAGCAAGTCATAGCCCGAAGCGTCGAGATGCTTGCCGCCAAGCCGTATCACCTCGCCGCTCATCAGCACCACTTCGCAGCCGAGCACGTTGTTGGTGGTCATGCCGTATTTGAGGCAATGCACGCCGCCGGAATTCTCGGCGACGTTGCCGCCGATGGTGCAGGCGATCTGCGAGGACGGATCGGGCGCGTAATAGAAGCCAGCATGGGCACCCGCGTTGCTGACCGCGAAATTGGTGACGCCAGGCTCGACCACAGCGACGCGGTTGTCGAAATCGATTTCCTTGATGCGGCTGAACTTGGCCATGCCGAGCAGCACGCCGTCTTCCAGCGGCAGCGCGCCGCCGGAGAGCGAAGTGCCCGCCCCGCGCGGCACCACCTTGATGCCTTCGCCGTGACAATAACGCAGGACTTCCGAGACCTGCTGGGTGGTCTCCGGCAGGACCACCACCATGGGAAGTTGGCGGTACGCGGTGAGGCCGTCGGATTCGAACGGCTTCATCTCGCGTGCCTGATCGATGACGCCCTCGCCCGGCACGATGGCGCGCAGCGCCTTGACGATGGCCTCGCGCCTCGCCAGCACCGCGCCGTCCGCTTCGGGCATACGAACCGACATGTCAGGGGTCCCCGGCTATTCAATACCCAAACGATAGCAGCCATTTGACGGCATATACACCGGGCTGGCAAAACCTTTGGGAACCCGGCCGGGCCTGCGGCTATTGACCTTTCCGGGCGGCGGCAGAGATCACGATGGGAGCAGTTCGATGAAGTCCATATTGGCGGCGGCGGCAATCCTGGCCGCGATGGCGCAAAGCACGGAGGCGCAGGATGCCGCGGCGGGCGAGACGTCGTTCAAGAAGTGCTTCCCATGCCATTCCGTCGGCAAAGGGGCCAAGAACAAAGTCGGGCCGGAGCTCAATGATATCGATGGCCGCAAATCGGGTACGACGGCCGATTACTCTTACTCCGACGCCAACAAGAACTCCGGCATCACCTGGAACGAGGCGGTGTTCAAGGAGTACATCAAGGACCCGCGCGCCAAGATCCCCGGCACCAAGATGATCTTCCCCGGCATCAAGAACGAAACGGAAGCCGTCGATTTGTGGGCTTATCTCAAGAAATTCGGGCCGGACGGGGAAAAAAAATAGCCGCCTGCTTTTGACATTGGTCAAGGCGGCGACATGAACGAGGGTCATATTTCAGGTTGACCCGCCGACCAGGAAATCCGCCACTATGCTCAAAGACATTGTCGTCAATCTCGGGCTGGGCAGCCACGATCCGGCCGGCGAATACGCGGTATCGCTGGCGGACGCTTTCCAAGCCCATTTGCTCGGCGTCGCATTTTCGTTTGAGCCGGTGATCCCTGGCATGGTGATGGGCGGGATTCCGCCGGAGTTCATCGACTCTCAACGCGCCGAATCGGACAAGAAGGCGCGCGCCGCCGTCGCCCGCTTTGAGAAGGCCGCCAAGCAAGCCGGCGTTTCGGTCGAGACCCGCATCATCTCCTCCAGCATTTCCGGCGCTGCCGACCAGTTCGGCCAGTTGGCGCGGCGTTTCGATTTAGTGGTTGTCGGGCAGCCGGAAGGCGACAAGGCGGCGCCCGATGAAGTGGTCGACGAAGGCGTACTGTTTGAGTCCGGCCGGCCGGTGATTTTCGTGCCGTTCATTCAGAAAATCGGCGTGAAGCTCGATCGCGTCATGGTGTGCTGGGACGGAAGCCGCGCCGCCACCCGCGCCGTCGCCGATTCCATTCCAATTCTGCAAAAGGCCAAGACCGTTGAAATCGTTCTCGTCGCAGCCAAGGGCTTCAAGGCCGATGAGGCGCCCGGCGTCGATCTCGCCAAGCATCTTGCGCGGCATGGCCTGCAAGTCACGCTCAAGCGCATCACCTCGCCCGAAATCGATATCGCCTCCACCATTCTCTCTTATGCGGCCGATTCCAACGCGGACATGATCGTGATGGGCGGCTACGGCCATTCGCGCCTGCGCGAATTCGTGCTCGGCGGCGTCACCCGCAGCATTCTTGAGACGATGACGGTGCCGGCGCTGATGTCGCATTAGCCTCGTGCAGGAACAGCACGTCACATTGTTCGATGGAACCGGCGTGCTCATAAGGCCGCTGAAGGCCGAAGACGCCGCGCTCTACCCGGATTTTCTCAAAGACGTGACGGTGGCCGATTTGCGGCTGCGATTCTTTGCCGCCATGCGCGAGATGAGCCCGGCGATGATCGACAAGCTCGTCCACTACGACCCGAAGCGCGCCATGGCGTTCATCGCCGTCGAGACAAAAAACGGCGCCATGCTTGGCGTCGTGCGGCTGCACGACGATCGAAGCGGCGTCAGCGCGGAATTCGCCATTCTCGTGCGCTCGCAGTTGAAAGGCCACGGTCTCGGCTGGCTGATGATGAAACACATGATCATCTGCGCCAGGGACAAGGGACTTAAAGTGATTCACGGGCAGATCTTGGCGGAAAACGCCGCCATGCTTCTGATGTGCGCCGAGCTCGCCTTTCAAATAACAGACGATCCAAGCGAGCGCGGCGTGAAAGTGGCGACCCTGACGCTCGACTAGGGAGTCGGCAGCACGCATTGCGCCACCAGCCCGCGGGCGCGTGCATCGACGACACCAAGCGCGCGTAGCGCCAGCAAGGTCGCGCCCTGCACCGCTTCACGCGAGCCCGCCGCGTCCGCGTCATGCGGCGGCGCCAGCGGTCCAATCAGCCCTTCCATCAGAGCACCGATGATGGCCGGCGCGGCGACGCGGGCATCTTGTTCCGGCAGATGATTGCCCGCGATGGCCGCCGTGATGCGCGCTTCGAGTTCGGCGGCAAGCGTGTGGCGGAAATCGAGACGCAAGCCGTCCACCCTGGCATCGACCGGCTCGGCGATCACCGCCCAGCACAGCCGCCGTTCGTTGAGGGCGCGCGCGGCGAAAGTGGCAATGCAAGCCGCGAGCGCCGACATCGGCCCGGGCGCGGCGTCGGCAGCGGACTTCATAGCGTCGAGCTCGCGGCCGGCAACGGCTGCAATCAATTCCGCAATCAGATCGGTCTTGGCCGGGAAGTAGCGGTAGACGGTGCCCGCGGCGATGCCGGCACGCGCGGCGACCGCCGCGATCTGCACCGCCCCCATGCCGCCCTCAGCGGCGATTATGCCTGCAGCATCGAGGATGGTCTGCTCGCGCTCGGCAAGCCGGCGAACCACGTTCTCGGTCCGGCGATAGGGCATGAAATGAGTGAATGGTGATTCACCCAAATAATGCAAGGGCTTTTGGTCTTAGCGATGCGTGCCGGTCTTTGCGCCACCGCTGGCCAATGCTTTCTCGCGAATGGCGGTAAGCGACATTCCCGGCGTGATCGCTTCAGGATCGATCTTCAAATGAATGATCGACGGCATGCCCGACTTCTGCGCGGCGGCAAAGGCCGCCGGAAAATCGGCGGTCTTCTCAACCCACACGCCGAAGCCGCCGAAGGCTTTCGCGTAAGCCACAAAGTCCGGATTCTTCAGCGCGGTGGCAACTTCGCGGCCCGGATAGTCGCGTTCCTGATGCATGCGAATGGTCCCGTACAGACCATTATCCGAGACGACAACGATGACCGGCAACTTGTACTGAACCGCGGTCATGAAGTCCTGCCCGGTCATCAGAAAATCGCCGTCACCGGCGATGCATACGACCGTGCGGTCGGGATAGAGAACCTTCATCGCCAAGGCTGCCGGAAATCCGTAACCCATCGAGCCCGAAGTCGGCCCGACATGCGTGGCGAATTTACGGAAACGATAGAAGCGATGAATCCAGCCGGCGAAATTTCCGGCGCCATTGGTCAGAAATGAATCGGTGGGCAAATTCTCGCGCAGCCACACCATGATTTCGCCGAGATTGACGCCGCCGGGCTGCGGCGTCGCCTTTTCCGACCAGGCGAGATAATCGGCATGCGCGATATCGGCCTCGCCCTTCCACGGAATATCGTTGGGCGGCTGCAGGCCTTCCAGCGCCGAGCAGAAGGCGGTCGGCGCCGCGTGGATCGCGAGATGCGGATGATAGACGCGGCCGAGTTCCTCCGCGCCGGGGTGAACATGCACCAGCTTCATCTGCGGTTCTGGGATCTCGAACAGCGTGTAGCTCTGCGATGGCATCTCGCTCATGCGCCCGCCGATCAGCAGCACCAGATCGGCGCCCTTCACGCGCGCCAGCAATTTCGGATTGGGCCCGATGCCCAGGTCGCCGGCGTAACAAGGATGCAGCGCGTCGAACAAATGCTGGCGCCGGAAAGTCGTGGCGACCGGCAGCGCGAAGCGTTCGGCAAAGCGCGCCAGCGCGGCCGTTGCCTGCTCCGACCAACGGCTGCCGCCGGCCAGCACGACCGGCTTCTTCGCCGCCCACAATAATTTCTGCAGCCGGCTCATGTCGGTGAGGCCTGGCCAGGTTTCCACCGGCTCAAAGGCGGTCGCATCCGGCACCGCGACGCGCTCGGTGAGCATGTCTTCCGGCAACGCGATCACCACCGGCCCCGGCCGGCCGTTGCAGGCGGTATGGAAGGCGCGCGAAATCAGTTCAGGAATGCGCGCGGGGTCGTCGATTTCCGTCGCCCATTTGGCCATCGTGCCGAACACGGCACGGTAGTCGAGCTCCTGGAACGCCTCGCGCTCGCGCATATGGCGGCCCACCTGCCCCACGAACACGATCATCGGCGAGGAATCCTGGCGCGCGATGTGAATGCCGGCGGACGCGTTGGTGGCGCCGGGACCGCGCGTGACGAAACAGATACCGGGCCGGCCGGTCACCTTGCCGACCGCCTCGGCCATGATGGCGGCTGCGCTCTCGTGCCGGCAGACCGTGAGCGCGATGTCGGAGCCATAGAAGGCATCGAGCGCGGCAAGATAGCTTTCGCCCGGCACGCAAAACGCGTGGCGCACGCCGTGAATCGACAGCTGGTCGATCAGGATTTGTCCGCCGGTGCGAGTGCCGTCATTGCCGCGCATCGAAATGCTCCGCCTTGTCAGATCAGGGAATGATCTTCGGCATCGGGATCGGCGGCGAGAACGCGGTCGGCACCATCAGGCAATTTTCCTGGCTGACCAGATTCCCGGCCTTGGCATTTTCGGCCAGAAAGATTTTCCAGTCCGGGTCCTGCATCATCTTGGCGCGCTTAGCCTCGCGGTCGGCGGCGCTGGCATAGACCCAGATATGGGTGAAGGTGTTGAGTTCGCCGCTTTCGGCCACTGCGTAGCAGAGGGGCTCGCCCATGTAGCGAAGCTGCACGGGATAGGCGTATTTCTTGTAGAGCTCGAGCTGCGCCGGAACGCGGCCCGGCAGAGCCTTGTAAGTACGAACATCGAGTAGCACTTAGCGCCTCCCTCAAATTGACCGCTTTCCGCGGCGATGCGGCACTCAACCGGCCAAGGGCGCGGCGGTCAATAGACTTGAGCCCGCGTCCAGCTATGCAGCGCGGGCTGCGCTGCCTCACGGGCCGCAGACTGGCCTGAGGGCCAAAACCGATGCATAGCTTTCCGCTACCCTCGCCCCGCCGGGTCTCGCAATGAACGCTGCCGCCACAGGCCGAACTTTTTCCGCACGGCAGTTCGCTGTGTTTCTCACCGGCTTTTGCTGCTTCATCAATCTGTACTCGCCGCAGGCGGTGCTACCGCTGCTGTCGGCGGAATTCGGCGCCAGCGCGGCGGAAGTCGCCGCCATCATCACCGTCAGCACGCTGGCGGTGGCGATAACTGCGCCCTTCACCGGTACGGTCGCCGACGTCCTGGGCAGGAAGCGGGTGATCGTCGCGGCGATGTTCGCGCTTGTGGTCCCTACTTTGATGGCGGGCCTCGCGGGCAGCCTGTCGGAGCTAATCTTTTGGCGCGCGGTGCAGGGCCTGGTGATGCCGCCGATCTTTGCGGTCACCATCGCTTACATCGGTGACGAATGGCCGCACAATGAGGCGACGACGGCCGCCGGCATCTATAGCTCGGGATCGAGCCTCGGTGGCTTCAGCGGCCGGCTGGTGGCCGGATTTCTCGCCGATTTGATCAGCTGGCGCGCAGGCTTCGAGGCGTTGGCGGCGATGACGCTGGCCGGCGCGATCGCGGTGGCATTTCTGCTGCCGCCCGAACGCAAGTTCGTGCGCTCCGAGGGGCTCATGGCGTCGGGGCGGCAGATGCTCTTGCATTTTCGCAACGGCCAACTGCTCGCGACCTTCGCGGTCGGCTTCGGCGTGTTGTTTTGCTTCATCTGCACCTTCACTTACGTCAGCTTTCATCTCGCCGCCGCGCCTTACAATCTTTCCGCCAGTTGGCTCGGCGCGATATTCGTCGTGTATCTCACCGGCTCGGTGCTCACGCCCTGGACCGGATGGGCGGTCGGCCGTTTTGGCCGGCGGCGCTTCGTCGCGCGCGTCACTGCCCTCTGGATCGGCGGCATCGCCCTGACGCTCGTGCCGTCGCTAACGGCGATTGTTGTCGGGCTCGCCATCTGCGCCGGTTGCGGACTGATCTGCCAGGCGATCTCCACCGGCTATGTCACGATCACCGCCAAGGTCGGACGCTCTTCGGCGGTCGGCCTCTATGTGACGAGCTTCTATCTCGGCGGCAGCTTTGGCGCCGCTATGGGTGGCATCGCGTGGACCTACGGCGCCTGGCCGGCCTGTGTCGCATTGGTGGCGGCAATGCTGGCGATCATGGGGTCGATCGTGATCTTTGCCTGGGCGCGCCGCATACCGTCTGCGCCTGCAACGACGCCGATCGAACCGCTTTGATTTTTAGGTCGCGCTTGAATGCCAAAGCGGCACATAGCCGGCTTTGAGCACCGCAACGATCGACGGCGGCGTCAGCACTTCGACGGATAACTTGCGCGGGCGCGGCATGGCCCCCGCATAGCGTCGCGACGTCCAGCGCAGCAGGCGCTTACCGCGCACGGCTAACGCCTCGCCGTCAATCGCGATCATAACGCCGTCGGGAAGCTTATCGATCTTGCGCAACGCACTGCGCTTGGCTTTTCCGTCGAGACGTTCGGCATGCAGCACGGCATCCATCGCGGCCGCTGCCGCACGTTTCTTTGTACCGGAAAACAGCGTTGCGAATGTCTCGGCGTCCTGGCGGTGGCATTCGAAGCACGGCCGATGACCGGCGGCGAACGCGGTCACCTCATCGAGAAAGAACAATTCGCTGTAGCTGTCGCCCCAAACCTTGCGTTGGCGGCCATTGAAGTCGAGCCGGCAGCAAATCCATTGCCGGGAGGTCCAGCGCTGCGCGCCAAGGGTCCGGTCGACGTTATGCAGGCGCCCGCCGCGGTTGCCCATCAGCCTCCCACGGGCGGAGCTTGCGAATAATTCGCCGAACGGATCGACGCGGTTTTGCAGCGGCATCCGATGATCATCACACAAAAGCAAACGGCAGGCGCGTCCAAGCGCCTGCCGCCATAGATCATATCAGCCTAAACGTGCTCGGCCGCCGAAGCCCCTGCCGCCGCGCTCTTGCGCGCTGCGTCGCCGGTCCCCATGCCGTTGAAGAACGCATTGAGAATGACGGCCACGATGGCCGACAGCAGAATGCCAGAATCGAGCAACGGCTTCAGCGCTTCCGGCATCGCCTTGAAGAAGGTCGGCGCCACCAGCGGGATCATGCCGAAGCCGACCGCAATCGCAACCACGAACAAATTGTTCTTGTTGTTCTTGAAATCGACGCCGGTCAGTATGCGCGCGCCGGTCGCCGCCACCATGCCGAACATCACCAGGCCTGCGCCGCCCAATACGACCAGCGGCACCGCTTCGACCAAAGCCGACATCTTCGGCAACAGCCCAAGGATCAACATGATGACGCCGCCGGCAACCGTCACCCAGCGCGAGCGCACGCCGGTGACGCCGACAAGACCGACATTCTGCGAGAACGAGGTGTAGGGAAACGTGTTGAAGATGCCGCCAAGGAACGTGCCGACGCCGTCGGCGCGAAGACCCTTGGTCAGCGCCACCTCATCGATCGGCTTGCCGGTCATCTCGCTGAGCGCGAGGAACATGCCGAGCGATTCGATCATCACCACGACCATGACGATGCACATCGTCACGATCGGGATCAGGTGAAACTGCGGCACGCCGAAGTGAAACGGCAATACGACGTCGACCCACGCGGCCGTCGCGACCTTGGCGAAACCCATTTTGCCAAGCAGCGCCGCCAAGATCGAGCCGACCACGATACCGATCAGCACCGCCACATTCTGCACGAAGCCGCGGCCCCATTTGATCAGAGCCAGAATGACCAACAGCACAAACAGCGCAATGCCGAGACCGTCGAGCGCGCCATATTGCGGCGCCGACGGGATGCCGCCGGCAGCCCAGTTGATGCCGACCCGCATCAGCGAAATACCTATGACCATGATGATGGTGCCGGTCACCACTGGCGGAAACAGCGGCAAAAGCCTGCTCATGAACGGTGCGACGAGAATGCCGAAGGCACCGGCCGCGATCACCGAACCGTAGATGCCGAGCAGACCGATATCGGGTGAATTGGCCATCGCCAGCATCGGCCCGACCGATGCGAAGGTCACGCCCATCATCACCGGCAGCTTTATGCCGACGCCGGGGAAGCCATAGGATTGTATGATCGTTGCAAGTCCGCAGGCGAAAAGATCGGCGCTAATGAGAAATGCGACGTCCTCGGGCGACAGCTTGAGCGCACGCCCGATGATCAGCGGCACCGCCACCGCGCCTGCGTACATCACCAGCACATGCTGCAAAGCCAGCGGTATCAGCCGCAATGGCGGCAGTTGCTCGTCGACCGGATGCACCGAAGATTTAACAGATTTAGCCATGTTCGCCCCCTTTTGGCGCACGGAACCCTAGACGCCGCGCGCTGTAATCCCCGGAGCAGCATACAAGTACCGTGCCATGGGGGAATAGAGGGCTAGAGGCCCGCCGCGCGCACCAGCGCGGCGACGCCGACACCCGCCACCACCGCGGCAAAGTCGTTGCGGATCGTCACCACGGCGAGCAAGGCGGCGGCGACGGCGGCGAGCGCGCTGATACCGCCATGGACCATCAGTGGCGTAATGGTAGCGGCGATAATGGCGCCGGGCAGCGCGTCGAGCATCCTGCGAAGACGCGGGCCGATGGTGAACCGGCCGATCAGCCAGAAGCCGCCGGCGCGGGTAAAATAGACCACGACGGTCATCGCAACGATGACGGCTACCCAGCCGAGCGGGTCACGTTCACTCATCGGTCAGCCCGCCAACGATGCTGCCGGCGAGCGCGCCGAGTACGACGTACCAGAAACCGCCGAGCAGCAGGTCCGCCGCGACCGCCACCACGGCGGCGACCGCCCAGCCGATTGCCTTGCGCGGTCCCTGCCACAGCGACACCAGCATCGCCGTGAAAAACGCCGGCATCACCATGTCGAGGCCGAAGCGATAAGGAGCGACCGACGAGCCGAGCCAGAAGCCCGGCGCGGTCGAGACCACCCAGACGACCCAGCAAGCCGCGGCGCTGCCGAAGATGAAGCCGGGATCGGTGCCGCCGTTGCGCTCGTAGCGCAGGCCGAGCAGCCAGGGCGGCTCGACCATGAAATGCAGGAACGGATAGACCTGCACCGCGGGCAGCCTGCCGAGCAAAGGCCGCATGGCGGCGCCGATCAGAAGAAACCGCGAGCAGATGACGAAGGTCGCCACCGAGACGGCGAAGATGGTCGTGGCCGTGAGTTGCTGCGGCCAGGCGTCGACGACGATAATTTGCGCCACGCCGGAAAAGACGATGCCGCTCATCACCAGCGCGTCCGCGAGGCTGAAGCCTTTGCGCGCCGCCACCGTGCCAAAGGCCATGCCGAAGGCGAACAGGCCCGGCATCAACGGCAGAGTCGCGATCACGCCCTCTCGGAAGGCGGCGAATGTCCAGTGCGGCTTGAGCGCGGCGGTCATGGACAACGGCTAGCGCAGGCGGCCGCTCAGGGAAACCCACAAAACAAAACGCCCGCCATGTGGCGGGCGCCTGTTTAGGTTTTCAGCGAACTCAGCCCTGCGGCTGCGGCGCCACTTCGCCAGTCGGCCCATCCGGCCGCGGACGCGGCTTGCCGGCCGGCGGCACGGCGGAGGAGCGCGGCGTGGTCGGCTCGATCACCGACTCGCGCACAGGGCGCTTGCCCATGATCAGGTCCTTGATCTCGTCGCCTGTAAGCGTTTCAAACTCGAGCAGGCCCTTGGCCAAGGTCTCCAGATCGGCGCGCTTGTCGGTGAGTATCTGCTTGGCTTCGGCCAATCCCGCCTCGACCAATTTGCGCACTTCGGTATCGATCTTGCGCGACGTTTCTTCCGAAATGTTCTGCTGGCGCGACACTTGGTAGCCGAGGAACACCTCGTCCTGGTTCTCGCCATAGGCGACGGGTCCGAGTTCTTCCGACAAGCCCCAGCGCGTCACCATCAGCCGGGCCAGTTTCGTGCCCTGCTCGATGTCGGACGCCGCGCCCGACGTCACCTTTTCGCGGCCGAACACCATTTCCTCAGCGACACGGCCGGCCATGATGATGGCGAGACGCGACGTCATCTGCTCAAGCGACATCGACAGCTTGTCGCGCTCGGGCAGTTGCATGACCATGCCGAGCGCACGGCCGCGCGGAATGATGGTGGCCTTGTGCACCGGATCGGTGGCCTTGACGTTGAGCGCGACAAGCGCATGGCCGCCCTCGTGATAGGCCGTGAGGAGTTTCTCCTCGTCGGTCATCACCAACGACTTGCGCTCGGCGCCCATCATCACCTTGTCCTTGGCGTCCTCGAATTCGGACTGCGTGACCATGCGCTTGTTGCGGCGCGCAGCCATCAGGGCCGCTTCGTTGACCAGATTGGCCAAATCGGCGCCGGAGAAGCCGGGCGTACCCCGCGCGGTGGTCTTCAAGTTCACGTCGGGCGCCAGCGGCACCTTCTTGACGTGAACCTTGAGAATATTTTCACGGCCGACAACATCCGGGTTCGGAACCACGACCTGACGGTCGAAGCGGCCCGGGCGCAGCAGCGCCGGATCGAGCACGTCGGGCCGGTTGGTGGCGGCGATCAGGATGATGCCTTCGTTGGCTTCGAAGCCGTCCATCTCGACCAGCAACTGGTTGAGCGTCTGTTCGCGTTCGTCATTGCCGCCGCCGAGACCGGCGCCACGATGGCGGCCGACCGCGTCGATTTCGTCGATGAAGATGATGCAGGGCGCATTCTTCTTGGCCTGCTCGAACATGTCGCGCACGCGCGAGGCGCCGACGCCGACGAACATTTCGACGAAGTCGGAACCAGAGATCGTGAAGAACGGCACATTGGCTTCGCCTGCGACTGCGCGCGCGATCAGTGTCTTGCCGGTGCCCGGAGGCCCGACCAACAACACGCCGCGAGGGATTCGTCCGCCGAGCCGCTGGAATTTTCCCGGATCACGCAGGAATTCAACGATCTCCTGCAGGTCCTGCTTGGCCTCATCGACGCCGGCGACATCTTCAAACGTGATGCGGCCGTGCGCTTCTGCCAGAAGTTTCGCTCTGCTCTTGCCAAAGCCCATGGCCTTGCCGGCGCCGCCTTGCATCTGCCGCGACAGGAAAATCCAGACGCCGATCAGCGCAATAAACGGGAGCCACGACACCAGCAGCGAGACGAACCACGGCACATTGTCCGTGAGCGGCCGCGCGGTGATCGAGACGCCCTTGGCGTAGAGCTTCTGCACCAGGCCCGGATCGTTCGGCGCATAGGTCTGGAAGGCGGTGCCATTGGCGAAGGTGCCGTGAATTTCCGGCCCCTGGATCAAGACGTCGCGCACGCGACCCTGATCGACCTCGCTCAGCAATTGCGAGAACGAGATGTCCTGCGACGTCGTGCGGGTACCGGGATTCTGGAACAGCGTGAACAAAGCCAGCAACAGAAGGACGATGATCACCCAGAGGGCGAAATTGCGAAGGTTGGCGTTCATCAGGCGTCCTTACCCGCCGCGCGCATCGCCGCGGCACTGTGCTTTGTTTTTATGCCAAGACCCGTGAAAGCTTCACGATGGTTATTCCCAATGTAGGCACGGCTAGGGCGCATGGAAAGCCCTCGAATCCGCATATTCTAGCGCGATTTGGGGCGTTTGGCTTGGCGTGGTCGGGCCTTGATTAAGGACATCTGGCGCCGCGCCGGTGCCTTTTCCACCGTAATTATATTGGCTTCCAGCGTCACAATCGCGCCCGCCAGGCTGCGGCGAAACCGGCGCGTGCCTGATTCTTTGGCAGCGTCGAGCGCAGCCTTCAGGGCCTCTAGCTTGGCCAATTCGACCGGACCTTCATCACCCAGCTTGGCGATGGCGCGCCCGAGCAGGCGCAATCCAATCTCGGCCGGCATGATGAAAAAGCCACCGGGCTCGAACGTCATGACGTCTTGCGTCGGCGGGTCCACCGCCAGAAACTCCATCGCTTGATCGATGACGGCTTCGATAGCTTCGTCCGCGCGCTTGAGCCTCCGCGCCAGCAGCGCCAGCCGTCGTGCGTCGAGACCTTCATCGGCCAATTGCGGCATCAGCCCGCGCAGCCGCGCGCGGGTGAAACGCGGATCGCGATTGGAGGGATCTTCGGCAAACGGAATTTTCGCGGCCTTCAGCGTGGCGATCAGCCGCGCCTTTGGAATGTCGAGCAGAGGGCGCGCGAGCTTGATGCCGCCCTCGCCGCTCCCGGGCAGATTTGAAATGCGCGCCATCGCGCCGAGGCCCGTGATGCCGCTGCCGCGGCTCATGCGGATGACCACGGTCTCGGCCTGATCGTCGAGCGTATGCGCGGTCAGAATATGCGAGGCGCCAATCTTGCGCGCCGCATCGCCAAGCAGGCGATAGCGCGCCTGACGCGCCGCCTGCGGCAGTCCTGTTTTCGGCTTCTTGCCGGTCCAATGCAGAATGATATGCGGAATTTTGAGTTGACGCGCCAGCCGCCCCACCGCGCCCGCTTCGCGTCTTGATTCCGCCCGCAAGCCGTGATCGACCGTGACGGCAACGAGTTTAGGGCCCCTCTTGCGCGCGCTGCGCCAGCGCGCCGCCAGCACCATCAGCGCGATAGAGTCCGGACCGCCGGACACCGCCAGCATCAGCGCCGGCAAATCTTCGAGATCGGAGAAAAGCGATTTGGCTTCAGAGGCCGAGACGGCATGGGTCTCAGCAATTGGCACGCTTTTGTTCCTGCTCGACGCCGCGCTTCACGCTCGCCGAGGCGCGCGGAAATTTGCGTCCGACTTCCGCCAGCGTGGCGCAAGCCGCTTCCTTCTGGTTGAGCGCGGCCAGCGACTGACCGAGCCGCAGCAATGAGTCAGGCGCCTTGCCGGATTTTTCAAACTTGGTGGACACCGCCAGGAAGGATTCGGCAGCGTCACGGTAGCGTTGGCGCTGGAACAGGCTTTCGCCGAGCCAGTATTGCGCGTCAGGCACCAAGCGCTCGTTCGGATATTTTTTCACGAAATCGCGGAACGCCTGCTCGGCCAGGGCATAATCTTTGTGCAGCACATAACCATAGGCCATGTCGTATTCGTCTTGCGGCGAAGCCGTCGGCGGCAAGGTGGCAACCTGGGCTGCCGGCGGCGGCGCTGCAGCGCGCGGTGGCGGCAACTGCGATGCGGGTTGCGACACCGGTTGCGGCGTGCGCTGCATCTCTTGCGCCGCTACGGCGCTGACCATCGGACCAGGTTGCGGCGCGGGTTGATCCGCTTGCGGATTGCCGGAGAGCGTCGACAGGTCGAGTGGCGCGCCTGCATTGCGTCCGCCGGGAGCGCCGACCGGCGGCTCGTTCGCCAGACCCTGCGTGCCCCGCTCGGGCGCTGCGATCAAGGCGGGATTGCCGAGCGCGCGCGGCGCGCCCGGTGCGTCGGGCCGCTGCGAAGGATCGAACGCATCGGAACGGTTGCCCGGCCTTACGGGCGGAGCGGCGCTGGGCGGCGCGGCGGGAACGGCTCCTGGAATTGCGCCGGGGTTCACGCCCGGCGCGCTGCCGCCGCGCGCATTCAATTGCTGGAGCTGCTGCTCGAGCTGCTGATTGCGATACTGCAACTGCTCGATAGTGCCGGTGAGCTGGCGCAGCGCGTTCTCCATGCGGTCGAGCCGCACGGTCAGATCGCTGGGATCGGCCTGTGCGCTTGCGCGCGGTCCTTGCCGCGGCTCGCTTTCCCGTTGCTGCTGCGACGGCTCGCCGCGGTTGAAAAGGTTGTCGAGAAAATTGCCATTGCGGTCCTGCGCCACGGCCGTGCCGGCGAGCAGCAGCACGGACAATGCGGCTAGCGCAGCGATACGGGTACGATGTCGTGAACGGATCATGGTCCCACGCAATTTGGTGACGTCAAATTCCCCTCAAGGGGTAGCATAGAGCGTGCTGCGTCGAAATTGTGACTTGTACCGCCAAAGACGCCAATGCCCGGCTGTTGAGCCGGGCATTGGATTTTCAGGCTTACCTGGCCTGTATTTAGGAGCTTGCGTTGAGAACCGTCACCGCGCGGCGGTTCTGCGACCAGCATGAAATGTCGTTGCAGACCGCCACCGGGCGTTCCTTGCCGTAGGAGATGGTGCGCATGCGGCTCGGCGAGATGCCGCGCGAGGCCAGATAGTCACGCACGGTCTGCGCCCTGCGGGCGCCAAGCGCGATGTTGTACTCGCGCGTGCCGCGCTCGTCGGCATGGCCCTCGACGGTGAACTGGCCGTATTGCGAATACTGCGTCAGCCACTGCGCCTGCTTGTCGAGCGTCGCGCGCGACTGCGGCGTCAATTCGGTGGAATCGGTTTCAAAGAATACGCGGTCGCCGACATTGACCACGAAATCCTGCTGGCTGCCGGGCGTCGCCATGCCGCCAGCGCCCGCTTGCGCGTTTTCTTCCGGCTTGTTGGCGCAGGCCGAGATTGCCAAAGCCACGGCGAGAACGGCCGCGATCCGGACGCCGCGTAGGAACGGTTTGGTATTGATCATCGCGGTGCCTCCATACTCACATACAAATTTGGGCTCGCGTTGGGTCTAACAGCCCCTTCGTTAAACGAACGTTCCGTCAACCTTGATGGAACCTTGTCGGTGCCCCCTAAAACTATCCGGACCCCCGAAACTATTCCTGATGGTTAAGAACCGGTGAATTATGGCCGGCCTAAGACTGAATTGCGAATGGGCTCACGACAACAGTGGAGACCAGGCCGGATCCGAGGCCAAAGCCGGCGTCGGCACCTTGAGTTCGTTGCGGCCGGTAATGTCGATTGTATAGAGCGAAGGCCCTTGGCCCGGATCGCGAAAGAACATCATCACCCGGCCGTTGGGGGCAAAAGTCGGGCCCTCATTGTGGAAGCCCGACGTGAGCAAGCGCTCGCCCGAGCCATCCGGCTTGAGAATGCCGATGGAAAATCCACCGCGTGACTGGCCGGTGAAGGCGATGTAGTCGCCGCGCGGCGACCACACCGGCGTCGAATGATGGCCCTCGCCGAAGCTGATGCGCTGCGCGGGACCGCCGGTCGCGGGCATGACGTAGATTTGCTGCGTGCCGCCGCGGTCGCTCTCGAAACAGATTTTCGTTCCGTCGGGCGAATAGCAGGGACCGGTGTCGATCGCCGGCGTGTCGGTGAGCCGCGTGGTCTGCTTCGAACGCAGGTCCATCACGAACAAATTGGCGTTGCTGCCCTGTTGCAGGCTGAGAATGACGCGCTGGCCGTCCGGCGAAAACCGCGGCGCGAAAGTCATGCCGGGAAAGTTGCCGACGATTTCGCGCTGGCCGGTCTCGATGTTGAGCAGATAGACGCGCGGGTCGCCCTGCCCGTAGGACATATAAGTGATCTCTTGCGTCGATGGGTTGAAGCGCGGCGTCAACACCAAATCATCGCCGCGCGTCAGATACCGCACGCCGGCGCCGTCCTGATCCATGATGGCGAGGCGTTTTACCCGCCGGTCCTTCGGGCCGGTCTCGTCGATGAACACGACGCGGCTGTCGAAGTAGCCCTTCTCGCCGGTGAGCACCTGATAGATCTGGTCGGAAATAATGTGCGCGATGCGCCGCCAATTGTCGGCGGTGGTGAAATACTGCTTGCCGTCTCGCTGCTCGCCCGCAAACACATCCCACAGACGAAATTCTGCTTTCAGCCGCCCATCGCCTTGTCGGGTGATGCGGCCGGTGACCAACGCCTGCGCATTGATGACCTGCCAGTCGGGAAAGCGCGGCACTGCATCGCTGTTGGTGATCTTTTCCGTGAAGGCCTGCGGATTGATCGGCGCAAACAGACCGCTGCGCTGGAGATTGTTGCTGATGACGCCGGTCACGTTGCGCGCGATGTCCGTCTCCGACGGCGCGCCCGCCAGAAAATCCGGCAGCGCGATCGGCATCGGCTGCACATTGCCCTGATTGATCTCGACCCGCAGCACCGCGCCCGCCCGGCGCGGGGTCAAGGCCGCGATCGCACCGGCGCCGGCGCCGGCCAAAAGGCCGCGGCGGTTGAGCATGAAATTATTGTCGGTCATCGGGTTGGGATGCTCACAGGAATATCGTGGAACATTTCTTTGGTGTCGAACACGAAATCGATTTCTTTCCAGGTATCGTAGTGATCGGGACGCAGCATCGTATATGGCTGGCCGACCAGAACCGCGCGCACCGCGCTGTCGCGTATCGCGTTATATTGAATGCCGCTTCCACTGGTGAGAACCTGCGGACCGATCTCCAGTGTGCCGTCGCGTTTAAACCTGATCCGGATCACGATTTGAAATTGATTTGCGTCCTGCGCGCCGACCGGGGGACTCCAGAGCGCGTAGAGCCGCGCTTTCAATGCATCGATCTCCGATTGCGTAAGCTTGGCGGCGTTGCCGGTGTTGACACCCAGCGACGGCGCGCTGTTGAGCGTATCGCCGGTGGCGGCGTTGCGCGTCGGATCGCGCTTGTCGAGCAAGGCGGCGATCTTGTCGGCGTCGAACTTCGGCGGCTTCTTCTCCGGCTTCTTCGGCGGCAGCGGCTGCGGATCGGCCTTGGCTTCCTGCTTGGGATCGTCCGGCTTCTTGAGCTTGTCGGCAATCGGATCGGGCTTGGCCTGCGGCGTAGGCTCCGCTGTCTTCGGCGCGGTCGCCTTGATTTCCGGTTTCTCGGTGATCTTGGGCGCGGGAATATCGGCGGGCTTGGGCTCGGCCTTCTTCTCCGCCAAAGGCTTGGGCACGTCGAGTTTGGGCGCTTCCTTGGCGCCCTTGGTCATCTCGGAGAAGTCCTTGTCGCTCACCAGATCGACCGGCAGCGATTCCGCCGGCGTCACTTCGAAGGTTTTGCCGGAAAACGACACCACCGCCCACAGCAGCACCGCCGCATGCAGGCTCGTCGAGATGATCGATGCCGTCCTCATCTCCATAACTATTTCGCTTTCGAGCCCTGCTCGAATTCGGTAACCAGCGCTACCTTGTTAAAGCCGGCAGATGACAGTTGCCCCATCACCTTCATCATCGTCCCGTAGTCTACTTTTTTGTCGCCGCGCACATAGACGCGCGCCTCGGTGCCGCCGCGCGCATCCGCCACCGCCTTGAGCTTGGGGATCAGATCGTTGACGCCGATTTCGCCATTTTGCAGGAAGACCTGACCTTTGTCGTTGACAGAAATCGTCAGCGGCTCCTTGTCCTGGTCGAGACTCTTGGCCTGGCTCTGCGGCAAGTCGATCGGCACGCCGACCGTGAGCAGCGGCGCCGACACCATGAAAATGATCAGCAGCACGAGCATCACGTCCACCATCGGCGTGACGTTGATCTCGCTCATCACCTTGCGGCG
>JAYTFS010000201.1:0-10586 GCA_043734185.1 Pseudolabrys sp. | reverse complement strand
GCGATTTCATCTAAGCGTTTCCTCACGCCCGCTGTTGTTATTTCGCTGATTATAAGGGGACTTTTGGCGCGGGCGTCCTATCAGGAGCATAGACAAGCTGGGCGAAACCGTCCAAATTATTATTAGACGGTGATGCGGCTTCAAGACCGCGGTCTCAATAAAAAACGATAAAGCGGGGAGGGCAACTTATGGCGAGCGGCGCGACACTCGCGACGAATTCTACCTTGCCGGGCAGGGCCGAGCCGGCGTTGCGTGGCCGCGCCGCTACGGATACCGACCCGGGCCGGCCGCTGCTCGATGTGCGCGGCGTGACCATCCAATACAAGACGCAACACCATCTGATCACCGCCACCTATCGCGTGAGTTTCAATGTGCTCCAAGGCGACCGCTTTGTCGTGGTCGGGCCTTCTGGCTGCGGCAAGTCGACATTGCTCAAAGCCGTCGGCGGCTATCTCGCGCCGACCGAAGGCGAGATCAAGCTCAAGGGCGAGCTGATTACCAAGCCCGGCCCGGATCGCATCATGGTGTTCCAGGAGTTCGATCAGCTGCTGCCGTGGAAAACGGTCTTTGAAAACGTCGCCTTTCCGCTCAAGACAACCGGCACGCTCGCCGGTAAAGCCGCCGACGAGCGGGCGATGCACTACATCGAGAAGGTCAACCTCACCGAATTCGCCCATAGCTATCCGCACACATTGTCGGGCGGCATGAAGCAGCGCGTCGCCATCGCGCGCGGCATGGCCATGGAGCCCGACATTCTGCTGATGGACGAACCGTTCGCGGCGCTCGATGCGCTCACGCGCACACGCATGCAGGACGAGCTGCTGTCGCTGTGGGACGAAATTCGTTTCACCGTGCTGTTCGTCACCCATTCCATTCCCGAAGCGATCAAGCTCGGCAGCCGTATTCTGCTGCTGTCGCCGCATCCGGGTCAGGTGAAGGCCGAGATCAATTCGGTTCCGCGCGGCCAGGAAAATTCCGACGAAGCCGCTGCGCTCGGCCGCGAGATTCACGAAATGCTGTTCGCCGATCAGATCGAGGAGGCACCCAATGCTTCAGCCGGTTGAACGCCCGAATATATATTGCGAGACGCTGGGTCCCGATCAGTTCGGCATCATCGAAAAGCCGCTGACCTGGTTCGAGCAAATCTACAATCAAGTCTGGCTGCGAAAAATCTTCATCCTCATCATTCTCGCGGGCGGCTGGGAACTCTACGGTCGCTGGCTCGACAATCCGCTGCTGGTGCCGCCGTTCAGCGATGCCGTGCGCGCGCTGGTCGCGGATGTTTCCAACGGGACCATTCCAAAGCGCGCTTACAGCACGATCCAGGTGCTGCTGATCGGCTTTGCCTCGGGCACTTTGCTCGCGGGACTTCTGACGGTGTTCGCCATCAGCAGCCGCATCGGCACGGATTTTCTCGACACGATGACGGCAATGTTCAATCCGTTACCCGCGATCGCGTTGCTGCCGCTCGCCTTGATCTGGTTTGGCCTTGGCTCAGGCAGCCTGGTGTTCGTGCTGATTCATTCGGTGATGTGGGCGGTGTCGCTCAACATGCTCGCCGGATTCCGCGGCGTGTCGCCGACCGCGCGCATGGTCGGGCGCAACTACAATCTGACGGGATTGCGGTTTGTCTGGAAAATCCTGATCCCGGCGGCGTTTCCGAGCATTCTCGCAGGCTTAAAGATCGGCTGGGCTTTCGCCTGGCGCACGCTGATCGCGGCCGAACTGGTTTTCGGCGTGTCATCCGGCAAAGGCGGTCTCGGCTGGTACATCTTCGAGAGCAAGAACCAGCTCAACATCGCCGAAGTCTTCGCGGGCCTGCTCACGATCATTCTGATTGGCCTTGCGGTCGAGAACGTGGTGTTCCGAGTCATCGAGAAGAACACGGTCCAGCGTTGGGGCATGCAGTCTTAAAGACTGCGTGACAACCCGGCTTTTAATACGGGGAGGCTTTCATGCTGCTCAGGCGCGACTTCTGTAAGGCGCTCGCGATTGCTCCGGCTGCGTTGGCGATGCCGGCGCTGCGGCGCTTGGCCTTTGCCGACGAAGTATCGAGCATCGTGCTGATCAGCCAGACCGGACTGCCCTATCTGCCGATGATGGTGATGGAGCAACTCAAGCTGATCGAAAAGCATGCCGAGAAGCTCGGCGTTCCGTCGCTCAAGACTGATTTCAAGAGCATGGGCGGCACGCAATCGCTGATCGACGCGTTGATCAGCGGTCAGATGAATTTCGGCGTCACCGGCGTGCCCGGTCTGTGCACGCTCTGGGACAAGACCGCCGGCACGCCGAACGAAGTGCGCGCGCTCTCCGCCGTGCAATCTATGCCGTTCATGCTGGTGACTAATCGCGAGGCGGTGAAATCGCTCAAGGACTTCGGCGAGCAGGACAAGATCGCGTTGCCGGCCGTCAAGGTGTCGAGCCAGGCGATCTGCCTGCAAATGGCCGCCGCCAAGGAGTTCGGCCAGGATCAATACGCCAAGCTCGATTCTCTCACCATCACACGCTCGCATCCGGAAGCAACGGTATCGGTGATTTCCAAAGCCACCGAAATCAACGGCCACTATTCGGTCGCGCCTTTCTACTATCACGAACTGGCGACGCCCGGCGTGCACAGCGTGCTGAAATCCTATGACACGCTGGACGGCCCGGGCACCAATGGCGTCATGCTGATGACCAAGAAATTCCGCGACGCCAATCCGAAAATCACGCAGGCGGTCTATCTGGCGCTGACGGAAGCCGAGGATTTCATCAACAAAAAGCCGGGCGAGGCTGCGGAAATCTATATGAAGGCCGCCAACGAAAAACGCAGCAGCCAAGCCGAGATGCAGAAATTCATTTCCGATCCGGACAATATCTGGACGACGATGCCGCAGCAGAGCATGACCTTCGCCGGCTTCATGAACAAAGTCGGCACCATGAAGCGGCTGCCGGGCTCGTGGAAAGACATGTACATGCCGGAATGCCACGAACTTGCCGGCACCTGAGTTGGCCGCCGAGGACAAGCTCATCAATCCGGTGAAGGAGCGCATGCGGTCCGGCGGGATTGCGCTCGGCATGCCGGTGCGGCTCGGGCGGTCTGCCGACATCGCCCGCATCGCCAAGACGACCGGGCACGATTTCATCTTCATCGACTGCCAGCATTCGCTGTTTAATCTGGAAACCATCGGCCATATCGCCAGCACCGCGATGTCTATCGGCATCGCGCCCTTGGTGCGGGTGCGCGGCATCGACGACCCCGACGTGTCGCTGCTGCTCGACAATGGCGCGATGGGCATTGTCTATCCGGACGTGAGCACGGCGGCGCAGGCGCGCAAGGCGGTCGAGATCTGTAAATTCGCGCCGATCGGCAAGCGCTCGGTGTCGGGCGGCTATTCGCATTTCGACTACCGTCCGGTGCCGCAGCTCAACGACAGTTGCCTGCTGGTCTGCATGATCGAGACCGTCGAAGGCATGGAAAGCATCGACGAAATCGCCGCGGTCAAAGGCGTCGACGTACTGCATATCGGCGCCAACGATCTATTGGCCAACATGGGCAAGACGGGAAAATTCGACGATCCGGCTTTGGTCGCGGCGCAAGAGCGCGTCATCGCGGCCTGCCGCAAGAACGGCATTTACGCCGGCTGCGGTGGCAATCGCGACGTGGCGCGTCAGGTCGAACTGATCAAGAAGGGTTGCCAGTTCATCACGACGCAGTCGGATATCGGCTTTCTTTCGGCCGCCGCGACGAAATGGACCAGCGGCATTCGCGAGGGGCTCAAGGCCTAAAGTTCGCGCAACGCGTTGAATTGCGCCACATAGCCAGACGCATCGATCCGCACGCCGATCACAGTGGTCTTTTTGGTTTTCAGCGCGGCGCTGAGCGCATTGCTGAAGGCCTGCTCGGTTTCCACCACGCAGCCATCGGCGCCAAAGGACTGCGCCAGCTTTTCCCAATCGACGCCGCCGAGCGCGACGCCATGCAGCGGGATGCCCTTGATTTCCTGCTTGACACGAATGAGGCCAATCTCGCGATCGTCGAACACGATCACGATGATCGGCAGGTTTTCGCGCTGGGCGGTCTGCATTTCAGCGACCGTCATCAGGAATCCGCCGTCGCCGGTGAAAGCGACCACAGGGCGATCCGAAAACGCCATGCGCGCCGCCAAGGCGCCCGGCACCGCATAGCCCATCGACGCCAGTCCGTTCGAGGTGAGGAATTCGCGCGGGCCGTAGGATTCCCATTTCTGCACCACCAGCAAGCGGCTGGCGCCGGCGTCACACGTGGCGATGGTGTTGCGCGGCAGGATGGAGCGGGCGACTTCCATGGCGCGCTGCGGCGACAGTCCCGTGCTCGGCGTGTTGAGCGCCTCGCGCACTTCCTGACGGAAATTCTTGGCGGATTTTTCGCCCCAATTGGTGCCTTCCGGCGCCCACAGCGCGAGGCCCGCGAGCAGCGACTTGAGGTCGCCGATGATTTCCGGATCGGCCGGCACCAGCGCATCGGTGCTGGGCACCGACGACAGCGCCAGAACTGGCAGTGTGTAGGGCCAGGGCTTGGGCTGCAACTCGACCGCGTCTAGACCGATGGTGACGATCAGATCGGATTCCATCACCAGCTTGCGCTCGATCAGCCCGCCGATGATGCAGCCGGCGCGCAGCGGGTGATCTTCCGGGATCGTGCCTTTGCATTTTGTCGTGGTGAGCACCGGCGCGCCGAGGCGCTCGGCGAATTTCACGAACTCGGCCGAGGCATTGCACCAGTAGACACCCATGCCGGCGATCAGGATCGGCCGCTTGGCGCGGTTGAGCATGTCGAGCGCGGGCTTGAGATCGGCGCGATCGGGGCCGGGCGTGACCCAGTTCGGCATCAGCGGCGGTTCGGAAACGTAATCGCCGGCAGCTTTGGTGGTCTCGCTCTGCGGAAATTCGAAATGCACGGGGCCGGGCGGCGACGCGGTGGCGGTGCGCATCGCGCGGCGCACCTGCTGGCGCACGGTCTTGGCGTCGAGCACCGTGCTCCACTTCACTACCGGCTCGTAGATCGCCTGCTGGTTGATGCGCTGGCGCAAGCCGGTCTCATAAGTCGGGCGCGAATAGGAATCGGTGATCGCGATCAACGGCGAACGATCGAGAAACGCGTGTGCTACGCCATTGACCATGTTGGCGGCGCCGGGCCCGCGCGTCGACAGGCAAATGCCGGGTGAGCCGGTGAGGTCGCCCCAAGTCGAGGCCAGCATGGCGCCGGCTACTTCCTGTTTCATCAGGAGAAAACGCATGTTGCGCACGCGTGCGGCTTCCATCAACTCGACCGACTCGCCGCCCGGATGCCCCACAATGAAGGGTGTGCCGGCGTCCTTGAATGCCGCCGCCAGCACTTCAACGGTCGTGGTCATGCCCTGGTCTCCCGGTCCTTGCAGCCGGCACGATAGCAGCAATTCGTCCCATGCATTACTATCGTAATCAGCCTTCGCACTGGATCAGCCATGCCCGAAATCACTGTTGCCGTTCTCGACACGTTCCACCCGCAGATCAAGGCGGCGATCGAGGCGGCCGTACCTGCGAATTGGGCGGTGCGGTTCACGCCTGAGAATAGTTTGGCTGCGCGCGCCGGCGTGTTGCGCGACGCCGACATTGTATTTGTAATGGCGGCGCCGATGCCGAAGGAACTGCTGGCCGAGGCCAAGCGGCTTTTCTTCATCCAGAAGCTCGGCGCCGGTGTTGACCGCATCGATCTCGACATCTGCCGCAGCCGCGGGATCGGCGTGGCGCGGTTGCACGCCGGCAACTCCATTCCGGTCGCCGAGCATACGATCTTGCTGATGTTGGCCACCTATCGCCAGTTGCCGCAGATCGACGCCCGCACCCGCGCCGGCAACTGGAGCAAGGAGGATGCGCGTGGCACGCATCGTCAGATGCTGGGCAAGACGGTCGGGCTGGTCGGCTTCGGCGCCATCGGCAAGGAAGTCGCGAAACGGCTGCGCGGCTTCGAGGTCAATATTCTCTATTACGATCCGGTGCGCGTAACCCCCGCTGTCGAGCAGAGCCTTGGCGTCAAATATTCCGATCTCGACGCGTTGGTGCGCGCCGCCGACATTGTCTCGCTGCATCTGCCGCTCATGAAGGAGACGCAAGGCATCATCAATGCAACGCGTATCCGCGCCATGAAGCCCGGCGCGGTGCTGATCAATTGCGCGCGCGGCGGGCTGGTCGATGAAGCCGCATTGGCGGAAGCGTTGAAAGCAGGGCGCCTGTTCGGCGCCGGCATCGACGCCTTCTCAACCGAGCCGCCGGTCGGCAGTCCGCTGCTCGGTTTGGAAAACACGGTCGTCACCTCGCATCTGGCCGGCGCGACGCTGGATAATTTCGCCGGTATCGTCGCGCGCGCGGTAGAGAATACCCAGACCGTGTTGCGGGGCGGCGCGCTGCCGGAAACCGATGTCGTGGTCGCGCCCGACCGCAAGGTGCCGGTGGCCTGACCGCGCCGGACTGGCTAAGGTAACCAAAAGCGCCCGTAGCTCAGCTGGATAGAGCATCAGACTTCGAATCTGAGGGTCGGGAGTTCGAATCTCTCCGGGCGCGCCAGCATTATTTTTGAAACTTTTGTCTCACTGGGACTTTAACCTTCTCAGGGAGACGCCCATGCCAAAAGCCATTAAAGCCACGGCCCTGGTCGTGGAAGACGATGTAGATCAGCGTGAACTGGTCAGCGCGCTTCTGGAAGAGTGTGATATGGCCGTTATTCAATGCGAAACGGCGGAATCGGCGGAAGCCGTGCTGGAAAAGGTCGGCGGCAACCTGTCGATGATCTTTACCGATGTCAATTTGGCCGGCCACATGAGCGGAACGGAACTTGCTGCGCTCGCGAAATCACGATTTCCCGGCCTGACCGTGATCGTGACTTCCGGCAATGCGGTTCCAGTGCTTCCTGCGGGCGCGATGTTCATGCAGAAGCCGTGGAAGGCGATATTCTGCGCGAGGCCGAACGCTCGATGCATTAACGATCGATCGTGATCTCGTAGCTCTTGGCGCGCGACACGCAGATCATGATGTTGCCGGGCTTCTCGTGCTCGGCCAGGCACAGATCGCGGTGGTCGGCTTCTCCGGCCAATAACTTTGTGCGGCAGGTGCCACAGGTGCCGGTCTCGCACGAGCTTGGCACTTCGAGGCCATGCTCGCGCATGGCTTCGAGGACGGTCTTGGTCACCGGCACGTCGAGGACATCGCCGGACTTCGCCAGCTTCACTTTGAACGGCTTGTCGGTTGCCTTATGCGTTTCGGCGTCGCTGAAGGCCTCGAAATGCACCGCTGCCGACGACCAGTGATCGGTCAAGGTGCGCACCGCCTCCATCAGGGGGCGTGGCCCGCAACAATAAAGATGCTCGCGATTTTTCCGCTCCGCCAGGATCGGCTTGAGATCGAGCGAGCGGCCGGAGTCGCCATAGTCGTAATGAATGATTACGCTGTCCTTGAATTCCGGCGCGCTTAGCTCGTCGATGAAGGCCGTCGTTTCAGGCGAACGCGAGCAGTAGAAAAGCCGGAAGCGTTTTCCGGCCGCTTTCGCCTCGCGGATCATTGCCATGAACGGCGTGACGCCAATGCCGCCGGCGATGAACAGAAAGTCCGTCGCGCGCTGTGGCAATTCGAAATCATTGATCGGCGGCGCCACCATTAGTTCGTCGCCCGCTTTGACGCCATCGATCAGGTTGATCGAGCCGCCGCGGCCGTTGACCTCGCGCTTGATCGCAACCGCATAGCGGTCGCGCTCGGCCGGGTCGTTGCACAGCGAATATTTGCGCAACGTGCCGTTCGGCGTGCGGATCGTGATGTGCGCGCCGGCGGTAAATTCCGGCAATGGCTGGCCGCCGGTGTCGCGGAATTCCAATAGATGAATGCCGTCGGCGATCTTGTCATTGCGCGTCACGCGCAGCGGCATCATTTTCGGTAACTCACTTGCAGACATTATCGCTCCGGGGAAACGCAAGGCGGGTGGCCAGTAACTGGCAATTTTTGGCCGCCATCGCAAGTGCAGAAGGCCGCTCAGCGCGTTCCGGTGCTGGCGCGCTCGACCGGGCGTGGCGCAGACGCGGTCATCGGCACGCCTTGCGCCTTGACCGCGCCATAGGCGTCGACGAGACCGGCGCCGAACATAGGGTCGCGGCCCTTGGGGCCTAAGTCCCTGGCGGTTGCCTGCAGAATGCCGCGCACTTGATCCGGCGTGAGGTCGGGACTGCGCTCCAGCATCAGTGCCACAATACCGGCCACTTCGGCGGCTGAATAAGAGGTGCCGGACGCCACTTCATAGCCGCCGTCCGGGATAGCAACCATGATTTGCGCGCCCGGCGCCGCCACCGCGATGTGGGCGCCGCGATTGGACGGTTCGAACAGCTTGTCGTCGGCGTCGGTCGCCGTCACCGCGATCACGTTTGCGTCGGCGGCGGGATAAAGCGGCGGCGATTTCGCCCCGGCATTGCCGGCGGCTGCGATCAGCACGATGTTTTTCTTGCGCGCGGCCTCCAGGCTGCGATGGATTGCCGGATCGGCGGGTCCGGCAAAGCTCATATTGATGACGCGTGCGCCGTTCGCCGCCGCCCAATCGAGGCTCTTGAGAATACCGAAAGTCGACGCTTCCGCGCCCGCGCCCGATGGATCGAAGGCGCGGATGGCAAGAACGCGCGCGGCCGGCGCCGAACCCACCAGCCGGCCACGGGCTGCGATCAAACCGGCAATTGCTGTGCCGTGTTTATGGGCTGCCGCCGGCGTGTCGATCGCGTCATAGGTTTGCGTGACCGCGCCGGCGAGATCGGGGTGCGACGCATCGACGCCGGAATCGATCACCGCCACCGGAACATTGCCGCCTTGGGCGATCGCATGGGCCTGCGGCAATTTCAGCTTCGCCCGCTCGTATTGCGCCGGATCGCCTTCGGACTTTGCTTCGCTCTGCTGCAACGTGAACAAATAATTGGGCTGGGCCGAGACCACGACGGTGTCGGTTTCGAGTTGGCGGATCATGGTGGGCACCGACCGGCGGTCGGTAATCCGCCAGCGGAATAGTGTCGTGCCGGCCAGTTGCGAGGTCAGCGATTCAACGCGGGTCAGGCGGCTGCGGCGTTGCAGCGCGTCGATGGCTTGCGGCGTCATTGTATTGGCAAGCTCGATGACGACTTCGTCGGGGATCAACCGGAGCTCGTTGAGTGGCGGCACGCCGCTGGGGCCGCGCCGCGCCGAATTCTGCCGGCGGGGGACGTGTGGATCGTCGTCGACGACCCGGCCGCCCTGGGCCGGCACGACTTGCGGGATCGCCAGCAGCACACCGGGAATCGCGGTGCCCCAACCGCCGCCGCGGAAACCGCCGCCGTCGCCGCCGGATTGGCCGCCGCCCATGCTCGGGCCGCCGCCGCGAACGCTATTCTTCTGCGCCAAAGCGCCGCCGACCGATGCGAGTGTCAGTGCCGCAGCGGCGAGGCAAAGCAGGGCGTTTCGCTTCATGCTCATGAAAGCCTCCAACTACTCAGTCGTGGCGATGAAAGTCACGACCTTGTCGCCTTGCAGTTTCTTGACAAGGTTGGCGAGGTCCGCCTTCGGCAGCGCGGTCATCGAGACGCGGACCTTGTAGAGCCCGCCGGCCATCGGGCCGGACGCCATCGAGAACTTGTTGGCTTCGAGGAACTTGGTGACGTCGTCTTGCGTCGCCTGCGGCGCAAAACGGATCAATGTGAAGGCGCCTTCGCCGACCGGCGGGTTGGTCGGCGCGGAGGCGGTCTCGTAACCGCCGGTCTTGGTTTCCTTGATCGCGAGGCTGGCGATGATTCCCGCCTGCAACAGGATGGCGAGCACGGCGGCGCAGCCTGCGAAAGCCAAAGTGCGTGGCGAAAAGCTTGCGAAGAATTCAGCAACGCGGGCACCGAGATTGAGCGACAGGGCGGCCTTGCGCGCCGGTTCGGCGTCGATCTTGGCAAATAGTTTTTCCATCGCATGGGCCGAGGGCGCGCCGAGCGTTTCGTTGAGAACGATGGTCTCGCCCAACTCGTCGCGCACCAGGGCGTAGCGGCGGGCGAGTTCGGGATCGCGCGCCAGCGCGTCCTCGACGCGCCGGGCGTCGCTGCGGCTCAGCGTTCCCGCCGCATGCCACGGCAGAAGCTCCTCGATCTCGCTGGGCGTTTCTTGGTTCGTCGTATTCATGGCCAACCTCGGTCGATTCCTCGTTCTTTCAGCAATTCCGATAATTTCTTGCGGGCGTAGAACATTCGCGTCTTCACCGTCGCTTCCGGGATGCCCACAATCCCGGCGACTTCTTCCACCGACTTCTCGTGGTAGTACACGAGGTCGACGATCTCCCGGTGCTCGGCCGACAACGCCGTCAGGCATTCCCGCAGCAGAGCGCCTTTGTCCTTCTTCGCCAGCGCGGTTTCCGGATCGTCTGCTTGATCCTCGATCCGCTCGGCCGTCTCATCGTCCAGTTCCTGCTCCGGGCGCTTGCGCAGCGCCGACAAGGCCTTGAAGCGCGCGATGCTCAACATCCAGGTCGATACGGCAGAGCGGCCTTCGAATTTGCCCGCTTGCCGCCAGATGTCGAGGAACACCTCGCTGATCAGGTCCTCGGCGGT
>JAYTFS010000200.1:0-1504 GCA_043734185.1 Pseudolabrys sp. | reverse complement strand
GACGGCCGTTTCAAGGTGGTGGTCGACCGCATCATGCCGCTGTCGCAGGCCGTGCAGGCGCACGAGCTGATTGAAAGTCGCACCGGCATCGGCAAGATCATTCTCGATCCGACAAAAATTTAATCACGTGATGGAAACCGCAAGGCGAGTTTGCGGCTGAGAGAAGGCGCCGCTCCGAATTTATTAAATTATTTGTAATTATTTTTTCGCGTTATCGAATCCATTCTGATTTTTTATGCCACCGCGACCCGCAGTCCGCGAATATCAACATGAGTTGATCCGATATTCCATCGTGCGCTGTCCGCCCTATTTCAGAGAAAAGTTGAGACAAGAAACGAAACCGATGGGGGAAGCGTCGCCAGAAGAGCGAACGCAACCAACCTCAAGAAAGATACGACAATGAGAAAGCTTCAAATCTTTGCAACGGCGGCGGCTTTGTTGGTCGTGGCCTCGGCTCCGACCCTCGCGGCATCGCGCACGCATCGTGCGGTGGACGCTTATGCGAGCGGCGCCGTGGCCACCGACCGCAGCGGCGCGTATTACTACGGTCCGCAGGACGGGCAGGGCAGGGCTCTCGCCGCGCCATCGCAGGTCGAGCCGTCTCGGTATAATCGTGGCAGCGGCGAGCCGTTTGTCGATCGCCCCTACGGCGATCCGGATAGCTGGTAAGCGCCTCAGCAACGAAAACCCCGGCAGCAATGCCGGGGTTTTTCTTCCCTTAAAGCCGGCCGTGCGCCGTTTACATTTTCAAAAGCTTCTTCGCATTGCCCTCGAAAATCAGTGCGCGGTCCTTGTCGCTGATCGGCGCGGCCTTCAGCCACTTGGTGCCGAGCGCGTTGTTGATATAGGGCCAGTCCACCGCGAACATGATGCGCTCGACCCCCATTTCGGCGATGGCGCATGCGAGCGCGGAGTTCGAAAACGCGCCGCTGGTGGTGAGCCAGAAGTGCGTCTTGTAATAGTCGCTGAACGACTTCGGCAGCTTCATCACCTTTGCGAGATTGTGCTCGGTGCGCCACAGCGTGTACGGCGCCGTCTCGCCGAGATGCCCGACGATAATCTTCAAGGCCGGATACTGGTCGAACAGGCCGGACGTGATCAGCCGGAACGTGTGCGTCAGCGTCTCTAAGCCGAAGCCCAGCGGCGAGCCCTGCAGTGTGGCGCCGTGATCCTTGAAGAACGCCTCGGCGAGTGCGGGCTTTACCGGCGATGGGTGGATATAGACCGGCACGTCGAGCTTGGCGGCGCGTTCGAATACCGGCCAGAACTTCTTGTCGTCGACGAACTGGCCTTTGGTCGTGCCCATGATCATTGCGCCGAGCAGACCGAGCTTGGTGACGCCGCGCTCGAGTTCGTCGGCAGCGGCCTTCGGATCGGGTAACGGCAGCGCGGCAAAGCCCTTGAAGCGTGTCGGGTTGGCTTGGATCTGCGCGTGGAGGAAATCGTTGGACGCCTTCGCCATCGTCACCGACGTCTCGGGATCGAGATTGTGCGCGGCCGGATT
>JAYTFS010000199.1:0-26705 GCA_043734185.1 Pseudolabrys sp. | reverse complement strand
ATCCGGTCGGCGATCAGCACCGCTTCGTCGAGATCGTGGGTCACGAACAGAATCGTCTTTTTCGTGCGGGCGTGAATATCCAACAATTCGGCCTGCATGGCTTCGCGCGTCTGCGCATCGAGCGCGCCGAACGGCTCATCCATCAGCAGCACCTTGGGATCGATGGCGAGCGCGCGGGCAATGCCGACGCGCTGCTTCATGCCGCCGGAGAGTTGATGCGGGCGGCGCTTCTGCGAGTCCGTGAGGCCGACCAATTCGAGATATTTTTCCGCCGTCTCACGCAAAGCCGTGCCCCGTAGGCCCTTCATTTCCAGGCCGAACATCACGTTCTGCAGCGCATTGAGCCATGGCAGCAGTTCGGCGTGCTGGAACACCATGCCGCGGTCGTGGCCGCAGCCGTGCACCTCGCGCCCATCCACCATGACGCGCCCGCCATTGGCCGGATCGAGTCCCATGGCGACGCGCAGCGCCGTGGTCTTGCCGCAGCCGGAAGGCCCGATCAGCGCCACGATCTCGCCGTCCGCGACGGCGAAGCTCACGCGGTCAAGCGCCTGCACGTGATGTAGTTCACCCTCCACGCGAATCGAAAAGCGCTTGGAGACGTCGAGGAAAGTGACCTCACCCATTAGGGCCCACCAGCTTGAGCGCTTTCGCACGAAATTCCGGCGCCGTGACGACACTGAGGTCAAGCACCTTGGCCATGCTGCCGGCCTTTACCATCTGATCCTGGATCCATTGGATCTTCGCGGCCGGCAACGGCAGCGTCGGATCGACGGCTTGGTATTTGATCGCATCGTCGAACACAAAGCCAGGACGCGGATCGTCGGCCTTGGCCTGGCTGATCTCACGCGTCAGTGCGATGGTCTCGTCGCGGTGCGAGAGCGCAAAACGCAGCGCGTTCATTTCGGCGGCCAGGAACCGGACCGCATCGTCGCCACGCGCCGCCAAGGTCTTGGCGGTGGAAACAATGCAAACACGCAGGAAATTCGGCACGGCGTCCCGGCCAGCGACCAGCAGATGGATGTTCTTCGGCGCTACCGGTTCATATTCGTTCGACACCACCGCGGCCTCGACCACGCCGCCGATCAGCGCCTGGAATCGCTCGCGGTCGCCCCCCACCGCGGCCAGCTTCACGTCCTGATCGGACACACCGAACTTCGCCAGCGCCTCACGCGCCAGCATGTTCGGCATCGAATTCGGCGCCGACACCGCGATCTGTTTGCCTTTGAGATCTTCGACTTTCTCGATGGCGTCGGTGGCGTAAATGCCGTGTGGCACTACGACCCAATGGCAACCGAGAATTTTTGCGTCCGCGCCCTTGGAGTCGGCGGCAAAGACGCCCTGCGGCCCGCCTTCAAAACTATCGAGCTCGCCGGCAATCAACGCCTTGAGCGCGAGCTGGTCGTCCTTGAATTGCGAAATCTCGAGCTTGAGCCCCTGCTTTGCAGCAAAGTCGCGCGTCGACACCATCATGAAGATGCCGGCGTCGGACTTGGCATTGATCAGGCCGTGTTTCCAGAGTTTTTCCTGCGCGGCAGCTGGCCCGGCCAACGCACAAACCATTGCTGTGGCGAGAATTGCTGCAGTGCGCATGGCGGCTCCTCCACTGGATAGCGGCGCTATTTTCCCCGCAATAATAACATCATTTTTATAGCGAGGGGCGTTCCCAAGGCCACTGTGCGGGACTAGCCTTGCCCCCGCAAGTGATCGCGGAACAACCGCGACCGGACGGCAGGCCGTAAGCAGCCGCCCAATAAACAATGTTCAGGGAGCTGAACGCTATGAATCAAAAATTCACCCTCAGTGTGAATGGCAAGTCGCATACGGTCGATGCCGACCCTGACATGCCGCTGCTCTACGCCTTACGCAACGATGTCGGCCTCAACAATCCACATTTCGGCTGCGGGCTGGCGCAATGCGGCGCCTGCACGGTGCATGTCGACGGCCAGCCGACGCGCTCCTGCGTCACGCCGCTCTCTATGGTCGGCAACGCCAAGATCGTGACGCTGGCCGGCTTGGGCACGCCCGAAAAACCGCACCCATTGCAGACGGCCTACGTTGAGGAACAAGTGCCGCAATGCGGCTACTGCATCAACGGCTGACTGATGACCGCCGCCGCTTTCCTGCGGGACAAGAAAAACCCCAGCGAGGCTGAGATCAAGGACGCGCTCTCCGGCTTGAAGTGCCGTTGCGGCACGCACATCAGCATACTCAAAGCGGTCAAGCGCGCCGCCACGATGATGGGTTGAGGGAGAGCATCATGACAAATTTTGAAAACACTTCCTCGCTCACCCGCCGCTCGATCCTGCTCGGCGGCGGCGCACTGGTTGTTTCGATCAGCGCCGCTGTGTCACTGGAAACCGTGCTGGATATCGGCAAGGCTTACGCGCAAGGCGCCAAGCCGCCGCTAACGCCCGACCAATTGTCGTCCTACATCGCGGTCAACGCCGACGGCACGGCTTCGGCCTATTACGGCAAGATGGATATGGGTCATGGGCTGCACGTCGCCATTGGCCAGATCGTGGCGGAGGAACTCGACGTCCCGTTCAAATCCGTGAAAGTCATCATGGCCGACACCGCCTATACGGTGAACCAGGGCGGCGCTTCCGGCTCCACCGGCATCCAGCTCGGCGGCAAACAGATGCGCATGGTCGCAGCGGAAGCACGCCGCGTGCTGGTCGAAATGGCCGCGGGGTTGCTATCCGTGCCGGCTGACAAACTCACGGTCAGCGATGGTATCGTAAGCGCCATCGACGACAAGTCGAAACGCATTTCCTATGCGCAGATGATCGGCGGCAAATATTTCAACGTCCAGCTCGACTGGAACAAGCAATACGGCAATACGCTCTACGCCCCCGGCAAGGCGCAGCCCAAGAAGCCAAGTGAATACAAAATCATCGGCCAGCCGATCAAACGCGAGGACGTGGCGCCGAAGGTTTTCTGCCAGGAAGACTTCTGCACCGACGCGAAAGTGCCCGGCATGGTGCATGCCCGCATGATCCGGCCGGCCGTCGCGGGGTCCGTGCCGGTGAAGGTGGACGAAAGCTCGATCAAGCAATTTCTCGGCGCCCAGGTGGTCTGGGACAAAGGCTTCCTCGGCGTCGTCGCCGACAAGGAATGGGACACCATCCAGGCGGCGGAAAAACTGAAAGTGGAATGGTCGTCAGTCGAAATGCCGTTCCCGGAGCAGTCGACGCTCTACGATCACATCCGCAAGGCCTCCGTGCGAAAACGCCAAGTCGAAAAGGAAAACGGCAATGTCGATGAGGCCTTCAAGACCGCCGCAAAAGTGATCGAAGCCGATTACGAATGGCCGTTCCAGTCGCATGCCTGCATGGGCCCGGCCTGCGCGCTGGTCGAGATCAAGGACGGCAACGTGACCTGCTGGAGCGGATCGCAAAAAACCCACTTCGTGCAGGAGGGCATTGCAGCAACGCTGCAAATGCCGCTCGACAAGGTGCGGGTCATTTGGCTGACGGGCCCTGGCTCCTACGGCCGCAGCGACGCCGACGACTGCGCCGCCGACTGTGCCGTGCTGGCGAAAGCGGTCGGCAGGCCGGTGCGGCTGCAATATATGCGCGCTGAAGGCACCGGCTGGGACCCAAAGGGTCCCGCCTCCACCCACAAAGCGGCGCATGGCGCTCGATGCATCGGGCAAAATCACGGCCTACGAGTTCAGCAGCAAGGCGTTCTCGCGGGTAGACGCGAACACCAATGGCAGCAAACCACACGACACGCTCACGGGCCAAACCCTCGGCGTTGCGCTGAAATCCGGCGATGCGTTCGGCGTGCCGGCGGAATCCTATGCCTTCGACAACAAACGGATGTCGTGGGAAACCATCCCGCCGCTGCTCGACCGCGCTTCACCGCTGCGGGGCGCCCATTTGCGCGATCCGGTCGGTCCACAGATCCACTTCGCCAGCGAATCTTTCATGGATGAAGTGGCGGCGGCAACGAACTCCGATCCGATCGAGTTTCGCCTGCGCTACATCAAGGAGCCGCGCGATATCGCCGTCATAAAGGCAGCGGCGGAAAAGGCCAAGTGGGACACCCGGCCCTCGCCGCGCAAGGACCAGACCGGCAGCAAAGTGTCTGGCCGCGGCATCGCCTACTCGCAACGCAACGGCACGCGAGTCGCCGTGATCGCGGAAGTCGATATCGACCGCTCGACCGGCAAGATTTTTGCCCGGAAATTCACGGTCGCGCATGATTGCGGGCAGATCATCAATCCCGACGGGCTGATGAAATGCATCGAAGGCAACATCGTGCAAGGCGTGAGCCGCACCTTGTGGGAGGAAGTTACCTTCGACCGCAATGCGGTGACCAGCGTCGATTGGATCAGCTATCCGATCCTCGACATCACCGAAACGCCGGGTCAGGTGGACGTTGTGCTGATCGACCATCCGGAGATCGCGCCGAGCGGCGCCGGTGAGCCATCAATCCGTCCGGTGGCGGCGGCGATCGCCAACGCCATCTTCGATGCTACCGGCGTGCGTATCCGTCGGGTGCCATTCTCGCCGGAGCGTGTGAAGGCCGCGCTGAGCTGATCAGACTGGCGCCAGACGTGCGACGCTGTCGCGGGCAGCCCGGATAATATCCGGCACTGCGGCATCGTTGCCGGGCGCCATGATGTGAACGCCGGCGACGTGCGGCACCGCTGACAGTTCGTGCACCATCTCGATGCAGATTTGGCGGCCTTCCGTCGCGGGATCTGAGGCGGCCTCCATGCGCGCGATAATGGTGTCGGGGATAATCGCGCCGAATAGTTTTTCCTTTATCCAGCGCGCAGACTTGGCGGAGCGCAGCGGCACAATGCCGATCAGGAACGCCATCTTGTCGGCGATACCCTGCTCGGTGAGTTGCGCCATGTAGCGGCGCACCACGCCGGAATCCATGCAGAACTGCGTCTGCACGAATTGCGCGCCGGATTCAATCTTTGCGTTCAAACCCGCGGGCTGCCAGCCGGCGGGTGGATCGATCGGATTGTCGGCGCTGCCGAGAAAAAAATCGGCGCGGCCGAAAACTTTGCGACCCGATGGCAATTCGCCGGTATCGCGCAGGCGCCGCGCGGTTTCCAACAGCGAACGCGGATCGAGATCGAACACCGCCTTCGCGTCCGGCTGATCGCCGGCGCTCGGGTCGTCGCCGCGCAGCATCAGCAGATTACGCACGCCGGACGCCGCTGCGCTCAACAGATCGCTTTGCAAGGCGATACGATTGCGGTCGCGGCAGGTCAGTTGCAGCACCGGCTCTATGCCGGCTTCGACCAGCATCGCGGCGGCGGTCACCGCGCCGAGATGCGGGCGGGCGCCGGCGCCATCGGTGATGTTGACCGCGTCGGCTAGGCCCTTGAGCGGCAGCGCCTTGGCCAGCAATTCGCTGCGATCCGTAGATACCGGCGGCGTCACCTCCGCGGTAATCACGAAGCGCCCGGCACGCAGCTTGTCTTGAAGGAGTTCTTTCACCGAAACCAAGTCGCAAAATCCAGTGGACCTTGCAAGCACAACAATGAGACATTGGCGGCCAATGGCGCAAATGCCGCCCAGCCATGCGGGTTAACATGTTTCAACCGGCGAAATCCCTCGACGAAGCGCTCGCCATCGTCACCGATGGCTGCATGCTGGTGGTGCCGCGCGAGGTATCGGGCGTGCCTATGGCGGCGACGCGCGCTTTGATCCGCCGCGGCGTGAAGCGCCTGCATCTGGTGGCGCTGCCGACTTCGAGTTTGCAGGCGGATTTGCTGATCGGCGCCGGTTGCGTCGAGACGCTGGAAACTTCCGCCGTCAGCCTCGGCGAGTTCGGCCCAGCGCCACGCTTTACCGCGGCCATCATCGCAGGCGCGATCAAGATGAAAGACGCCACCTGCCCGGCGCTGCATGCGGCCTTGCAGGCGGCGGAAAAAGGCGTGCCGTTCATGCCCCTGCGCGGCTTGATCGGCTCGGACGTCTTGAAATACCGCGACGATTGGAAAGTGATCGATAGTCCTTTCGGAAATGACGATCCGGTCGTGCTGCTGCCGGCGATCAAGCCTGACGTGGCGCTCATCCATGCGCCGATGGCCGACCGTTTCGGCAATGTCTGGATCGGGCGACAGCGCGAACTCGCCACCATGGCGCATGCGGCGGACAAGACCATTGCCACTGTCGAAAAAATTCGCGACGGCAATCTGCTCGACGACCCGGTGCTCGCGGCCGGCACGCTGCCCGGTTTCTATGTCGAGAGCGTGATCGTAGCTGAACGTGGTGCCTGGCCATTGGGACTGCCGGATTATTACGGCGCCGACGCCGATCATTTGGCGGAATATGCGCGCATGGCGGCGACGCCCGAAGGTTTTGCGGATTATCTCGCGCGGTATGTGTATGAAAAACGCGCAGCGTAATTTCCGCGACGAGGAACTGCTCGCCGACGTGATCGCCGGTTTGATCGGCGATGTGCGCCACGTGGCGGTCGGCAATGCCTCGCCGATCCCAGCGACCGCCGCGCTGCTGGCGCGTGAGCGCGGAAACGGCCGCCCCTATGTGTCGCTGCTGCAAAGCCGCAAGCACAATTTCTTCACTGATGGCGCACGAGAATTGTTTGACTGTGCCGGCCAAGGCCGCATCGACGTGTTCTTTCTCTCGGGCGGACAGATCGACGGCCAGGGCAATGTCAATCTGGTGTCAACCGGCGACTACGAACATCCAAAAGTACGTTTCCCCGGCTCGTTCGGCTCGGCCTATCTCTATTATGTGGTGCCCAAGGTTATTTTGTTCCGCGTCGAACATTCGCGCCGCACACTGGTGCCGCAGGTCGACTTCATCAGCGCGCCCGGCGCGAGCGAGACAAATGTCTTTCGTCCCGGTGGGCCGATCGCGCTGGTGACCAATCGCTGCCTGTTCAGCTTTGCCGACGGGCATTTCACGCTTGCCAGCGTGCACCCGGGCCACACCGTCGAGGAAGTAATCGAGAACACAGGTTTCGACTTTATCAGGCCGTCCGGCGTGCCGGAGACGCCGGCGCCCTCGCCCGCAACGCTCAAGACGATGCGCGAAGTGGTGGCGCCGCAATTGGCCGAGGTCTACCCGCAGTTTGCGGCCGAGGTATTCGGCATCGGGACGAAAGCTTTCGCTGGCTGAAAAACCTCGCCCTTCCGGTGACGATGCGCCTACGCTAGTGTGCCGCCGCGCGGTCAACCGGCCGTGCCAAATCAGTAATAGAAACTTGAAGGAATACGCCTGGTGAAAACTGTTGAAGCAGCGGTGATCGGTGTCGGATGGGTCGGTGGCACACGGGCAGAAACGCTGTCGCGCACGGCGCTGGTGGATAAATTGCACCTTTGCGACATCAGACCGGACCGGCTCGCCGAGGTAAAGGCGCTCTACAAGCCGGCGACCGCAACCCTGAAATATCAAGACATCATCGATAACCCGAATATCTCGGTGGTCTATATTTCGACCACGCCGGAGACCAACCACTACCCAATCGCCAAGGACTGCCTGAAGTCCGGCAAGAACGTAATGCTGGAAAAGCCGATCGCGCTTGAATTGTGGGAGGCCGACGAGCTGATCATGCTCGCCAAGCGCAACAACCTGAAATTCACCATCGGCTATTCGCAGCGTTTCAACACCAAGATCGCCTACGCCAAAAAGAAGATCACCGATGGCACGCTCGGCGATGTGGTGTCGGTGCTGGTCAGCCGCAATCTGTCGCGCAGTCTCGGCAAGAAGATCGCCGGCCGTGTCCGGCTGTCGCCGGTGGTAATGGAATCAACGCACGATCTCGACTTCGTGTTTTGGCTGCTGGAACCCGCAAAGCCCGTGCGGGTCTATTCGCAAGGTGCCTTTGGCTACATGAAGCCGGTCAACGGCTCGCATGACGTGATGTTCACTACCGTCACCATGGATAACGGTGTGGTGGTGATGATCGGCGGCGGCTGGAATTTCCCGGTGAGCTATCCGAATTACTGCTCGACCTGGATAGAGATTACCGGCACCGAAGGCGCGCTGGTGCTCGACGACACCCAGCGCGACAACTGGCTCAACACCATGAAGGAAGGCCAGGTGTTCCCGATGTCGACCATGCCGGGCGAACAGGTCGGCGAGGTTTTCGCCGGCGGCATGGGCCCAGAGACCATCCACTTCCTGGAGGCCTGTATCCGCAATACCCCGGTGATGGTGACGCCGGAGAGCGCACGCCGGGTGATGGAAACCTACAGCGCCGCGGACCTGTCGGCGGACCGCAATGAACCGGTCGATCTGCCGCTGTCCAACGAGACGATTTCGGCTATCGCCGAATTCAAAGAAAAGAATCGGTCGGGAGCCAATCCAGGATGAAGAATACTGCCAAAGGCGTTGGCCTTGCGATCATAGGCGGCGGCCGCGTCGGCTTGTTTCGCGGCGAAGTAGCCGCGCGCCACCCGGCCGTGGAATGGATCGGGCTTGCCGAAAAAAACCCGAACCGGGCCGGCGAGGTCGGCCCCAAAATCAGCGCCGATTTCGTCACGCAAAGCCACGTCGAACTGATCAAGCGGCCGGAAACGACCGCCTGCATCATCGCCACCGACGAGCATTTGCACGTTGCGCCGATCATGGCCGCTATTGAGCGCGGCATTCCGATGCTGATCGAAAAGCCGCTGGCCACCAATCTCGCCGAATCCGCAAAAGTGCTGAAGCTGATCAAGGACGCCAAGCTCGACGCGGTGGTTGGCTATACGCAACGCTTCCGCCGGCGCTGGCTGGCGGCCAAGGAAAAATGCCGCACGGGTGCGTTAGGGGACGTCACGCTGGTCACATCCCGCGCCTTCATGAACAGGCTGGTGGCAATCGACAATTACAAGCGCACCGACGATCCGGCGACCATCTCGCCGATGGTGATTTCCGGCACGCACGCGCTCGACATCTGCATGTGGTGCCTGGAGGGCAAGACACCGGTCGAGGTCTATGCGCGCTCCATCGATAAGGTGCTGGGCCCGCTCTACAAGGGCATCGACGCCACCGCCGGCATGATCATGTTCTCCGATGGCACCGTCTATCACCTCAATATCAATTGGGCGCTGCCGGTCACCTGGCCGGGCGCGGTCTACTCGCTTGAAGTCGGCATTGTCGGCACCACCGGCGTGCTCACCATCGACGATACCCACCGGGACATCGTGCTGGCCGTGTCGAAGGCGCAGTCGGAGGGCTACAATCCCGATGCTACGCGGCTGGTGGATTTCATGGGCAGCTATCCGCCCGGCGACATGGCGCTCGGCGAATTGCGTGGGCCTATGGCGGAGGAAACCGTGAGCTGGCTCAACCGCGTGGCGATGGGGCTGCCGACCGCGGCGGCAACAGTCGAAGAAGCCCACCGCAATCTGATGCTCACAAAGGCGTTGGACCTCTCGGCCAAACGCAAGCAGCCGGTAAAACTTCCGCTCGATCCCGCCGACGTGATGGCTGCGGCCTAAGCCACGTCAGTTCATTGCGCCGGTGTTGCCGGCTTCGGCTTGGCGGCAGGTTTTGGCTTTGCCGCCGGCGTGGTCGCCGGAGAGAACAGCCCACCGAGACCGCCACCGGTGCTGGGACTGCTGGCGTTGCTGCTAGCGCCACTGGCGTTGCTGCCACTACTGCCGCCGCTAGTCCCGCTGCTGCTACTACTACCCCCGCCGCCAAACAGGAAGCGTTGCGGGTTGTGCGTCAGATCCACGATCGATTTGCCGACGATCTCGATCTGCCGTGTTGCCGTCGAAGTCAGCCGGTTGACGCCCACGGTGATTTCGGCGGTACGCTTGTCGAGGTTATCGGCCAGCTCAGCGGCCGATGCCGTGGCGTGCTTGGTGTTGGCCATGATCTCGTCGATGCCGGCGGAGTTGCGTGCCAGCGTGTCGGTAAAAACCTGCACATTCTGAATCGACTTGCGTAACGATTCCTGGTTCTCGGTAATGATGTCCATGGCCTTGGACAACACCTCGCGCGCAGCCCCCATCATGTCCTGGCCCGCGTTCGGATCGGCATGCAAGGTCGGCGGCTCGCCCTCTTCTTTTTCCAGCAGCGTCGTCGTCGCCGAGATGCCACGGAGCGACACCGAGGCTATTCCGGTCAAGCCGGCGAATTCCAGGCCGACGCGCGTGTCCGAACGAATAGGCGTCGCCTTGTTGACCTGCAGCATCGCTGCAACCTGGGTGGGTTTTTCAGGGCTGAGCGCCAATTGAGTTACTTCGCCGACACGAATGCCGTTGAACAACACCGAACTGCCGACCCGCAGACCTGACACCGTGCCGTCGAAGAGCACGCGATATTGGACACTCTGCTTTTTGCCGGCCGTTTGATGGATCCAGAACACGAAGCCGAAAGCGCCGGCGATCACGGCTAGCGTGAACAACCCGATCAAAACGTAATTCGCTTTGCGTTCCATCACGCCACTCCGATTTTCTGTTTAGCCAGCCGGTCCGCGGTCGCGCGGGCGCCATGGAAATAGGCCTTCAGCCAAGGAAGCTGCGAGGCCAGCATGACGTCCATGTTGCCCACCGCGTTGATCGTACCCTCACCCAGCACCGCGATGCGATCACAAATCATGTGCAGGCTGTCGAGGTCATGGGTGACCATGAAAACCGCCATTTCCGACGTTCGCTGCAGCGTTAGAATCAACTGGTCGAATTCGTGAGCGCTGATCGGATCGAGCCCGGAAGTGGGCTCATCCAGGAACAGAATTTCCGGATCGAGCGCCAGCGCGCGGGCCAGCGCAACGCGCTTGATCATGCCGCCGGAGAGCTCTGATGGATATTTCCGGTACACGTCCGCCTTCAGGCCGACCATTTCAAGCTTGGTAATCGCCATTTCCTTGGTGAGGCGATTGGAAAGATCGAGATATTCGTGCATCGGGAACTCGACATTCTGCCCGGCTGTCAATGACGAGAACAACGCACCCTGCTGGAACAGAATGCCCCAGCGCCGCTCGATTGAACGTCGTTGATCTTCGTCACATTGGTCGAGATCGGTGCCGAACACTTCGATACGGCCCGCCTGCTTCGGCAGCAATCCGACAATTGTGCGGGTCAGAACCGACTTGCCGGCGCCGGATGCGCCAACGAAACCGAGAATCTCGCCGCGATAGACGTCGAGCGTGACACCGTTGAGAATCCGGTTGCCCTTGAGTTCGACCACCACATCCTTCACCCGGATGATCGGCTCTTTGTGACCGTTTCCGTTTGCCATCGTTACATTCCGATCGAGGCAAAGAACATGGCAAAAATGCCGTCCAGCACAATGACGAGAAAGATCGACTTCACCACCGAGTTGGTGGTCTGCTCGCCGAGCGACTCGGCGCTGCCCTGCACTTGCAGGCCTTCGACGCAGGCGACCATGCCAATGACCAGCGCCATGAACGGCGCCTTGATCATGCCGACTTCGAACGTCTCGAACGAGATCGCCTCTCTTAGTCGCGACAGGAACACCGGAGGTTCAATCCCGCCATAAGCCCACGACACCATGCCGCCGCCATAGATGGCGGCCATCGAACCGAGGAAGGTGAGGATCGGTACCGCGATCACCAGCGCCAGGATCCGCGGCAGGATGAGGACTTCGACAGGGTCGAATCCCATCGTGCGAAGCGCATCGACCTCTTCGCGCATTTTCATCGCGCCGAGTTCGGCGGTGTAGGAGCTGCCGGAGCGGCCGGCCACCATGATGCATACGATCAGCACGCCCACTTCGCGCAACACCAGAACGCCGACCATGTCGATGACATAGATGTCGGCGCCGAATTTCCTGAAGTGAAAGATGCCCTGTTGCGCCAGAATGCAACCTATCAAAAACGTGATCAGTAGGATGATCGGCACGGCCTGCCATCCCACGCGCTCGAGGTGATGCACCATAGATGTGAACCGGAAGGTCGTCGGATGCAGCGCCACGCGTTTCGACGCGACGATCAGCGAGCCGATCATCTGCGCCAGCAGCATGAAGTCGTGGCCGACCCCCACCATGGTCTTGCCGACGCTTTCCAATGCGGCAACGACGCGATTTTGCCCCGGCGGCGGCGGCGTCAATTTCTGCGTGCCGGAGTGAACTTTCTCGAACAGGCCGCGGTAGTCATCGCGCAAACCAGTGAGTCTGGCTTCGCACCCTTGGCTGCTCCAGGTGCGCAGCGCACGCTCCAGCAGCCAGGCGCCGAATGTATCGAGATGCTCGATCTGCGCCGTGTCGAGCGCGATGTTGCGTACCGGCGAATTAGGTTTGGTCGCAGCGTCGACCAGCGGCTCAAGCGATTGCGCATACTCAGCCGTCCACGATCCGGTTGCGGCAAGATCGAGACGATCGCCGCGCGCTGAGCCGATAAGCAATGTGCCTGCGGTCACGAACCACTCCTTCGTCGCTGCAATTGCGCCAAGCGCTTGCGCCGAGTCCCCCCCTCGGGCTACCAAGCCTGGATGAGTAAGGTAAATTAACAACTTAGTAACACTTCTTAAACGCCGTTTACCTTTTGAGGTTAATGAAAGGTTAATACGGCAAAAAACCGGCTGCTAGCGGCAAACCGCCGGCATATCGATGAATTTGAGGCTTTAGCGGACTGCCAGCGGTGTGATCGCAAGTTCCGATGCAAGCTTGTCGAGCTGCGCCAGCAATTCGCCCGGCAGCGCGAGGCCGTTGCGCATGCGGTCGTCGCGGCGCTTGGCGCGGGCGGTGCCGGGCAGACGCACAGCCTCGTTGCCCGGCAGCGCCTGCGAATTGCGCAGGCTGCGGATGTGGCGATCCACCTCGGCCTTGAAGGTTTCGATCGGCTGGAAGCGGCTGGGATCGAGCGCCAATACGAACTGGCCGGTATTGGTGACGCTACCGGGGTCTGCATTGAAGTCGACGCAATCGCGGCCAAACAACGCGCCGTTGAGCGTGCCGGCGAGCAGGCCGAGCATCAGCGCCAACCCCGCCCCCTTGTAGCCGGCCATCGGCAACAGCAGCGCCTCGGCGCTCTTGTTGGGATCGGTGATCGCCGTGCCGGTTTTCGGATCGATCATCCAGTCGTCGTGCAGTGGACGGTTCAGCAGTTTGTGATTCTTGATAGTGCCGTAGGACACGATCGAAGTCGCAATGTCGAGCACTAGCGGCGGCTCGTCGCCGGCCGGGATCGCAATTGCCAGCGGGTTGGTGCCGAGCAGAGGCTCAGCGCCGCCGGCGAGCGGCATGTGGTTGGCATTCGCCACTGCCGAATAGATTCCGATCATATCGTGCTTGAGCGGCAGCGCGGCATAGACGCCGGCAGCTCCAGCATGGCCCGACATACGGCAGCCGACCCAGGCAACACCAGACTCGCGCGCAAGTTCGATGGCGGTTTCCGCCGCGCGCGCGACCACCAGATGACCCATGCCGTTATCGCCATCGACCAGCGCGGTCGCCGGCGCGGTGCGGTTGACTTTGATGTTCGGCTTGGCATTGGTCGAGCCGAGCTTGAGCCGGTTGATATATTGCGGCAGCCGGAAAATACCGTGCGCATCGGCGCCGATCAGGTCGGCTTCCAGCATCAGCTCGGCGATCTTGGCGGCGTCGTTTGCCGGCACGCCGGCCTTGACCATAGCGTCGGCGATGAAGCCCGTGACGGCGCCGGTGGACGTGCGGCCGGTTTTTCCCGCCTGCACGTTCGTCATGATTTTCCCGACAACAAGACTTCGGCGCGCTTGCTCAGGATCATGTCCTTGTCGGCATCGGAAATTTTCAACGCTTGGACGTGATTGACGCAGTCGAGCATCGCCATGTCATAGGGATAGTCGGAACCGAGCATGACATGGTCGGCGCCGACCAGCCCGATCATTGCCTCCAGAACTGTGTCAGAATGCAAAATTGTATCGTAGAAGAAACGCCGAGCAATGTTCTTCGGCTGCATTTTGATATTCTTTTTCGCTTCCTCGCGCACTTTCCAGCCGTGTTCCCAGCGTGCCGCCTGGTACGGCGTAAAGCCGCCGCCATGCGCGAGCATAATCTTCAGCTTCGGATAACGATCCATCACGCCGCCGAAATAAAGGCTGGCGGCGGCGATGGTGGTGTCGAGCGGATTGCCGATCAGGTTGGCGAGATAATAGGACTTCAAACGGTCGGCGCCGGCCACGTTGTTAGGATGGACGAACATGAAGGCGCCGAGTTGCTGGGCGGTCGCCCACAGCGGCTCGAAACTCGGATCGTCCAGGTTCACGCCTTTGACGTTGGAAGCAAACATCGCCCCGCGCAGGCCGAGCTTGGTCATGGCGCGCCTGAGTTCGTCCGCGGCGCGCTTGGGCGATGCCATCGGCAATGTAGCGATGCCCCAGAAGCGATCCGGGTGGGCAGCGATGTGCTTGGCCATCTGATCGTTCTGGATCGCGGCCAGCGTCGCGCTCAGTTCCTCGCCCTGATTGTAGAGATAGGTCTGCGGCGTGGCGGAGAGCACATGCACGTCGACCCCCGACGCGTCCATGTCTTTCAGGCGGCGCGGAATATCGAAACCGCCGGTGGGGAACGCTTTGTAGACCACGCCGATCACATCCAGGGTCGACAGCTCGGCATTGTCCGGCGTGATGGTCACCTTGGCGCCGGCCTTGGTCAGCATGGCGGCGGTTTCCAGCGTCAGGATGTGGGTATGCGTATCGATCGTTCTCAACTTGGCCATTTCGTCCCTTGAAAATTTAGTTTTATCGCCCTTTGGTCATGTTGACTGCCGCACCCGCGCAGGGGACGCAAGCCCCTGTCGGGACCGGTGGTTTGGGTTATAAATGAAGCCCCGCTAGTTCCACAGACGGACCCTCCATGACCACGACAAGCCCCGCTCACGCCAAGCACGAGTTGCGCGTCGAGGACGACGCTTTGGTCCGCGGCGGCGGCAGTTTCATGGACGACCCCCGCCTGCCGAACCAAGCCTATGCCACCTTCGTACGCTCGCCGCACGCGCATGCCCGCGTCCTTTCGGTGAATACCGATGCGGCTCGGGCCGCCAAAAAAGTGCTCGCCGTGTTCACCGCCGAAGACATAAAGGCGGCCGGCGTCGGCAGCGTGGCACGGCATCCACCGGTGGTGGGCCGTGGCGGCGCCAAGATGGCAATGCCATTCCGCCCCGCACTTGCCAGCGACAAGGTGATGCATGGCGGCGATCCGGTGGCCATGGTGGTGGCGGAGACGACCGCTGCGGCGCAGGACGCCATCGATCTGGTGGTGGTCGAATACGAGGAATTGCCGGCGGTGGTCGAACTGCAGGATGCCATGAAAAAGGGCGGCACCCAGCTTTTCGCCGACGCTCCCGGCAATCTTTGTGTCGACTGGCCGGGACCGGTGCCGGACGAGCAGAACGAACGCGACGTGGCGAAAATTATTTCGGAAGCGCCGCACGTGGCGCGCGTGAACGTCACCAACCAGCGCATGGTGGTGGCTTCGATGGAAACGCGCGGCGCCACCGGCGTCTACGATGCAAAGACCGACAGCTACACGCTTTATGCCTCCTCGCAGGGCGCCGATCCGTTGCGCGGCATGGCCGCCGCCATCATGGGCGTACCAAACGAAAAAATGCGGGTGATTACCGAGGATATCGGCGGCGCCTTCGGCATGAAGACGCCCGTTTATCCGGAATATCCCGCCGTGCTGGTGGCCGCAAAAAAGCTAGGCCGCCCGGTGCATTGGATGTCGTCGCGCTCGGAGGCCTTCGTCACCGACACGCAGGCGCGCGACACCATCACCGAAGTTGAGCTTGCGCTCGACGACAAGGGCAAGTTCCTGGCGCTGCGCATGCGCCATCTGTGTAATCAGGGCGCCTACGTGAGCACCGCCGGCGTCAACATCAACACCAATAATTTCGCGCGCTGCCTGCCGGGCATGTACCGGATTCCGAGAATCGACGTCTCGGTCGCCTGCTACTTTTCCAATACGATCCCGATCGGGCCTTATCGCGGCGCCGGACGCCCCGAGGCCAATTACGCGCTTGAGCGCGCGGTCGAGGAGGCCGCCCGCATCACCGGCATCGACCGCGTGCGGCTGCGCAAGAAAAACCTCATTCCGCCATCCGCCATGCCGTTCAAGACGCCGATCAATACGTATGACAGCGGCGACTTCCCGGCGATCGTGGACAAGGCGCTCGAGCTTGCCGACTTCGACAATTTCAACAAGCGCAAGCGCGAAGCCGCCAAGCGCAAGAAATATCGCGGCATCGGCGTGTCATGCATGCTGGAACACGCCGGCGCTATGCCGACGGAATCGGCGTCGGTGGCGTTTCCCGGCGACGACAAGCTGGTGATGGGCTTCAACGTGCAATCGACCGGCCAAAGCCATGCCACCGTATTCGGCCACCTACTCGCCAGCCATCTCGGCATCGACGCGAGGAAAATCGAGCACCGTCACGGCGACACCAATATGGGCCTGACGGGATTTGCTTCGGTCGGTTCGCGTTCGGCGATGTGCGCCGGCAACGCGATCATCTATGTTGCCGACCTGATGCTGGTCAAGGGAAAGAAGGTCGCATCCGCCGCGCTGGAAGCCTCGGAGTCCGACATTCAATATGCCCAAGGCAGCTTCAAGGTGGTCGGCACCGACCGCAAGATTTCGTTGTTCGAGACCGCCAAACGCGCCAAGGAATTCGGCGAAAATCTCGATACCAAGGACAAGCTCGAGACGCCGCTGACATTTCCCAATGGCTGTCATATCGCCGAGGTCGAGGTCGATCCCGACACCGGCAAGGTCGATATCGTGACCTACACCGCGGTGGACGATTGCGGCACCATCCTCAATCTGATGGTGGTCGAAGGCCAGGTGCAGGGCTCAATCGCGAACGGCCTCGGCCAGGCGCTCACGGAAAATGCGGTCTATGATTCAACCAGCGGCCAATTGGTGACGGGTTCGTTCATGGATTACGGCATGCCGCGCGCCCATGACATGCCTATCGAGCTGCGCGAGGCGGCGCATCCGGTGCCGGCGACGAGCAACAAGCTCGGCGTCAAAGGCACCGGCGAGGCAGGCACCACGGCGGCGATTGCCGCGGTGATGAATGCGATTTCTGATGCGGTACCGAACGGCGCCGCCGATCACATGGAAAAGCCGGCGACGCCCTCGAAGGTCTGGCACGCGTGCCAGAAGGCGCTCAAGCCTGCGAAATGAACTTCGTGTTCATATAGGCCTGCAGACCTTCAACGCCACCTTCGGAGCCGTAGCCCGATTCCTTGATGCCGCCGAACGGCGTTTCCGGTGTCGAAATCGCGACGCTGTTGACGCCGACCATGCCGGAATTGATCGCATCGCCGATTGCCGTGGCGGTGGCGCTCGATGATGTGAAGGCATAGGCCGCCAGTCCGAACGGCAGCGAATTGGCCCGCTCGACCACTTCATCGAAGGTCTTGAACGGCACGATCGGCGCGATCGGGCCGAACGGCTCCTCGGTCATGATCTTTGAGTCGTCGGGAATGTCGGTGATCACGGTCGGCTGAAAGAAATAGCCCTGATTGCCGTGACGAGAGCCGCCGGTTTGGATTTTGCCGCCGCGCGCCTTGGCGTCGATGACGATCGCTTCCATGGCATCGAGCCGGCGAGGATTGGCGAGCGGGCCCATGGTGATGCCCTTCTCCATGCCGTCGCCAAGCTTGATGTTCTTGGCATATTCGGTGAAGCGGGCGACGAACTTGCTGTAGGACGCCTCCTGCACATAAAAGCGCGTAGGCGAAATGCAGACCTGTCCGGCGTTGCGGTATTTGAACGTCGCGATGGTATCGGCGGCCTTCTCGGCGTCGGCGTCGGCGAATACCACAACCGGCGAATGGCCGCCGAGTTCCATGGTGGTGCGCTTCATGCCCTTGGCGGCGAGCGCCGCCAGATGCTTGCCGACCGGAATCGAGCCGGTGAAGGAAACCTTGCGAACGATGCTGGACGGGATCAGGTGTTCCGACACTTCCGCCGGCACGCCGAACACGAGATTAAGCACGCCCGCCGGCAGGCCTGCGTCGGCAAAGCATTTCACCAATTCGACGCAACCGCCCGGGGTCTCTTCCGAGGCCTTGATGATGATCGAGCAACCGGCGGCAAGTGCTCCGGCAATCTTGCGAACCGGCGTTAGCGTCGGGAAATTCCAGGGCGTGAAAGCGGCGACCACGCCGACCGGCTCCTGCGTCACAATCTGGCGCACGCCCTTCTGGCGGCCCGGCACGATACGGCCGTAGGAGCGGCGACCTTCTTCGGCATACCAGTCGATGATGTCGGCCGAGGTCATCACCTCGCCTTTGGACTCTACGTAGATCTTGCCCTGCTCCTGGGTCTGCACGGTCGAAACATGATCGGCGCGTTCGCGCAGAAGCTCGGCGGCTTTGCGCATGATCTTGGCGCGGTCATAGGCCGTGGTGTTTTTCCAGACCTGGAAACCCCTGGCGGCGGCAGTGAGCGCCGCATCGAGATCGGCTTTGCTGGCATGCGGCAGGTGGCCGAGCACCTTACCGGTCGCCGGATTGATCACGTCCTCGCCCTTGCGGCCTTCGCCGTTAAGCCATTTTCCATCGATGAAAAGCTTGAGCTCGGAATACATGCGAGAACCTCGTTGTTACCCGGAACAATGTCGGGCGTGGATTAGCACTTTCGCCGGTGAGCGGCCACCCACCCTGCTCGTTGCTAAGACCCTAGGTAAGCGCCGCCGCTGACGTGGATGGTCTGCCCGGTGACGTAACGTCCACCGGGTCCGGCGAGAAAGCGCACCATGGCGGCAACGTCGTCCGGCTTGCCGCGCACCCCGGTGATGGTGCCGTGGGTGAGATGATGGGCCGGCTTTGAATCGCCCGAACGCGAAGTGTCGACCGCACCCGGCACCACGCAGTTGACGGTGATGTGGGCGGCGGCCAAGTCATGCGCGAGCGCGCGCGTGAAGCCGACCAAGCCGGCTTTGGCGGTGAGCACATGGGCGCGGTTTTTCGAGCCGATATGCGCGCTCATGCCGCCAATATTGATGATGGTGCCGCCACCAGCTTTTTTCAGCGCGGGCAGGCAGGCCTTCACGCAATGAAACGCGGAGTCCAGCGTACCGGTCATCACCGCGCGCCAGTCGTCATACGTCATCGCATCGAACTTCTTTTCAGCCCGCAACGCCGCGTTATTGATCAAGATATCGATGCGGCTGAATTTCTTGAGCGCGGCGTCGGCAAGCGCGGCGACGGCCTTGGGATCACCGACATCGCCGAGGACAGCCAGGGCCTTGCCGCCTGCGGCCTTGATCTCGTGCACGACGCTGTCGGCTTCGGCCTTGTTGGAACGCGCATTCACGACCACCGATGCGCCGGATTGCGCCAACTGCAGGGCGATGGCGCGGCCTATATTGCGGCCAGCGCCGGTGACGATGGCGACTTTACCGGCGAGTTCAGTGCTTTTGCTCATAACGCGATTTACCCTTGCAGCGACTTCAAATCAATCTTGCCGTCATACAGCTTCGCCAGAAGCTTGAGCGCCGCGGCGGCGCGCTTGTCGTCCCAGCCGCCATGACGCACGTTAAGCGCGAATTTTTCCTCGATGTCGGCGCGCGTGAGCGGTTCATTGGCGCCGCCCCGGAAATGCGGTTGCCGATCTTCGGCTACGCTGCCGTCATTGAGAACGCAGCGAATGTGGCCGGTGAAGGCATTCGGATAGGGATTGTTCGGATCGATCACGTAACGCACCTTGGCTGCCAGCGCGAGCACTTCAGGATCGCGCACTGCTTCCGGTGTGAAGTCACCGAGCCCAACGCCGCCCTTTACGAAGCCCGTTGCCAGGATGTAGGGCGTGGCGAACTTCGCGGCATAGCCGTTGGGCGGGCGCCGCTTGGCGGCGAGCGGCTCCCAAAGCCGGTGCACCGTGCCTTCCGCCACTTCGCAGATCATTTCCTTGATGTCGCTTGCTTTGATGCCGCGCGCAGCCAGCCGCTTGGCGCAGTCGATATAAGGATGCGCCATGGTGCCGCAGGGATAGGGCTTGAACGCAAGCGTCTCAGTCACCCAGCGCTTGCCGAAATCACCGGTCACCGCGTCGTAGTCGCCTTGCGTGGTGTGGGCAAAGCCGTGGAACAGCCCATGCACGCCTTCGAACACCGTGCGCGGACCTTGAAAACCGCCACGCGCGAGCAGCGCCGCGCGGATGGCCGATTGCGCGGCCCAGCCGGGATGCATGCGCTTGGTCCAGGTGCCTTCCGCCAGATATTCGATGATGCCGGAGGCCATGCTGCCGGCGACGCCAAGCGCATCGACGGTCTGCTCGGCGTTGAGACTAAGCGCGGCACTGACGCCGGCGGCAGCGCCCATCACGCCGAAAATTGCTGTCGGGTGAAAGCCGGCCTTGTGCACCGCCTTCGGGACCACGGTCGAAAGGCGGCACATGACTTCGGTGCCGACCGCGATGCCGAGCAGCGCCGCAGCGCCATTCGGCCGGTGGCGCTCGCAGGCCGCCAGCACCGCCGGCACGATCACCGCCCCGGCGTGCACGGGCCCGCCCTCAAAACTATCGTCGAAATCCTCGCCGTGCGCCGCGGTACCGTTGACGAAAGCGGCGCTGGCGGCGCTCAGGGTCCGGGCATGGCCGATCGCGGTGCAGGGACCGTCGTCGTCGCAACTGCCGAGCGCGCTTTTGATGTAGACCTCATTGCGCGCGGTGACGCAGAGGCCGACGACGTCGATCAGTAGATCTTCGCATTTCTGGCGAACTGCTGGCGACAACGCGGCAGGCTTTATCGCAACGATGCGTTCAGCTAGATGTTGCGCGACAGAAACGGTGGGAAGCTTATCCGACATGATTAATTGCGAAACCGCACATTGCCGAAGCCCGGGATGCGGTTGACCGCAATCACCACGCTGAACGTAATAATCAACATGCCGATGCCGATCACCGAAATGGCGCCAAGATCGCCGCTTTCGTTGAGATCGTAGATCAGCACCGAAATCACCTTGGTTTCCGAGGTGAACAGAATGATCGCCGCCGACAATTCACGCATCACGCCGACGAAGATGAAGCACCAGGTCGCGATCACGCCGGTGCGCAGCAGCGGCGCGGTGATTTCCCACAGCGACCGCAGCCGCGTGGCGCCGAGAATGCGGCTGGCGTCTTCCAGTTCAGGGTGAATGGTGCGGAACGCGGCTTGCAGCTGCTGATAGGCCGACGGCAGCGCGATGGTCACAAAGGCGATCAGCAGTATCCACAGGGTGCCATAGAGCACGAAAGGCGGCCGCGTGTAGCTCAGGAACAGACCGACGCCGAGCACGATGCCCGGAATGGCGATCGGCGCGGTGGCGAGGAAACCGAGAACGCGATGGCCCTTCACCGCCTGGCGCGCAGTGACGTAAGCGATGATCACGGCAATTATGGTGCCGATGGTGGCGGTGGCGGTGCCGAGGATGACGGTGTTCTTGAACGCCAGTGACGCCGCCGACAGGTCGTACAAGACGAAATGAATATTGTGCATCGTGGCGTTCTTGAATGTCAGGAACGTCGTCGCGACCGGCGAAAACGCCGCGTTGAATAACGCGGCATAAGGCAGAAACACCGGCAGCATCAGGACCAGCAGACACACGATGAAAGCCACCCAGCGCAGACGGTGCAACGGGATCAGGCGTGGCGCGCCGTATTTGCCACCGACGACCGAATAACCGCGGCGGCCGAGGATCATATGTTCGGCGCGAAGCAAAAAAATCGTGAGAATCAAAAGCGGTAGCGACGCGGCGGCGGCGAGTTCTGGCTTGGGTGGATACTGGAACAGGCTCCAGATCTTGGTGGTCATGGTGTGGAAGCCGGCCGGAAGCGCCAAAATTGCGGGCGAACCGAACAGCGTCATCGCCTGCAAGAAAGCCACCAAAGCACCCGCGAGCAAGGCTGGGAGCACCAGAGGAATCGTTATTCTGCGCGCGGTGTACCAGCGCCCGCCGCCGAGAATCGACGACGCATCCTCCAGTTCACCGGGCGTGCGGTCGAGCGAATTGGCCACAAGCACGAAGACATATGGGAACGTGTAGCAAGAGATGACGAAGATGATGCCTTGTATGGTGTAAATATTGAACAGATGTGAATCTTGTTCTGCGCCGGTAACGGCGCGGAATATTTTATTGAGCAGCCCGCTATTTGGCGCCGCCAGCAACTCCCAGGCGATGGCGCCCAGGAATGGCGGCGTGACGAACGAGGCCGTCACCAGCGCACGAATGACGCCACTGAACGGCAGATCGGTACGCGCCACCAGCCAGCCCATGGGCGCGGCCACCGCGCAGCAAATAACCGCCGATGACGTTGCAATGACGAACGTCGTGATCAGCGGCTCGAGGAAGGCAGTTTCGCTGAACAGCCGGTAAAAGTTCGCCAAAGTCGGCGTACCCTTGGCATCGGTGAGGCTGTAAAGGAACAGCCAGGAGAGCGGCAGCACAATCAGCACGCACAAAATTGCGGCGGAGCCATAAAGCACAGGCTTCGAGACATCGATCCCGAATTTTCGCGGCGCGGACGTTGCTGGAATGGCGATTGTCATCACACCTTGAAAATCTCTGCGTACCGCTTCTTGACCGCGTCCGCCTGCGTAAGGACGCCTTCGGGGTCCTCCTTCATCAGCTTGATGTCGGCGAGCTTGCGAACGCCGGGCTTTTCCACGGTCTGGTTGTGCGAGGAATACTGGCGGGCTGAATCGACGATCATCTGTTGGGCCTCGCGCGAGTGCATCCAGTTCTGGAACAGGCGCGCGGCGTTCGGATTGGGTGCTGCCTTGAAGACCGCACTTGGCCCGGTGGCGAGCGGCGTACCCTCCTCCGGATAGATGATTTCGACCGGTTGACCCGCTTCCTTGTTGCGGATGACAAGGTAGCCCGCGCCATCCACCATGACCGCGCGTTCGCCAAGCGCTATTCGTTTCGGCGTATCGGTCGCGGACTGAACCTGCATGACGTTCTGCGCGGCCAGCTTCACGAAGTAGTCCCAGCCCAGATCGCGCGCGACCTGGAACGTCGAATTCATGATCGTACCGCTATAGGCCGGATGCGCCTTGACCAGCTTGCCCTTCCATTTCGGATCGAGCAGGGCCTTGAAGCTTTTCGGCGCATCTTCCTTCTTCACCAGGTTCGTGTTGTAGGCGATCGGCGAGATCAGAATTCGCGTCGTTACATTTAATCCCTCTGGATCGTAGTAACGCTTGTCGAAATGCTTCACGACCTCTTCCGGCAGGTACGGGACGATCCAGCCGTTTTGTTTCCAGATGATGCAATGCGCCTGATCAGAGGTGTTGACGACATCGACGGCGCGGATGTTGGAGGAATATTCCTGATTGATGCGGGTAAAAACGCGCTCGGCGCCGGACCGCTCGACGCGCACACCGATGCCGGGAAACTTCGCCTCGAATGCCTGGCCGAGGCGTTCCGCGAACTGGAGATCCATCGCAGTGTAGAAAGAAACTTTGCCTTCCTTTTTCGCTGCCTCGATCAAGACCGGCGTCACCGCCTCCGCCGCAGGCGCTGCGGCAACCCGCACGGCGAAAGCGCTGAGGCCAAGCGCCCCAGCGCCCTTGAGCACATCGCGTTTAGAAAGCCGTTTGGTCATAGCGCACCCGGTTTTGCCTTAGACTTTGAAGATCTTGCTGTATTTCTGCTTGATCTCGTCGCTCATCGCTTCGACGCCAGCCGGATCGTCCTTCATCACCTTGATGTTCTTGAAGGGCGTGCGTCCGGCTTTGTCCTTGGTCTGCGCATGGACCGAGCGCAGGCCGCCGACATCGATGATGAGCTGCTGGCATTCCGGCGTGAAACTGTAGGCGGTGAACAGCTTGGCGGCGTTCGGATTGGGCGCCGCCTTGAATATGGCAGTGGGGCCAACGATCAGCGGCGAGCCTTCGGTGGCATAGATTGGCGCCACCGGCCCACCCTTCTCACTGATTTCGAAAATATTGTACTCGTTGCCGTCGGCCATCACCGCGCGCTCGCCCAGCGCAAGCCGCTTCGGAGGATCGGCAGACGACTGCACCTGCATGACATTCTGCGCCGCCAGTTTCTCGAAGTAGCCCCAGCCGAGATCGCGCTGCATCTGGAATGTCGCCGTCATGATGGTACCGCTGTAGCCGGGATGCGCCTTGACCATCTTACCCTTCCATTTCGGGTCCAGCAGATCGGCGAAGCTCTTGGGCGCGTCTTCCTTTTTCACTAGGTCGGTGTTGTAGGCGATGATGCAAACCCAGACACGAAAGCTGGCGAACATGCCGTCCGAGTCCTTGTGCTCGGCCGGATAGAATTTGGCGACGTCCTCGGGCACGAATGCCTCGAGCAGGTTACCCTTTTTCCAGACGATAGAATGCGCGGCATCGGATGAATTGACCACGTCGCAGGCGTAAATTTTGCTGGCATATTCCTGCCCGATGCGCTGGAACACGCGCTCGGCGCCCGAGCGCTCGACGCGCACAGCGACACCGGGAAACTTGGCTTCGAACGCCTTGCCGACTTTTTCGGCCAGCGGCAGGTCCACCGAAGTGTACCAAACCACTTTGCCTTCTTTTTTGGCTGCCTCGATCAACGCCGGCGTTATGGCAGTCGCCGGCGGCGCGGCCGACAGCACTTGAGTCGAGAACGCTGCACCCGCAGCCAGCGCGCTCGAGCCTATCAAGACATCGCGGCGTGAAATTTTTGAGAGTCTCATCGGCGTATTCTCCAATTCCAGATCAATGCGAAAATCTTGTTATCCAGCTAGCGCGCGGCAGCGTTCAGCCGGAAGGTGCAGCCAGACGCTGCTGCCCTGCGGGATGTTATCCTCCGCCGCCGTGATGGCGCGCATTTGGGTGCCGTCCTTGGCCTCAACCATATAGTCCCGGCTGTCACCGAGAAAGACCTGCCGCACCACGGTAGCCGGCAGGACGTTTTCCGCCTGCGCCGGCGCTTGGGCCGAAAGCCCGATGTCGTGCGGACGAATGGAGACGGCGGTTTGCGCACCGGGTACGACTTTTTCGCCGGTACAGCGCAGGGTGACGCCGGCGATCTCGACCCGGCCGCCGTCGGCACCCTTGCCTTTGATTACATTGCTTGAACCGATAAAGCGCGCGACGAATTCCGAACGCGGCCGGTCGTAGATTTCTTCCGGCGTTCCCGACTGCTCGATCTTGCCGAGGTTCATGACGCAAATGAGATCGGCGGTGGTCATCGCCTCCGACTGGTCATGGGTGACGTAGACGGTGGTATAGCGATAGGCGTCGTGCAAACGACGCACCTCGAAGCGCATTTCCTCGCGCAAGTTTGCATCGAGATTGGAAAGAGGCTCATCGAGCAGCAACGTCTCTGGTTCAACGATCAATGCGCGCGCGAGCGCCACGCGCTGTTGCTGGCCGCCGGACAATTCACCCGGGTAACGTTGCGCCAACGGCGCCAGCTTGGTGGTGGCGAGGATGGCGTCGAGCTTCTTGCCGATGGCGGCGCGATCCATCTTGCGCAGCTTGAGTCCGTAAATGATGTTCTCGGCCACCGTCATGTGCGGCCACAGCGCGTAACTCTGAAAGATCATCGACATGTTGCGCCGCTCGGGCGGCACTGTGTTTGCTGGCGACGAAATCAGCTTGTCGCCCACGCGGATCTCGCCGTCGCTCGGCTCGACGAAGCCAGCAATCAACCGCAACGTTGTCGTCTTGCCGCAGCCGGACGGGCCCAGTAGGCAGACTAGATGGCCGTGCTCGATATGCAGCGTAATATTGTCGACCACGGCCGCATTGCCGTAACGCTTGGTTAGACCTCGTAACTCAACCGACGCCACGCGAATCCTCCCTGTCTTCTTTTTTCTCACCCCTTGGATGGGTGATATTTTTTTTAAGAGCCGGTGAAAGCCGGCTTGCGCTTCTCCATGAACGCCTTGCGGCCCTCGATGTAATCCTTGCTGGCGAAACATGCCGCCACCAGATCCGCGCATTTCTGCAGGTTGCGTTTGGATTCCGGCTTCACCACTTCGCCGACGATGAACTTGACCGCATCCACCGTCATCGGCGCGTTGCCACTGATGGTGTCTGCATAGTCCTTCACATATTTATCAAGCTCGCCTTCCGGCAGCATGCGGTTGACGAGACCCATCGCCAGCGCTTCCAGCGCGGTGAATTGGCGAGCGGTATAGAAGATCTCCTTGGCGAAGGACGGCCCGACCACATCCACCAGCTTCTTGATGCCGGTGAAGCCATAGCCGAGGCCGAGCTTGGCGGCCGGCACGCCGAATTTCGAATTGTCCGAACAGATGCGCAGGTCGCAGCACAGCGCGAGGCCGACGCCGCCGCCGATACAATAGCCGCGGATCATGGCGATGGTCGGCTTGGGAAATTCATAAACCGCGGTGTTGGCCTTATCGACCGCCACGTTGTAGCGATCGATATTCTCCTTGTTGGAGCGCTCGCTCTCGAACTTGGAAATATCGGCGCCCGACACGAAGGCTTTGCCGCCGGCGCCGGTAAGCACCACCACCCGGATCGCCTTGTCGGCGGCGAAATCGGCGAGGATGCCGGAAGCGGCCTCCCACATCTCCAGCGACACCGCGTTATGCCGCTCGGGATTATTGAAAGTCAGATAGCCGACGCCGCCCTCTTTCCGGGACAGCATTTTTTCGGTCTTGGTAATTACGTTCATTGCCTGTCTCCTTATCCGTTACACTGCCTTCGTGGCGTGCAACTCGGCGATTTCCTTGTCGGCAAAGCCAAATTCCTTGAGCACTTCATCGGTGTGCTGGCCGATGCTCGGCGGCGTGGCGACGATCTTGCTCGGCGTGCGCGACAGCGCAACCGGTTGACCGACGAAAGTCTGCGTCTTGCCGTCCGGCCTTTTGGCG
>JAYTFS010000198.1:0-17198 GCA_043734185.1 Pseudolabrys sp. | reverse complement strand
CGAGTTTGAAAACAACCACGGGGCCTTCATCGGCAAGTCGGCGGCCCAAATCCGTGAGTCGGCCGGCATGGAAGACAAGCCGGGCGGCATCCATCCTGAGGTGCACGAGAGAGTGCAAGAGGCTGCGGAGATCAGCGCGGCGGCCGCCCAGACGGCGGCAAACGAGTCTCTGCCAAACGCCACTTCGGACGCCACCATCGCGGCTGCTGCCAAAACCAGTCCCGATCCTGGCCGCATGAAGCTCGCCGATGCTAATGCTAAGGACAAAGCAGAAGCCATAGCCGCCGCCACCAAGGCGAAGGTCGATGCCGATATTGCCGCTAAGGCCAAGGTCGTCGCCGCGCACGATACCACCGGCCGGTTTCCGCGCTAAGGATCGCCCGGCATGGCCCTCACCGACGCTCAGATGGCGGCCGTGCGGCGCTATGCGGGCTATCCGCTATCGGGCCTGACCATCGCGGTAACCGACGATTGGGACACCGTCTACACGACGTTCGGCGTGGTGCAGATGTCGTTCCACCGCCGCCTCACATCGCTTTCCGCGGTGGAAGAAAGTATTCTCATCACCCAATACCTGACTCCGCTGGCCACGCTGGAAACCGATATTCCAGCGGCGGCCCAGAACCTCGATACCGATGTTGCGGCGGTTTGGACTCACAACAAGCGGGAAGTGAACGACCGGGTGGCGCTGTTCAACCGGTGGCGGCGCGAGATGTGCTCGTTCCTGGGGATGGCGCCCGGCCCCGGCATCGGCACTGGCGTCATGCAGCTCGTGAGGGCGTAAGGCCATGGACGGCACGCTGCGAACTTGTTCCAAGTGCGGAAAACTGCTTGGGATCGAAATGTTCTCTTTGCGTAATAGAGGCCGTCCTGCGCGCCACACCCATTGCAAGGATTGCTGCAACGCCGCATCTCGCTTGTGGCAGCAAGAAAACAAAGAACTTAGGCTAGCTGGGTGGCGGAGATGGGTGGCGGAACACCCAGATCAGTTCAAGGCAATCCAGAAGAGATACCGCGACGCCCACAAGGCGACAAGGCATAAGGAATACAGCAAACGAAACAAATCCGCGATTGCGGCAAAATCTAGAGCCTATTATGCGTCGCACAAGCAAGAAAGTATTGCCACACAGATGCTCTGGAGAAAGAATAACCCGGAAATGTGGCGGGCCAGCCAGGCTAATTATAGGGCGCGTAAATCCAACGCGGAAGGCTCTCATACCTCCAATGATATCGTGCGGATAAAAAAGGCGCAGCGCGCATGTTGTGCATACTGCGAAGCATCTGTGAAGCGCTCCTATCATGTGGATCACATAGAACCGCTTTCACGTGGGGGCTCTAACTTACCTTCGAATTTGCAAATTCTCTGTGCGAGTTGCAACTCGCGAAAGGGAGCAAAAGAACCCATGTTGTTTGCGCGCGCAATGGGGCGCTTGCTTTAATGGACGGCGTTCTTCTTCAATCAAAACTGTACATGGGCTACGCCAAATCGGCGCAACGCGTTGGCTTGCCGTTCGACATCTATCGCCCCGTTGCCGCCGCGAACCCGCTGAACAGCGGTAATTTCGTGGTCACGATCCCGGCATCGTTTACCGAGCATTCGGCATCGAACTTCAACTTCGGCAAGCCGTCCGACTACAAGTCGTCGCTCTCTCATGGCCTGCTCGACGGAACGCAGGTGGAGATCGGCGACTATCTCGTGCACGCCACGGCGGGAACCTATTTCATCGCCGCGAAAGACCCGATTGTCCCGATTTTCTGTGTCAACACCAATCGCATCGTCACGATCTTCAAGCCCGACGATCAACAGAGGCAGCCAGGTCTTGGCGGCTACGGCGGCACCGTGGCATCGACGCCCGCGCTGCTGCAGTCGGGCGACGCCAACGAAACGCCGGTCATGACCGCCTGGCCCGCCAGCGTGCTTGGGGGCTCGCACGGAGCCGGCGGCATGGTGCTGCCGGGAGACATCGGCACCGGCATGTTCCGGGTGCTGCTCCCATCGTTTGGCGGAATTCTCATTCGCCCCGGCTATGTCGTCACCGACGACGCGGACAAGCGGATGATCGTCAAAATGGCGGAACTCGGGCAATTTGGCTGGAACCTGCAGGCCCAGCAGGCCATCGTCTGATGGCTGACGTTGTTAGTTTGCGCGGCGTAGAGATACTTGACACGAGAGCGCGCAATGAAGACCTCGTCAAGGTTCTCTCCGAATTGCTTGAGCAAGCGCAGGCTGGCGAAATGATCGGCCTGATTTACGCCGTCGCCTATTACGACAAGACGACAGCTTCTGGCCGAAACGGAACGGTCGGCTATGGGCTTCTTGGACGGATAGAGGCCACTAAGACAGCGGTTATCTCCGAATTGAACAATGGCTGACCTCAGCGATGTGACCGCCGCTCTTGCCCAGGCGGTGGCCAATGCGATCTATCCCGGCGGGCCGGGCAGCATCAGCGCCGCCGGGCTCGATTGCCATATTTACCCAGGCTGGCCCAATGCCACCGATCTCGCGGCCACGCTCAAGGCCGGCAATGCCGACGTCACTGTCTACAGCGGGCAGAACCTGGAACGGGTGACGACGCGCTATGCCCGTGACTGGTTCGAAATGACAACCACGATCCCAACCATCACCGCGACGGTTACGGGCTACACCATCACCATCGGCGGCACGGTCACGCCCGGGCATTATGTGACGCTGATCGTCGATAACGTGGCCTACAGCTACGCCGCCCAGGCCGGCACCACACTGGCCTCGGCCGCCGCTGCCCTGGCCGCGCTCATGACCTCCATCGGCGCCACCTCGGCCGGCCCCGTCATCATTCTGCCCGCCAACTATCAGGGGCTTATCGTCGCGCGCACCGGCGCACCCGGCACTGTCGCGCAAGAAGTAGCCCGCACTGAGCGCGCCATGATGGTGTCGATCTGGGCGCCAAGCCCGCAGGCCCGCGCCACTATCGCCTCGCTGCTCACGCCCGCACTTTGCAGCACCGATTTCATGACCATGCCCGACACATCGGGGGCCCGGATCACCTACCGCCAGTCGAACGACAGCGATGGCCGCGAAAATGCCATGGCCTACCGGCGCGACATCAATCTCTGGGTAGAATACGCAATCCTTAACATCCGGCCCGGCTATCCGGTGACGGCGATCCCGGTGACGATCACCGGCGTCAACAGCGTTGGCGATCCCGGCACACCCGTCACCGTCACGGCATAGGAGAACGACATCATGGCGATGAACCTCGTGGTCCGCACGCAATTCGAGACCTACAAAATCGGCGACTGGATCGACGATCCCGAAACCGTGGATCGCATCGTGGCCAGCCATCCCGATTTTGTCATCAAGGTCGACGGTCTCCCGGCGCTAGCGCCCGATCCCGCCGCGGCTGACGCGGAACACACCTAAGCCCATTGGCTCATAACCCACCCGCCACCACGGCTGGCCATTTGCTTTTGAAAGGCTGATATGGCGGTTCGAGACGATGGCACGAAATGGTGCCCAAGCTGCCGCGATTTCAAACAAGTCAGCGAGTTCTATCGCAAGAAGGCCCGGCCTGACGGACTCTCGGGCCAATGTAAAACATGCTGCCTGGCTTTCGCAAAGAAATATGCGGCGGCACACAAAGAACAGCGCGCCGCCACTTGGGCAAATTGTTACCAAAAAAGCAAAGATAAATATTCAGCTCGAATCAAGGCCATGCGTCTCCAGGATTGGGAGGGATTTCTTGCGAAATCACGCGACTACGCGAAGGCCAACCGCGATAAAAAGCGCGAGATTGAATATCGTTGGGTAACTAATAATCGCGAATTCGTGCGAGCCAAGAACCGCAACCGTGCCGCGCTAAAACGCAATGCGCCTGGGTCACATTCGCTCCAAGACATCAAGCAGATATACGCATCCCAACGTGGGCGGTGCGGATATTGTAGAGTTAAACTTGGAACGAGTTACGACGTCGATCACATACACGCACTAGCCAATGGCGGGTCAAACGACCGGCGGAATCTGCAACTGCTTTGCCCTAGTTGCAATGGAAGTAAAAGCGCGCGCGATCCCATAGATTATGCGCAAAGAATCGGACTGCTCTTGTAGATCACATCTATTGAACCGTAACTAACGGGGAAGAAAAAATGCCAATCAGTCAATTGGGCCAGGTCAACGTCGCATCCCTGAACGTCCCGCAGGTGTTAATTCAGATCGTCCCGCCGCAGTTTCTGACCGGCGGGGTTCTGACCAACATCGGCGGCCTGGTGGGCACGGCCTCGTGGGGGCCGGTGAATTCGCTGCAGTATTTCGGCAACTACCAGCAGTACGCCGCGATCTTCGGCCCCACCATCAATCGCAAATACGATATGGGCGGCCACGTCATCGCCGCCGCGCTGCAGCGCGCCGCCGCGTTCGGCGGCATTCGCATCACCGATGCCACCGACACCGCCGCCGCCATCGTCATTCAAACCAACTGCCTGACCCTGACCGCGAAATACACCGGCACCTATGGCGCCAACATCAAGGCGACGATCAGCGCCGGCGCGGCCGCCACCACCAAGAAGATCGTCATTTCATGCCCCGGCATCACGCCTGAGAGTTTCGACAACATCGGCGCCGGGCTTACCGCCAACGCGCTGTGGCTTGCCTTTGCGAATGCGCTCAACAATGGCACCAGCACGGCGCGCGGGCCTTCGGCCCTGGTGGTGGCAACCGCCGGAGTCGGCGTCACGACCCCGGCCAATGCCACGGTGAGCCTCACCGGCGGCAGCGATGGCGTCACGGGAATTACGGGCTCGGGCGCCACCACCGCGATGATGGGCATCGATACGGTTCCGCGCACCGGCATGTATGCCTTCCGCGGCACACCGGTCGCGCGCTTCACGCTGTGCGATCTCGACGACAGCACCTCGTGGTCAGCGCAGGCCGCGTTCGCTCTCGACAACGGCATGGAAGCGTTCAGCGCCACACCGGCCGGCGATACGCTGAGCAACGCCACGACAGCGCTGTCGGGGGCCGGCATCGATACCTATGGCATCTCGGTGTGCTTCGGCGACTATCCGTATTTCATCGACACCGTGAACAACATCCCGCTGCGCATGGTTTCACCGGCCGCCTTCAAGCTCGGCCTGCGCTGCGCCCTGTCGCCGGAACAATCCTCGCTCAACAAGCCGATCTATGGCATCGCCGCCACGCAGTCCTCGCTGCAGGGCAAGACCTACAGCATGAGCGACCTGCAAATCCTGGCGCTCGCCCGGCTAGACGTGCTCACGGTCGATCTGTCGCTGAGCAACAACTACATCTTCCGGCTCGGCATCAACACATCGTCGAACCAGGTTACGATGGGCGATCAGTACACGGACATGATCAACTGGCTCGCCAAGTCCTACCTCAAGGCGCTGTCGCCCTATATCGGGGTGCTGATCGATCCAGACGTGATGCGCCGGGTCAAGGTGACCCTCGACACCTTCCTCGCTCTCGCCGAGCAGCTTGGCATGATCGGCACGTTCGACGGCAGCCAGCCGTATAGGACGATTGTGGACAGCACCAACAACTCGCAAGGCACCGCGGCGCTGGGCTATCTGTTCGTCACCAGCAAGGTCGTGCTGAAGAACGAAATCCGTTACCTGATCTGCAACCTGGAAGCTGGCGCGTCCGTCATCATCAGCGCCACGCCGCCGCCGCAGTTCTCGTTCTGACGCCCGCCTGAACCACAATGAAACTGATCCCCATCTCGCTAGGCAAGTCAGCAATCGTTGACGATGATGACTTCGAAGCACTTTCAAAGTTCAAATGGCATGCCACTGCCTATGGTTATGCCGCTAGAAATGCGCGCCTTTTCGACGGTTCAAGAACAATAGTATTCATGCATCGAGAACTGATCGCGGCCAACGATGATTGGGTTGACCACATCGACTGGAATCGGTTGAACAATAGCCGCGCGAACCTGAGGCTCTGCACACCCTCTCAAAATCATATGAATACGAGGCCGCGAAAAAACAAAGTGACCTCCTCATTCAAGGGGGTCAACCTCATTCCAAGTTCTGGAAAGTGGCGCGCCAAAATAACCGCCAAGGGCAAGTTCTTTCACGTCGGGTGTTTCAATACAGAAATTGAGGCGGCGCGGGCCTACGACGCAATGTCGGTGAAACTTCACGGTGAATTCGCCTCCCCCAACAATATCTAAAGACGGAGAGAAAACCCATGCCAATTGCGAACTTCACGGTCGGCCACGACGTTTCGGTTGACATCATCAGCGGCACCACCGGTCAAGTGATCTCGCTGCCCGCCAACACCGGCTTCACCGCGGAAGCCACGACACAGCAGATCGCCAGCCGGCCGTTGAGCGGCCCGCCGGTATTCGGCGAGATGCCGGACGGATGGAGCGGCACGATAGATTTCGACCGCACGGACATTCGCATCGATGCGTTTTTTGCCGCCCGCGAGGCGGCCTATTACAAAGGCCAGAACATCATCAACGATGCCATCGTCCAGACGATCCGCGAGCGCGACGGCACGATCACGCAATACCGGTTCGTCAATGTCGCGCTCAAGTTCTCGCAGGGCGGGCAGTGGAAAGCTCAGGACAAGGTGGCACAGAATATCGCCTGGAAGGCGTCAACCCGCGTGCAGGTGCTGTAGTGGCTGCGATGGCAACGGTGACGATGCACGATACGGCGGCGCAGGCGGAAACACCGTCGCAGCAGATCGTGGCGGACGCAAACCGCGTGGTTCGGGTGACCGATGCGCGAGGTCGCGTGCTTGGAGTGCGCAAGATCACCACCAGCATCCGCCGCCGGGTGTACAAGACGATCTCGGCTGAGAATGGCTCTAAGGAAAGCTATATGGGGCTCGTCATTCTCGCCGCGACCTGCGTCGATATCGACGGCCAGCAAATCCCGTTGCCCACTAGCGAACTGCAATTCGACGCTCTGGTGGACCGGCTCGAAGATGACGGGTTTGAAGCGATTGCACTGGCCCATAAGCAGAATTTCATGAAGAAGGATGATGCCGAAGCGGGGGAATAGCCGGGGACGGCGACTTTCGGATGAGGATGTACCTCGTCAAGTATGGCGTCCCCTTTGATGTGGCTCTTGCGGCGTCCGACGAATGGGCTCTTGCGGCTTTTGTGGTCCTGGGTGAATTCGAGGGCAACGAATGGGACTGGGACCGCATGACCTGGAAAGAGCGGAGGCGATAGACCATGCGGACATTGACCGTTGAAAGTTTCGCCGCTTAGTTGCAAGAAGCGTCTGAACGTTAAGTCTAGAACGATCGACCATATCATCCCGATTGCGAAGGACGGTTCCAACGAACCGAAAAACTTTCAAATTCTATGCAGGCCATGCAATCGAGAGAAATCGGCTCGCGACCCGATTGAATTCATGCAATCCAAAGGCTTTTTGCTATGATGACGCTTGGCGGACTGGCTGCCGTACTGACCCGCGCGGCTGTGGCGGACTTTGCGTTGAAGGATGCGATGGAAGCGGTTGGAGTACTCGTAGAGACAGAATCTAAGCGCGTCATAGGAACATACGAGCTGGGCTGGCCGCAACTGGCCCAAGCCACGCAGGCGGATCGCGTCTCCCAAGGATTTTCGGCCAACGAGCCGCTGCTGCGCACCGGCGAAATGCGCGACTCGATTGGCCATATCGCCGAACCGCGCTCGGTGTCTATCGGATCGAACGACGACAAGGCGGTCTGGCAGGAGTTGGGGACGGCAACCATACCGGCGCGCTCTTTCCTCATGGGCGCGGCTCTGCATAAGAAGGACGAAATCCTGCACATCGTCGGTGACGCCGCCGTTCAACGGCTGATCACCAGTTGAACCAATAAAAGGCCAGCCCGAACAAGCAGAGAGCGATGACCGCGAAAAGCGGGTCGATGACGCGAGCCGGTCGTCGTCCGGCCACTGCCGCGCCGATCAGGTCGCTCATGGTCTGAACCGTGCGAATGCCGAAATGCGCGGCGGCGGCGTTGACCGCGTCTTCGGCCATTTGCGGCGGCACGTCGAACCATTCACCGGCGCAACGGTGTTTGTCGAGCAACCGGTGGGCTTCCGCTTCGATCATGCGCGGGTCCATCGACGCGACCGCTAGCACGTAATGGATTTTGAGCGGCACATGGGCGCCGGTCTGAAGCGCAGCCAAGCGCAGTTCGGGATCGGTTGAAATGCCGATCTTGCACATATTGTGCGGGCCGGTGACGACATAGACGCCGGACACGCCCTCGCCGATTTGCGCGAGACTGCCGCCCGGCCGGACATGCGCCGCGCGCGTCATGCGGATGGGATCGAGCAGAACACCGGCGCGAAGGCCGAAGGGCAGACGCTTCGAAAAGAACAACCTCATGCCTGTAGGATAGCAAAACCGTGGACGCTTGGAAAGTCGGCATTGAAATCGGCCTGACCAACGCCGTCTCATCGGCGCTCGGCGTCATTTCGCGTGAGCTTCTCGGCTTGGATAAGCAAGTCAAGGGCCTGACGGCGTCATTCAATGAATGGGGGGACGCCGCGAAGGGCATCGTGGCGCTTGGCGTCGGTGCCAGCATTCTCGGCTTCACGTCGAAGATGATCAGCGATGGAGCCGAACTGAATAAGCAGGTAGGCCAGCTCACCACGATGCTGGCCACCTTGAAGGAGCTCAAGCAGGACACAGCCGCCGCCGTCAATGCTGCCGTCAAGTATCCCGGCACAACCATCTCGCAGAACATAGGATTCGAAAGGGAAATCCTGCCGCAGGTCAAAGACGAAGCACAAATGCGGCAGGTTCTGCCTCTCATCCTGCCATATGTGCAAAACCTCGCGCGCACTTTGAAGATGAACCCCGATGAAATCGTCAGCCAGGGCCTCAAGGCGGTAGATGTTTCTGGCGGCTCGCTGAATCCGAAAACCGGCCAGTTCGATCCCGCCCGGATCGAGCGGTCATTTCATGCTATGTCCGACCTGCTGCTCTTCAGCCAGGGCAACATACATATGAACGATGTGCTGCGCTATGCCCAGATGGCCAGCACCTTCCTGCGGCTATTCAGCGATCCCAAAAATATGTGGGAACAAGCATTAACGCCCATGCTGGAAATGGGCGGCTCGAAGGCCGGCACAGCCTTTACCGGCATTAGCCAGCAACTTATCGCCGGCCGCACCACCATGGCCGCCATCAAAGAAGGCGTACGGCTTGGGCTTGTCGATCCCAAGAGCGTGCACGGCAAAGGGCTTGCGGCCTACGTCGATCAGGGCGGCTGGCAAGGCGATGCCTTCCTGCAATCCGGCGATATCTTTGGCTGGATGACGCAGGTGTTCAAGCCATCCGTGGACAAGCACACTAAGGGGCCGGTTATTCAGTCCGATTATGTGCGGGAATTGTCGCGCTTTTTCGGGCGTCAGAACTCGGCCCGTCTTGGCGCGGTATTCCTTCTTGCCAAAGAGCAGATGAACCGCGACATCGCGGGCCAGGACGCCATGTGGCCGCATGACAACCGCCAGACCATGATGAATACCGATCTCGGCGCAAACACCAACGCACTCTCAACCAGCATGACCTCGCTGTTTTCGCTGCTCGGCAGCGGCCTGGCGAAGTCGGCCGTCACCGGCCTGCAATCGCTCACCGCAGTCGTGGGGCAGCTTGTCGGCTTCTTTGGCGCCGATGCCAGGGCCGCCGATACGACCGGCAAGAATATCGCCGCCACGGGCGCGGCCCTTACCGAATTCGGGGGCTATAAGCTCTTCAGCGCGTTCTCGGGCGGGTTTGGCCTTTCGGATTCAGCTACCGCATTGACCGGAGCGGCCAATGCACTGGACTCGGCTGCGGTTGCGCTCGGTGGTAAAAGCGGTCTTCCGGGTGCCAAGCCCGGCTCCAATCCCGGCGGGGGGGGCATGCCGCCGTGGCTTGGCTTTGTTATGCAGGCTCCATACGTCTGGAACGCACTCAAATCCGCTAATAGCAGCATAATGGATGATTTTAGAGCAGCTCCAGGTGCATGGGAGTATCTTAAGCGTTGGATGCTGCCTGATTTCCACCGCAGCAGCCTATCGGCGAGCGAACGGGCGGCGAACGCGGGCGGTGGTTGGGGCATCATGGCGCGCGCCAACATGGCGTCCGGCCCACTTCCAACCATCCAGCAATATCCGGGCAATGGAATGGCTCCAGCAGGAAGGGGGGGTCGCTTCAATGCACCATACTCCGGCCCCGTTCCCACCATCCAGCAATCGAGCACCGCAACCGTCACCGTCAACATCGATGGCAAGGCGCTCGCCAAGTACGTCACCGACATGGTGATGAAAACCATCAGCACACTCATTCCCCATCCGACCAGCGCGCCATTTGCGTCCGGCTCCGCTGCCGCGCCCGCCGTCGATAGCGGCCTTTACGGACACATCTGATGGCGGGGCTCATTCTCGGCGGCATCGCGTTTTCTGGATTTGAAATCCCCGACAAGATCAACTTCGGCGGCAAACAGCAGATCGCCGTTCACAGGCTGATCGGCGGCGAGCGCGTGCTCGACGCCATGGGCAGCGACCCGGAACAGATCGCATGGTCGGGCCGGTTTCGCGGCGCCGATGCTATTGCCCGCGCCCAGGCGGTCGATGAAATGCGGATTGCCGGCGCTCAGGTCGATCTCGCCTGGCTGAACCTGTTTCGCACCGTCGTCATTGCAAGCTTTCATGCCGACACCGAAAAAGCTTACGAGGTGCCCTACAGCATCTCATGCGAAGTGGTGAGCGATGTGGCGGCCGGCCTGTTCGGGCTGTTCTCGACCTTCGATGCCCTGATCGGGGGCGATCTGTCGTCGCTGATGGCGCTGCCCGTCTCGGATGCCGCCGGGACCGCGGCCCAAGCCCTCAACGCGGCGCTGGGCGGGCTGGGCTCGCTTACCGCGGCACCTGCCGCTACCCGCAAGCGCGCGAGCGCGGCAGCCAACACGGCAAGCCTGGCGCTGAACGAGGCCTATAGCCTCGAAGAAGGCATTCTAGGCAGCGCCATGCCCGGCGGCATGCCGGAAGATATCGCGGCGTGGCTCACGATGCAGGCTGTCACCGCGCAACAACATGCCAGCACGCTCGATGCCATGGCCTATGTGGGCCGGATCGGCGGCAACCTCGCCTTGGTGACGGCGTGATCCCGGCCACCGTCACCTATCGCATTGTGCAGGTCAGTTCCGGCAATCTGTTTGCGATCGCCGCGCAATACATGAACGACGCGACGCGCTGGAATGAAATCGCCGCCGCCAATGGCATGATCGATCCGTGGTTCATCGGCGTCCGGACGCTGAAGATTCCGACGTCCGCCGGACGCGGAAATGGCGGGATCCTAGGACTCTAGGCGATGGCCGAAACGCGGAAGCCGCAGGCGTTTCTGACCATCGCGGGTCAAACCGTGACCGCCGACGAAGTGAGCGCCAAACTATCGCGGGACGGCAAAAGCGACACGCTCTCCGCCACCGCTGCGCTGTACGGCGGCGGCCCGGATGCGGATTTCTGGTCATCGGCGAACAATATGGACGTGCAGTGCACGATCGACAGCGGGGCAGGGGCCTCGGGCCTCGTGTTCGACGGCGTGGTCGATACCGTGGAGTGCGATTTCAGCGGCGGCAAGGTGTCGATTACGGCGCGCGACAAAGCGGCCAAGATGATCGACAAGAAATCCGGCAAGAAGCATCTCAACAAACAGCCCGAGCAGATCGTCCAGGACTATGCCGGGCAAAGCGGTCTGCCAGCCGAGGTCGATAGCGTCAGCGACAAGGCCGGGCGCATTGTCCAGATAGATTATGTAGCGCTCGCGCATCGCATATCCGACTGGGGAATGGTGCAGCATATCGCCGATACCCACGGCATGTCGGCCTACGCGACCCTCGGCAAACTCTACTTCAAGAAAATCCCGGAAGACTTGCCTGTCATCGATGTCGTGTTCACGCCGCCCACTCCGTTCAGCATGGCGGCTGGCAATCAGATGACACTGGTGTGCCGCCGCAACGTGGGGCTCGGCAAAACCGTCAACAGCCATGTCCATTCCTGGAACCACAAGGACCAGAAGAAATATGAAGCCTCGGCGACGGAAGCGGGCGGCGGCGATACGCTCGACTATCACCATCACCACCCAGGACTGACACAGGACCAGGCCAACAAGCGCGCCAAGGCGCATCTCGACAAGACGACGCAGCACGAACTCAACGTGCATGTCGAACTGCCGGGCGATCCCACCATCACGGCGCGCTTCAACCTGCAACTATCGGGCACAAATTCGGCGTGGGATCAGGTGCACGAGATCGATAGCGTCGAACACAAGATCAGCTTCGTGGGCGGCTACGTGACCAGCATCGACACCAAGGCCAAATCGAAGCGGCGGGGCGGATAGATGACGGCCAATCTCAGCGACTTCGTGCAGCATGAAATCTCCCGCGCCCTGGCCCGCCATTCGACCATGAAGGCGGCTGAAATCACCGCGTTCGATCCGGACAATCATCGTATCAAGGCGATGCTGCACCCCGACGAAATCGAGACCGGATGGTTTTCGGTCAACACCGCGGGCACCGGAAACGGCTGGGGCGTTGTCATCGGCCCCAAGGTCGGGGATCAAATCTCGGTCGGGTTTTTCGACGGCAATATCGAAAACCCGCACCACCTCGGCCGCCTGCATAGCGACAAGGAACGCCCGCCGGTCGTGCAGTCCGGAGAAATCCTGCTCAAGCACGAAACCGGCGCGATCATCAAGATCGACCAGAACGGCAACATGACGTTCGATGTGGGCTCGCATGGCATCACCCTCAACGGCAATGTCGATGTGAACGGCGGCTATCTGAAACACCACGGCCACGATGTCGGGTTCACCCATGAGCACATCGACTCGCAGCCCGGCACCGGTCTCACGGGCGTTCCGCAATAATGCCGGATATCAGCCAGCCCTGGGGCAATGACATCAGCCTGTCGCCAACCGGCGACATCTTGCTGGTGGACGGCGACGATCTCACCCGCGAGCATCTGGTCCGGCGCCTCATGACGGCGGTGCGCGGGTATCTCTGGCATTTGACCTTTGGCGCCGGTCTGCCGCAGCGCATCGGCGACAACCTCGACGTTGACGTGATCCGTGGCGTCGTGTCGGCGCAGGTGCGCAAGGAAGAACTGGTAGCCACGACGCCCGCACCGGTCATCACCGTGAGGCCCTTCCTCAATGGCGTCACCGTATTGATTACCTATCAGAGCGCCGTGACCGGCCGGCAGACCACGCTGTCATTCGATGCGAGCAACTGACCAGCCATGCCCCTTGTCACCAAGACATTCGCCACGCTCGTTCAGGATCAGGCCGCCGCTGTGCAGGCCAGGGCGCGGGCCATCATCGATTTCACCACCGGCAGCGTCATGCGATCGCTGGCCGAAGCCACCGCCGCCGTGGGACTGTGGCTGCAGGGCGTTGCGCTCTACATCCTCACCATAACGCGGCTCTCGACCTCCAACGGTCCCGATGCCGACACCTGGGTCAATGACTGGGGCCTGGTCAGGCTTGGCGGCACGCTGGCCACCGGCACCGTCACCTATGCGCGGTTCACGGCCCAAAGCGATGCGCTCATTCCAGTCGGAGCTCAGGTACAAACTGCGGACGGCTCGCAACTGTTCAATGTGGTCATCGACGCCGATAACGGCGCATGGTCGCTAAGTCAGAACGGCTATTTGCTGCCGGCGAGTGTCACCGCCGTCACCGTGCCCGTGCAGTCGCAATCGGGATCGCCCCTTGCCAACGTCGCGGCCGGCAGCGTGACCACGATGCTGACCAATATCGTGGGCGTCGATACCGTCACCAACCCGTTCGCCTTCGCGGGCGGCACCACGGCCGAAACCGACGCGCAGCTGCGCGCCCGATTCGTTCTCTTCATCGCGTCCCTGTCGAAGTCCACGACGCTCGCCATCGCGTATGCGATTTCCAGCCTGCGGCTGGGCCTGAATAGCACGATCATCGAAAACCACGCAGCCGATGGAACCGTAGTTCCGGGCCTATTGACCATCACCGTCGACGACGGCAGTGGAGCACCACCGCAAAGCCTGCTCGATACCGTGTCGGCGGCGATCGCCACGACCCGCGCCGCCGGCATCAATTGGGTCGTACTTGCGCCGCTGGTGAAGGGCGTCAATATCTACATTACGATTTCGACCAAGCCCGGCTACGACCACGACACCGTTCTGGCCGATATTGCCCGAGCCATCACCGCCCATATCACCAGCCTCGTGCTGGGCGACGGGCTGCCTTACTTAAAGCTGTCACAGGTCATTTACGATGCCTCGCGCGGCGTCGCCACCATCACCACGCTCGTCCTCAACAGAGGGGAACATGACATTCCCGGCGACCCCCGCACGGTGTTGAAGCTCGCCACGCTCACGGTTGCCTAGCCATGGCGGCCGGGGATCGCGCCGACATGCTGGACCGCCTCAAGTCGGTTCTGCCGCCATGGTTTCCGAGCGAGACGCCGCTGCTCGATGGCGTGCTTATGGCGCCCGCGGCGGTCATGGCCTGGGCCTATGGTTTTCTGGCTCTGACCAAGCTGCAAACCCGCATCGCCACGGCAACCGACCGATTTCTTGACCTCGCCGCGTTCGATTTCTTCGGGCTCCGGGTGCGGCGAAAGCCAGGACAGAACGACAAGTCCTTTCGCGCCGTCATTCCGGCCGAAGTGCTGCGGGCACGTGGCACCCGAGACGGCATCCTGCAGGCCATCACCGACCTGACCGGGGGCGGCGCTACGATGTTCGAGCCGTACTATCCGTTCGATACCGGCGGCTGGGATTCTTACGCCCTGGGCTTCGATCAGGCTGGCGGCTGGGGCAGCCGGGATATGCCTTACGAAGTGCTCATCCATGCCGATCAGCCGGTTGGCGCCGGTGTGCCGAACGCCGCCGGGCTCGACTCTTCATTCGCGGCATGGGACGGCGGTTATTCTACGCTGATGGATGTCAGCGACATCACCGGCACCGTCACCTTTCAGGACATCTACGACGTGATTGAATCGACCCGCGCCGCCGGCATTACGTGCTGGGTCAACATCTCGCCGCGATCCCCGCCACCGCCGTAACTGGAGCCATCCATGAATCGCGATATCGTCTATCCGGGCGAGGTTCCGCTCGCGGCGGACTTCCTCAATATCCAGCGCAACACCATGGTGGCGCTCGCCTACGATGTTCAGGCGTGGGGCGGCACCGGCACGATTGCCGACGGCCTGACCTGCATCCCGGACAGCCCCGCCTCCCTGGTGGTGCAGGTGACGCCCGGCTCGCTGTGCTCAATCGAGGCCGTCGATCAGACCTCGTTCGGCAGCCTGGCGAGCGATACAGCCCACCAGATCATGCAGCAGGGCATCCTGCTGGACACAGTGAGCCTGACGCTGGTGCCTCCGTCGACCAGCGGCGATGCCCAGAACTACCTCATTCAAGCGCAGTTCCAGTCTATCGACGCTGATCCCACGGTGCTCTCCTATTTCAATTCGACCGATCCGCGGGTGCCATGGATGGGCCCTGCCAATTCCGGCACGGCGCAGTTCACGACCCGCCAGGGGCGGGTCGCGGTGCAAGCCAAGGCCGGCGTGGCCGCCACTGCCGGAACCCAAGTGACGCCAAACCCCGATGCCGGCTGGGCCGGGCTCTATGCGGTGACGGTCGCCCAAGGTGCTACCGCGCTGAACTCGACCACAATAGCCCTGTTGAAGACCGCACCGTTCATCGCGGTCAAACTGCCACAGGTTCCGGCTTACGTGCAGGGCGGCAGCTATGCCTATACCGAGGATACCAGCGCAACCGTGAATCACATCACGGCGGCGCTCGATCCGGTTCCGGCCAGCTACCAAAAGATGTCGTTTTTTGTCAAAAACAGCAGCATCACCAACACCGGCGCCATGACCGCGAATATCAACGGTCTCGGTAACGTCGCGATTGTCGACGCCGATGCCGCGCCGCTGGTTTCTGGCGTCATGGCCGGCGGCTATCTGGCGCACCTGGTATTCGACGGAACCTCGCTCCGGTTCATGAATTCGCCAAGCACCACCGCCATCGGCTCGGTCAGCGGTTCATCGGGCGAAGGCATCACGGTATCCGGCACCACGCCCTATCCGATCTCGCTGAACGCCCCTGGACTCACCATCAACAATTCACCCGGCAACACCGATCTCTTTCCCTACTGGAACCAGACCGACGTGCATCACCGCGACATGACGTGGGCGGGTATCATTACCGGCGTCGGCGCCGCGCTGACGTCCGGCCTGCTGCGCATCACGCCCATTTCGGTCAGCGGTACATGGACGCGCGGAGCCAATACACGGCACGTTCTCGTCTTTGCAACCGGCGGCGGCGGCGGTGGTGGTGGCGGTGCGATGTCGACTAACGACCGTGCGGGCTACGGCGGCGCAGGCGGCGGCACGGCGATCAAGTTTATGGATGTCACCGCCATTGCGACGGTTGCGGTGACAATTGGCGCCGGAGGAGCGCCCTCGAGCGGCAGTGACGGCGGCAACGGCGGCAACACGAGCTTCGGCACATACGCGATAGCAACCGGCGGACAAGGCGGGCTCGGTTCTCTGAGCCTTCTGTCAGGAGCGTTCATCACACCTGTAGGCGGTGCTGGCAGCGCTGGCGACGCACTGCTGACCGGGCAGGGTGGGGGTGGCCTTAGCGTCGGCGTAGAAGGCTCAACGATACTCGCTGGCGGCGTCGGCGGCGATTCATTCTGGGGCGGCGGCGGCTATGGCGTGCGCAACATCGAGAGCGGCTCGACCGTTTCGGGCGGGGCGGGCGTGAAAGGCGGCGGCGGCGGAGGAGGCAGTAAGGGTTCGGTTGCGGGCTCCGGCGGCGCGGGCGGCAATGGCTTCGTCCTCATTCTCGAATTCTCATAAGCGGAGAGCACTCGCATGGCCGATGTAACTTCTTATCTGTATGCCAATCCTCTGCCGATGAAGTTTCGCGACAACGGCGATGGCACCTATTCGCTGGCAACATCCAGCGGCGGAACGCCGCAACCTGTTTCCGGGTCAGTCACCACAATCCCTGCAAATCGGCTGGGAACCTATTCCGTAACAGGCGTTTTATATCCCGCCTATGCCACTCCGACCGACATGCTCTGCATCTACGGATCGAACACAAAGACCGTCGCCATTCATGCGATGAGTTTGACAATTAGGACCACCGCTGCGGCGCTCCAGACCATTTACTACATCAAGCGCTCGACGGCCAATACCGGCGGAACGTCCACAA
>JAYTFS010000197.1:0-4720 GCA_043734185.1 Pseudolabrys sp. | reverse complement strand
TCAGGACAACACAAAAGGGCGAAGCAGCAATACGCAGGCGTGAACGTTAGGTCCAGCATTGTTCATCGCGCCTTTGGTCGTCCGAACTGCCTCGAAGACCGCGACTAAATTTTAATCCGCGGATTCTCATGCAGAACCACGTTTAACAAGGAACGGTGGACTTCAATATGGCCGTTGTAATCAATAAGGCCCAATTTACGAAATTTATTCATGAACTGGCTGACGCGGGATCGCGTCGTGCCGATCATCTCCGCGAGTGTCTCTTGGCTGATCTTCGCCAGGATCGGTTCAGGCTCACTTTTTTCCTTTCCAAAATTGGCAAGAAGCAAAAGTGTCCGCGCCAAGCGTTTTTCGCTGGAATTAAACAACTGATCGACTAGGTCCTCTTCAACTCGGATATTTCGAGCCAAAAGGTGCGAAATAAATAACTCAGCAATCGCCATCCCCGTCGAATTCGTAGTCCTGGGGGATCATGCCGCCGGCTGGCAGCGTCCGGCGTTGAGCGGCGACGCGCTCGATCTGCCGACGCAATTCCATCTCCTCGGCGAGCAAGCTGTTGCGCGCAACGCGATAACCAGCGCTTTCGCCTGGAAAGGACACGTGGTGCAAAACTGCCGACGAGAGCGGTGCTGCACGTTTTGTCTGGACCATAAGAGCCTCCTGTTGAAATTTTCGCCAGCGCGATTTTGTCGACCGATTTTTCTCAAATGTCCCTACTTGGCTTGAGATGAAGCAACGCTTTGCCGGTCTTCACATCGAACGGCTCCGAGCTGTGCCCGTGCGTGACCAGCCATTTGCCACCGATCTTGCGAAAGCCATTGGTCGCACGCCACCACATCTCGATCTTCGCGCCGTCTTTGTTTATTCCAGTGCTACCGTTGAGGCTGGACCAGAAGGCAAGATCATAGCCTGCTGTAATACTCAGATGGCGCATCTCAAGACCGATGGGGCCCCGGAACGACGAAAACCACTGCGACACCCTTTGTCTGATCGCGTCGACTCCCTGATATTGCAGCGGGGGCAACAGGTCGAACGTCAGTACGTCAGACGCGTAGTGCGTCATCAGCGAGTCGACGTCTTTGGCGCGGATTGCGTTTGCCAAATCCTCCATGAGCGTGTGAATCTCGCGTTCGCCGATTGCTTTACTATTTGCCAAGCCGGCGTCGGTATCCTTGAGCGCAGCTCTGATGATCATTTCCTTTTTTTGTAGATGGGTTCGCCAGGCGAAGGTCTGTTACGCGGCTGCACGCAGCGCTTTTATTTGTGGTCCGATTAACGAACCCATCGCATTGCCGAGCGCCTTAGCGCCCTCCACAGGGCGCACCAACTTCTCGATCTCGACGAATTCGCCCGCGCCGTTAAAGCGGATGAGGTGAACGGCCTTCAGCTTTACGTCGCCAATATGTGCGCTGAATTCGAGCGCGGCGTTTTGGCCGTTGAGAAATTTGCGGTGATATTTGAAATCCTTGAAGATCCCCGCCGCTGTGCTCAGCAGCAGGCAAACCAGGTCGCGTCCCGAATAAGGCTTTAAGCCAACCGGTGAGCGAAAAACAGCGTCGGCCGCAACGATCGAAGGCAAATTGCGAAAATCGTTTCCCGCAATCATGGCAAGCCATTTTGTCAGGAATTTTTGCGCGGCCGGAGCAAGCGGCATAGCCGATATCCATTGCTTGTAGGAGGGCTAGGGAGGCAATGCGCCTGAGGCAAAGGAGTTCCTGGAAGCCAGCCACTATCTCCAACCAAAAAAGAGGCCGTCCAGTGTTTGGCGCAGGCCTCGTTGACGCGTGACTTTATCGCAATAGTTTTGACTAAACTGCCTTCCCCTGGTTCGTTCGCCGCAGCCAACGTCGCAGGAGCCGCGGCCTATACGGCTTGCGGACAAGTTTGATGTCGCTTACCAGCTTGGCGCCGCCTTGCCGGCGCTCAAGAATAAGCTTGCGGCTGTGGAATTGCTCCAATTCCGGTCGATGGCCGACACTGATGATCGTCAGACCCTCCATCTCATCCGACAAAAGCTTCATCAGCGCATCCTGACTCTTGGGATCGAGCGCCGACGTGGCTTCATCAAGAACAATGAAATCGGGACGGTGCAGCAGGACTCGCGCGATTGTCAGACGCTGCTTTTCGCCGCCGGACAGTGTTTGATCCCATGGCGCGTCCTCTTCGAGCCGGTCCTTGAGATGGGCAAGGCCGACTTTCTCCAACATCGCCGCGATCTCTTCCGGCTGCCAGTCTTCTGCGGCGCCGGGATAGGCGGCCGCGCGACGCAGCGTTCCGGTCGGAACATAGGGGCGTTGTGGCAATAGAAAAAGCCGCGAATCATGCTGGATCTGCACCTCGCCGCCGCCCCATGGCCACAGACCGGCTATGGCACGCACCAGCGTACTCTTGCCCGTGCCGCTTTCGCCGGCGACCAGCACACGCTCGCCTTTCTTGATGACTACTTCTGTGTCATCGACAACAGCTGTACCGTCGTCGAGCGTTACCGACAGATTGATCAACTTCATCGCCGCATCTGTCGTTTCGCCGCGCTTGATGCGATTGAATTGATCGCCGGTCTCGGCCTTTTCCAACGCATCGAGTGAAACCATCAGCGATGCGATGCGCCGGGCCGACGCATTCCAATCGGAAAGGCGCGGATAGTTGTCGACAAGCCAGGAAAACGCTGCTTGCACGATAGTGAAGGCGGATGCGGCTTGCATGACTTGTCCGAGCGACATCGAACCGTCCAGATATTTTGGCGCGCACAATATGATCGGGACCACCGGCGCAATGATCGAAGATCCTTGTGATACGATCGTGGTCTTCATGTGCTGATGGCAAACATCGCGCCACCGCCACAATACCGCCGTCAGCGACCGATCGATGCCCGCCCGCTCTTCTTCTTCGCCACCCAGGAGCGCGATACTCTCGCCGTTTTCACGCACCCGGGTGAGCTGGTAGCGATAATCCGCCTCCGTTTGGTTTTTCGCTTCCGAGACGGAAACGAATTTATTGCCAACCACCGTCATGGCGCCGCTCGCGAGCGTGGCATACAGAACCGCCGCAATGACGAGAAAACCAGGAATGGTGATGGCGAAGCCGCCGGCGGTCAGACTCAACGCACCGCCAATGGTCCAGAGCACGGCGATAAACGTAAGGGCTGATAGCGCGGCCTGCAGCACCCCCACTGCAAAGTCGATCGGGGCATCTGTCGAGACCCGCAGATCCTCGGTCAGACGGCCTTCCGGGTTTTGGTGGTCCCCGCTGACGAGATTGAGCTGATAGTAACGGCCGTTCTTCAGCCAGCGAGTGATGACGGCGTCCGATACCCACGCGCGCCAACGGCGTTGCGTCGTCATGCGCGCCCACACGTTCGTCATGCCGAAAATGACGCTCGCTGCGGCCAGAGGAAAAAATACTCCCGCGAGGTAAAGTACCGTGGCGCCGTCGCGCTTTTCCAGCGCATCAAAGATGGCCCGATTCCAGATATTGATGCCGTACATCGCCGCGAGATTTACCAAAATAAGCAACACCAGGCTAAACGTAAGTAGCCAGGCTAACCGGTCACCGCGATGAGTACTCCAAAAACCTTTCGCCGTGTGCCAGAAACGCTGCAGTAGATATTGTTTTCGAAGCTTTTCTTCATCACCGCGCGCGAACGCGTCGAAAGCCGCCTGTTCCGGTTTCGAAATATCATTTTCAACGGCGTCATCGATTGAGGGCTTTTTGACGCTGTTCTTGTCGACGTCTCCTTCGGCTTGAAAGGTTGTGTCGTCCGGCTTTTGTGGGGATGTCATGGCGCTGTGTATCACGCCCAGCGCGTGCTATGCCAACAGACGATTTAGCGGCGCGCTCAAGCGCATGTTTGATCGCGCAATCTAAAACGTCGGCGCGACATGCATGCTATTTCTTCTTTTCGCTCTCCGCCTTAGCTTTTGCTTCTTTCGCTGCAGCTTTTGCCTTGGCCTTCTCTTCCTTCGCCTTAGTTTTTGCTGCCGCTTTTTCAGCCTTGGCTTTGGCTTTTGCTTCTTTCGCTGCAGCTTTCGCCTTGGCCTTCTCTTCCTTTGCCTTGGCCATCGCAGCCGCCTTGTCTGCCTTGGCTTTCGCCTTCGCATCTTGCTGCGTGGCAGGCTGAGCCTGCACAGTATTTAGCGGAATTGCGGTGACAAGAGACGCCGACACCAAGGCGGCCAAAACATACTTCAACATGAGTTTCCTCCAAGGGGGTCAGTGATCAGGTAGTAGACGTAACATCCTTAAATTAATTGCCTCCGGAGTCTGGTCAAAAGTGAACACATTCCGTTTCGGTCTCACCATGCGGAACAAATGTTGAGCCGAAGCATTGAACTGGGTCCAATTGGCAACTTTAGGAGAAATCTATGGCGGACAATAGCGGAGGCATCGGTGTCATGGGCGTCCTCATCGGTGCGCTTATCGTCATCGTGGTAGGCGGAGGACTTCTTTTCGCGACTGGCACGTTCGGGACAAAATCATCGACAGTGAAGCTCGAACTGCCGAAGATCACGACTGGCGTTAAGTAACTTAGCTGCGCTGTGCCAGTAATTTCATACTTCTTAGTTGTTGGGTCGGTACTTACCGGCTTGCTTTTCTTTACAAACGGCACGATGGCTCCGGTTCTTTTGCCATTTAGCGTCTCGCAAAGGATTGGACTCCCCGAGCCCTCCAAAGCGGCGCTTGTGGTCAAGGAGACAAACCGGGAGATTGTTGCGACGACATT
>JAYTFS010000196.1:0-2269 GCA_043734185.1 Pseudolabrys sp. | reverse complement strand
CAACGCTTGCGCCAGATCGACAGCGTCCTTGTCGTGGACCGAAATCTCATAGCCGTCCTCGCCCGTGTAGCCGGAGCGCGACACCATCGCGTCGAGTTTGCCGATGCGAATCTCGGCCGTTCTCATGAAGCCCAGTTGATCGGCTTCGGGTGCGAGGCGCGTCAACTGGCGCGCGGCTTCGGGGCCCTGTAGCGCCAGCAGCGCCTTATCGGCCAACACAGTGAGGACTACATCTTTCGGCAACCGCGCTCTCAGATGCGCATAGTCGGCGTCCTTGCAGCCGGCGTTGACGACAAGATTGAGCCGGCCGTCATGCGCCGTATCCGCCGACCGCGAAATCATCAGATCATCGAAGATGCCGCCGTCGTCCGCGAGCAATTGCGAATATCGCTGATGGCCGGGCTTGAGACCGAGAATATCCGCCGGCACGAGCATTTCGAGCGCCCGCGCGACGGTTTCATGCTTTCCGTCGTTGGCAACCAGTGCAGCCTGGCCCATGTGCGAAACATCGAACAGCCCACACTTCTCGCGCGTCCATAGATGCTCTTTCAGCACCCCGAGCGGAAACTGCACCGGCATCTCATAGCCGGCGAACGGCACCATCTTGCCGCCGAGCGAAACATGCAGGTCGTAAAGCGGTGTGCGCCTGAGCGTGCTTTGCGGCGGGGCTGCAGTCATCCAGCGTCCTGACACGGCTCTGCTACGTGCGCGGAATTGCTCACGTACGAGCCTCCTCTGTCAGGGAACCTGAGAGTTTGGAAAGCGTGCCGAAACAGCGGCGCGCAATCTTACCCCGTCGGTGAGCGGCGCGATTGCCATGTCGGCAAGCAGCTGCTGCTTTCCAGAGCGCCATCGGACTGCGGTCCGTTTACCTGAGAGATTCCGGAGGCGGTTGCTCCTTCGGCGCCGGCCGCATCGCCCGATGGCAACTGCCGATCTCTTCCACAGTCGTCAAGTAGCGCCATCAGCTAAATCGAACGCCGCAACCGTTGTCAATCGGCCAACCGACTTGGTCCCCATTTTCGCGCCCCCGACGCGGTCAGCCGAGATTTCCCCGGCCCCGCCCCGGTTGCCAACCATGACGACAAAGTGTCATCTACCGCGTTGTTCGCCGGCGCATCGAATAGCAGCATTCAAAAAGGTTGATCGCATGACGAATCCAAAAACGGCAGACCCCGCAGCCGCCAGCCGTCGCACTCTTCTGACCGCAGTCGGCGCCGCCGCGGCGACCGGTTTGGCAGCACCCTTCGCGAGCGCCGCGCCGCGTGCGCGCGACGGCAAAGTCGTCGCCGAGGAACGCTGGGCGATGAAGGGCGACGTCAAGCTCTACGTCTATCGAAAACACCTTGCAGAAAAAGTCGCGACGCCGCGGCCGATCCTGTTCCTTGTGCACGGCTCCACTTTCGCCAGTCGCGGCAGCTACGACCTGCAAGTGCCGGGCCGCAGCGGCTACTCGACGATGGATCACTTCGCCCGCCTCGGCTACGACGTCTGGACCATGGACCACGAGAGCTACGGCTTTTCGGCGCGCACGCAATCCAACAGCGGCATCCAATCCGGCGTCGAGGATCTGCGCGCGGCTTTGCCACTCGTCGAAAAAGCCACGGGCCAAGCGTCGGTGATGATGTTCGGCGAGTCCTCGGGCGCGATCCGCGCCGGCGCCTTTGCCAACGCCGAGCCAAAACGCGTCGGCAGGCTCGTTCTGCATGCCTTCACCTACACCGGCAAGGATGCGCCGGAAATCGAGCGCCGCCGCAAGCAAGCCGACAGCTATCGCGCCAACCCGCGACGGCCGTTCGGACCGGCGCAAATCCAGAATGTGTTCAATCGCGACGTCGAAGGCGCCGGCGATCCCGCCGTGATCAAGGCGCTGGCGGATTTCGAATTGAAATTCGGCGACAGCGTGCCGTCGGGTACCTACCTGGACATGGCGGTCAACATGCCGATGGTCGATCCGACGAAACTCGCCTGCCCGGTGTGCCTGATCCGACCCGAGCACGACGGCAACGAAAGCGAGGCGGAAATCTATCGCTTCTTCGAGGCGCTGGCGAGCAACGACAAGCAACTGATCAAGGTGCACGGCCTGCCGCACGGCGGCGGCATGATCGGCCCGCAACGTGCGCGTCTCTGGCACCTGATCAACGGCTTCCTGAGTTTTCCGGTGGTGGCGTGAGCGGCGCGCTGCAGATAGTCTCAGGCGCGATTGTGGCCTCCCACCGTCGGTCGCGCTCTGGTCCGCCGGCTCGCAATTGCGATAGGATTCATTGCT
>JAYTFS010000195.1:0-2745 GCA_043734185.1 Pseudolabrys sp. | reverse complement strand
CGTGCGCCGCGCGACCTGAGGCAATAGGAGATGCTCTGTGAGCACCGACAGCTCGGGCGTTGCTATCACTCCGCCATTGAAGCTGCCTATCGGCGTTGTAATCCCCAGCGGTTCGAACAGCATGCGCATACCGCGGGGGGGCCGACTGCTGATGATTGTAAAAATGATGCCAAGTGCGTGCAGATCGGCCACTGCGGCGCGTGCTCGCTCGGTCAAAATCTTGTCGTCGGTCACCAACGTACCGTCGACATCTGAGACAACGGCTGAGATCTTGGTCGAGATAACTCGGGAACTTTGTCTCATGTCGCGCTTCTCGCACTGGCGCCTGCGGATAGCATTAAGGCAAGTTCATAATGGTCGTCGATTTGAGTTTGGTTTGCATTGCAAGTGTCCGCGCTATCTTTGCGGATGAAGACGCAATCCACCCAGTTCAGGAGAAACGTCCATAGGTTTCTCAACCCCGGGCCACGGTGATTGTTCCAACCTCAGGCTTGCACGATAACCGTCAGCGAAGCGGAAACGGCAGGTTGAGTTCGCGACACTCCGTCGGCTGCTCGAACCCGAATGGGCAACGCCGGCAAGCGCGCGTTCGATCATCTGTGCGTTATGAACACATGAAAAGGCGTTAAGTCCGTCAGCTCGGTGGCTTTGGCAACGATCCGCTTGGCCAAGTCAATGACGAGACGGCCGCCCCCAGGATCGGCAGTACTCCTGCCCGCGTCCGGCATGCGTTCATCCCTTCGGTGGCGTGCGCAGCGTGTAGGAGACCCGGAGCGTTCGGTCACCTCGGAGTTCATGCAGCTGACCGTTCACGACAATCTTCATCGGCTCTCCTGCTTCCAGCATTGCTTCCACGCGTTGTTCGCCCGCGACAATCTTGATTCGGAGGTGGCGGCTGCGCCACTGAAGGCTGAAGCCGAGGCTGCGCCAATTCGGCGGCAATTGTGGGTCGAGGGCGATGCCGTTGTTCCTCAGTGACACCCCGGCAAAACCGAATACTGCCGTCATCCAGTTTCCGCCGAGGGCCGCTATGTGAATGCCGCCATCGATTGCCACATGGGTATCCGCGAGATCGATAGCCGCAGTCTGCTGGAAATAGCGCAGCGCCATTTCGGAGCGGCCCAGCCGGGCAGCGACCATCCCATGCATGGCGCGGCTAAGTGAACTGCCGTGACCGCAACGAGGCTCGTAGTAATCGAAGTTCGTCGCCCCTGTCTCAGCAACGAACTCCTCCGGCAACAGCCCCAGCAGAGCTACGACATCGGCCTGTTTGATGACCTGCGATCGTTGCGTCCGCTCCCGACCAAGCACCACGTCCATTGGCACCGAGCGGCCGGCGTAGTGCGTCAGATCAATCTTTTCGAGAGCGAAAAAGCCGGCGAACTGCTCGAAAAGCCCCGTTTTGGGATCAAGGCCGGTCGCCATCGTGTCGGCGGCACTCAGCCACTGCTTCAACTCGGCGTCGCCGAGGCCGAGACGGCCTGAGAGGCGCGCCCAGCATTCGGGCCAGCGCTCGCGCAACAAGGTTGCCACATCGAGTGCCCGCCGGATGTTCCAGCGTGCCATGACGTTGGTGAAGGCATTGTCGTCGATGTGTTCGTGATATTCGTCCGGTCCGATGACGCCCCGAATATGGCGGCGACTATCCGCCTCGAGCTGCCCGCGGCTTGCCCAGAACCGGCCGGTCTCGAGAAGGATCTCGGCCCCCGCGTCGAGCAGAAATCCTTCATCCCCGGTCGCCTGCCAGTATTGCCATACAGCGTACGCGACGTCCGCGCTGATATGCTGCTCCTCTTTACCAGTAAAAATATTGATGACTTGGCGATCCGGGCCGATAACCTGTTCCGGCGTTGTCTCTGCACCAGAATCGGCAGACTCCCATGCGTAGAGAGCTCCGCGCCATCCCATATCGGCGGCTTTGCCGCGCGCGCCATCAAGGGTGTGGAAGCGATACATGAGCAGCGCTCGGGCCGCTTCGGGCCAGGTCAAAGTATAGAAAGGCAGCAGAAAGATTTCAGTGTCCCAAAACACATGCCCAAGATAATCGTCGCCGGTCAGCGCCCGGGCGCCAATCGAAACGCGCTCGTCGAGTGGGTTGGCAGCGCTGTTCAGATGATAGACGGCGAACCGCAATGCCTTCTGTGCGGCGTCGTCGCCTTCGATCTCGACGTTGCTCAAGTGCCAGCGGCTAGCCCAGGCGGATTCATGCTCCGCAATCACGCCCAGCCAGCCGAGTTTTCGCGCGACGCCCAGCTTGTCCACCGCACCTTCGCCAAAGTCCTGGCTGTTGGCCTTACTTCGCGTGATCGCCACTAATCGTGCAAAACAAACGATCTGCCCGGGGTTGGATTTCCAGCTCCATGACCATTTGAACCGACCAAACTCGGTCGGTGGAAGAACGTGGCCGTCTACCATCAATGAAGCTGAGGCCGTTATTGCAAGGCGCTTTGCGGAACGCTCCGTACGCCACACGCCGAGGTCCTGCTCTAGCCGCTCTGATACCAACCCTAGGTTCATCCCCTCGAACGCCGCATCAAGTGTAACCTCGGCGTTTCCATTTTCGACGTCGAACTGGATCAACTGGAGCCCTATTGAGCGATCGCTCAACGACACGAGGTGCAGCGTGCGCACACGCACATCTGTTGCGTTCCCACCCTGCAATCGGCATACAGTTTGTAACGCTCCTCGCCGCATATCGAGTGTCATATGATGCGACGACAATTCGATTGCGTTGTGCGAAAGTGC
>JAYTFS010000194.1:0-8591 GCA_043734185.1 Pseudolabrys sp. | reverse complement strand
GGAAGTGATGGCGCTCTACAAAGGACCGATGATCGACACGCATCATCATATTTGGCCGCGCAAGGAAGTATCATGGCTTGCCGACCCGCCGATCCCGCGCATGTTCGGTGACTATTTCGGTTTGCGCCGCGATTATCCGGTGGAGGAATGGATGAACGATATTGTGCCGGAAGGCGCAGTGAAGTCGGTGCATGTTACCGCGATGTGGGGCCCTGGCCGGGAACTGGACGAAACGCGCTGGCTGCAATCGGTCGCCGACAAGCACGGCTACCCGCACGGCATTGTCTGCAACGCCAATCTGGCCGATCCCGATATCGAAACGGCGCTCAAGGCTCAGAAAAAGTTCGCGAACGTGCGTGGCTTGCGGCAGATGCTGTATTGGGATGTTGATCCGGTCCGGCAGGCCACCAACCGGCCAGATTTATGCAATACGCCGGATTTTCGCCGCGGCTTTGCGATGCTTGAAAAACACAACCTCCATTTTGAACTCCAGGCCTATGCGGGGCAAGTCAAACACACGATTGAACTGGTTAGGGCATTCCCGAATACACGCATGATCTTGGTACATGCCGGTATGTTGGCGTCCCGCGCGCCGGAAGCGATTAACGAATGGCGGGCAGCGCTGATGGCCTTGGCCGCGTTCCCCAATCTTTATGTCAAGATTTCTGGAATCGGCATGTTCAGCCAGGGGATTACTCTGCCGCAGGCGCGCCAGGTGATCCGCGACACGATTCAGATTTTCGGCATCGAGCGCACGATCTATGGCAGCAATTTCCCTCTGGAGAAATTACACGCCAGTTACGTCGATTTCTTTGGCTGTTACCGTAAGGTGATGGCGGAGTTCCCAGAGGCCGATCAACGCAAAGTATTTCACGACAATGCGGTGAAGTTCTATCGGCTTTAGTAACCGACGACCGTCCCGTGCAAGTCGTATTCGTCGGCGCGTTCGATCTTGACCGTTGCTATTTCGCCGACGCGTAACGGCCGCCTGCTCGCCACATAAACTGCGCCGTCGATTTCTGGCGCGTCCGCCATCGAGCGGCCTTTAGCAACAGTCGGTCCGGCCTCATCAATGATGACCTGTTGGCGGGTGCCGACTTTGCGCCTGAGCCGGCGCGTTGAAATCTTCTGCTGCACTTGCATGAAACGGTGCCAGCGGTCTTCCTTCACCTCATCAGGTACGGCCGCGCCAAGATCGTTGGCGACGGCGCCGCGCACCGGCTCATATTTGAAGCAGCCGACGCGATCGAGTGAAGCCTCATCCAGCCATTGAAGTAGGAATTCAAACTCCGCTTCCGTTTCACCGGGGAATCCGACGATGAATGTGGAGCGCAGGGTCAGGTCAGGACAGATCTCGCGCCAGTGCGCGATGCGCTCCAATGTCTTTTCCTGCGCGGCCGGGCGCTTCATTCGCTTGAGCACATCGGGCGCCGCGTGCTGGAACGGAATGTCGAGATAGGGAAGAACCTTGCGCTCGGCCATCAAGGGAATGACATCGTCTACATGCGGATAGGGGTAGACGTAATGCAAACGGGTCCAGACGCCGAGCTCACCCAGCGCGCTGGCCAGATCGATGAATTTTGCGCGCAGTTCGCGGCCGCGCCATTGGCTCGCTGCGTATTTGATGTCGAGGCCATAGGCCGAGGTGTCCTGCGAGATGACCAGCAATTCTTTCACGCCGGCGGCGACCAGCTTTTCCGCCTCGCGCATCACGTCGCCGGCCTGGCGAGAGACAAGATCGCCGCGCAGCTTCGGAATGATGCAGAAGGTACAGCGGTTGTTGCAGCCTTCGGAGATCTTCAAGTAGGCGTAGTGCCGAGGCGTGAGCTTGATACCTTCCGGCGGCACCAGATCGAGAAACGGATCATGCTGGGGCGGCACCGCGCGATGCACGGCATCGACGACACTCTCATATTGCTGCGGACCGGTAATGGCCAGCACATCCGGGAAGGCCTGCGAAATGCTCTCGGGTTCGGCGCCCATACAGCCGGTGACGATAACCTTGCCGTTTTCCTTTAACGCTTTGCCGATCGCGCCCAGGGATTCAGCCTTAGCGCTATCCAAAAATCCGCAGGTGTTGACGATGACCAGGTCAGAACCGACATGGTCGCGCGACAGTTCATAGCCCTCCGCGCGCAGGCGCGTGATGATGCGCTCGCTGTCCACGAGCGCTTTCGGGCAGCCGAGCGAGACGAAACTCACTTTCGGGGCCGCTTTATCGTCGGTTTTCGGGTCTGGAGCTAACATTTGATATGGAGCTAACCGCGATACTGGGCGATAGCAAGGCCGCGGCAACCCGCAGTCTTTTTCCAGCGGCGGTTTGCCGGTTGGCCTGGGTTATGATTGACGCTATCGTAGCCACCATGAAACGAGCCTTCCTCGTCATGACGTTGCTGATGGGCACTATTTTGCTGCCATCGTTTGTGCCGGTTGAAGCTGCCGACCAGACTGGCATGCGCAATAGTCCATGGCGGTACACATCGCAGCGGCAAGAGTTGCCATTCCCGCGCAGCGAGCGGTCGGAATCGGTATGGGCGTCCGGCGCTTGCTGGAGCGAATGCGGCTCGTATTGCGCCTGGGGCCAAACTGGTTGCCTGGAGCGAGACCCGCAAGGCCAATGCCTGAAGCTTACCGATAAATGCGACCGCTATTGTCAACGCGAATGCCGCACCAGCGGTGGGCCGCTATTGCCGCTCGAATTCCCTTGGGAGTAAGCGCCGTTTCGCCGTGCTATCCGCCGGTCTGCAGCGTCGGTGGCGGAAGGCTTTTAAGCTGGCCGGCGATCACGGCGTTAAGCTGATCGATATTGCCGATCTGAGACGGCGCTAGTCCATTCGGCGGCATCTCGCCTTGGAAGAACCAGCCATACAGCGGAAAAGTCAGCCCGCCGGCCGCGTTGATGATCGTGCCATCCCACTGCATTGGCCCGGTCATGCTGCCGCCGCTTTTCAGCACATAGGCCGTACCGGGAACCGTCAGATTAAGAACTTTCCCGTTTGGTAGGGTGATGATGGCGCAGCATTCCACGAGTATGACGGTGAGCGTGTAGCCTGAACTTGCGTTGCCCGAGATCAAAAAGTCGAGAATGGTCCCGCGAATCCCTAAGCTCGCGACCGGCGTCTTGATCGTATAGTTCCGGGGATTCTGCGATCCGGTAATAAAGCGGAATGCGCCTTGCGCGGCGTTGATCGCGACCTGGCCGGTGCCGTTGCTGGGATTATAGACAAAACTGTCGAGCACGATTTCCGAACGCGGACCAATACTCACGCTTGTCTTGTCTAAGAACAAAAGCTGCGCGGTGCTGGCATCGCTCGTGCGAATACGTTCGTGCGCGAACACCTCACTTCCTGCAGAAAGTGCGCGGGTGTTTCCGCCGGTTACACCCTGCACCTGATTAACGACTGCGGCAGCGACGCCGATTTTATCGGCTTTCACGATGCCCATTGTAGCTATGGCGATTGCCACAATTGCGAACGGAAGCAACAGAAAATGTAAAATACGGTTCATCGTGTGACCATTCGGTAACAATGTCTGTTTTTCGCGCTCGCAAAGTTCCCCGATTTGTGTATCGCGATGCTTCGCGTTTGGCCCTCAAATTTCCTTCTGCTATATTCTAACATATCAGATGCGCCGTGCGAAATGATTTTGGCTGCCTGCGATTTGGGAACTTTTACGATGCGTGCTTCGGGTAGGTGGCATTTCTGTTTGTCGCTAGCGGTGTGCGCTTTTTTTGTATTGATAATCGGGCTGGCACAGGCGTCGAGCACAATAATTGTGCCTCCCGCAAAAACTTCCAATCAACTCGATGCGCTTTATCAACAGGTGATGAAGCGCCCGACTGACAGCGCTCTCAATTTGGAGTTTGCGCGGGCGGCGGAGGCGGCTGGTGTCCTGCGCTGGGCGCTGTCGGCCTATGAGCGCGTTGTGGTCAACGATCCCAACAACTCCGAAGGGCAGGCAGGATTGCAACGCGTTCGCCGCAAGCTGCAACCGGATTACAGTCAGGTCACCGTTGAGCTCGGAACTGCGGTCGAATCCAATCCGCGTTATTACATTGGTCCGCAGCGAACCGAACTCGAAGGCCTGGCAGCCGTCTCGCTGCGCGACGAGCGCGCGATCAACGGACAACGCTGGCGCACGAACGGCGCGGTCGCCGGTCAATTCTACAGCCAGAGCGCTGACCTCGGTTACGGCTATGCCGGACTCAATACCGGGCCGGTGCTCGATCTGTTTTCCGGCATCGCGATGGTACCCGCGATCGGTGGCGCCGCCACGTACTACGCCCAGCATTTCTATTATGGCGAGGGTGCGGTCAGCACGACGTTCGAGCGCGGCTCGCAAGGCGCGTTCCAATCGCTCCAGTTGAAAGTGGCGTACCGCTCGTACAACGACTACTTTCCGTCCGGCGACGGTTTTTACACCGAGGCGCGCGCCCGGCTGGCTTTCCCGAATGTTCTTGGCAACGGCAGCGTTGTGATCCTGTCGCCGTGGTTTCTGTATAGCGATCTCGGTGGCACGACGATTACGCCCGCGCTTACCGAACTCGCGCCCGGCGCCTACATCGAAGGTGGCGGAAAAATTGAAGCCTACAAAGGAATCACGGACTGGCTGATCGCCGGCGTTAATCTTATGTACAGCCGGCGCGAATACCGCAATGACATCACGCCGGACGGAAACAAGCGTGCCGACGGTCTGCTTATCCCGGGCGCAACTTTGTTATTTCCTCATCTTTTCTCATATCAGACGGATCTTCGGCTCGATTATAAGTATCTCTGGAACAACTCCAACGACGCGACAAAAAGCTTCAATGATCATCTGGTCACTGCGACGTTAGTTTATCGCTTCGATCCGCGACAGCCGTTCTGGACGCAGACAGCGTCCTTGCCCGGCGCGCGGTAGTCCCGTCAAAAACTTTCGGGCGACGCGACGGATGGATTTTTCAGGCAAGCCATTTGTTGTTATTAGCGAGCGCTTTTGGACACACGGATTCATCAGTGAGTTTATGGTCATTTACGCAGTTGAATTTCGCGCAAAATGGACGTGATGTAATCATCGCGGAAAGTACATCTCATGTTTGTGACTCGAGCAAAAACGGCCTTTGCCGGCACCAAGTATCTTTGCTTATGCATGCTGATCGTTTCTTTTATAGATTCCGACACTCTCTTTGCGCAGCTCCGCGGACACGGCGGCCCGGTGCGAACGCTGGCGATTTCGGACGACGGAAAATATGCACTGTCCGGCAGCTTCGACACATCGGCGATTCGATGGTCGCTTGAGCACAATGCCGCCGAACAGGTGCTGCGATTCCACGACAGCGCGGTGAACGCGGTAGCGATCTTGCCGGACGGACGGCTGGTGACCGGCGGCGAGGACGGCAAAATCGCGATCTGGCAGCAGGACGTTGCCGAGCCGGTCCAATTGCTCACCGGTCATACGGCGCCGATCGTGTCTGTCGCGGTGTCGCCCGACGGCAAACAGTTGGCGTCGGCGTCGTGGGACCGCACTGTACGGGTATGGTCGGTGAACGGCGGTCCTGCCGTAGTGCTCGAGGGCCATCAGCAGAATGTGAACGGCGTCGCATTCATCCCGGATGGCAACGCGGTTGTGAGCGTCAGCCACGATCCGGAAGTTCGAATCTGGCCCCTCGGTGGCGGCGCCACGACGATCGTTAAACTGTTGACGCCGCTGAACTCGGTGACGTTGGCCCCCGACGGCGAGATTGTCGCCGGCGGCGCCGACGGCAAGGTTTACTTCCTCTCGCCTAAAGGCGAACCGCGCGGCGACATGCAAGCCTCCGCCACGCCGATCATTGCGGTCGCGATATCACCTGACGGCAGACTGATCGCGGCCGCCGGCATCCGTGGCTCGGTGGCGGTAATCGAACGCAAGGAACGCAAGCTTGCGCACACGCTGGTTGGTCCCGGTCTGCCGGTATGGTCGGTGGCGTTCTTTCCCGACAGCCGCACACTTCTGACGGGCGGCGCCGACCGCATGATCCGGCGCTGGGATGCGGCGAACGGCGAGCCGATCGACACAGCGGTGGTCGGTGCGCCGAGCGATCCACTGGCGGCCTATGCCGGCGATCACGGCGCACAGGTGTATCGCGCCTGCGTGGCCTGCCACACGCTCACGCCTGACGAGGGCAACAAAGCCGGGCCGAGCCTTGCCGGCATTTTCGGCCGCAAGATCGCAACCCTGCCGGGCTATCGCTTTTCCGACGCGCTCAAGCGCATGGATATCGTGTGGACGCCGGAAACCGTTTCAAAAATGTTTGAAGTAGGCCCGATGGCCTACACGCCGGGCACCAAGATGCCGGAGCAGAAGATCGGCTCGCCCGAAGACCGCCAGGCTTTGGTGGTTTTTTTGGCGAAGGCGACCAAGAAATAGCACGAACGATCAGGACTTCTGATTTTCGTCGTATTCCCGCTTAAGCTTTTCGCGCTCGCGAATGTAATCGTCGCTGGTGCGCACGGCCGGACGTTGGGGCGCGCCAAACGGATCGAAACTTTCAGCCGCCATCGCCGTGACGCGGCAGTCGGCGCACATCCTTATGACATCGAGCCGCTTCTTGGAGTCTTTGAACATCCAGTGCTGGCCTTCGAGTTTAGCCACCACGCGTTCGACCGAACTCTTGACGCCGAACGGCTTGCCGCAACTGACGCAGGCGAAGGGCTCTTCCTGCTTGATGACGCGGCTCATAGCGGTGGCGGCGCGGAAATCGATCTGAGGCTTGAGCTTGATGACCTTTTCCGGGCAGGTTGCCGCGCATAGTCCGCATTGGACGCAGGCATCCTCGGCGAAACGCAGCATCGGTTTTTCCGGATCGTCGGACAATGCACCGGTCGGACAGGCTGAGACGCAGGACAGGCATAACGTGCAGCCTTCGACATTGATATCGAGCGTGCCGAACGGCGCGCCTTGCGGCAGCGGCACGATATCGACCGGCGCTGGCGCCGCGGCATGCAGCTCGCGCAAGGCGAGCCGCATAACGTCGCGCTTTAGACCCACGGCGGAGAAGCTCGCGGGCTTGGTAGCACCTGCCATCGACGTCATTGCACGCAGCGTTTCGCCCAGCGCAACCGGATCGTCGGTCTCGATGGTTACAACGCGCGGACCGGCAAAACCAAGCGCGGCCAGGATCGGCTCCGCCAATGCAATGGTCTTGGTAAGTCCCAGGATGTCGTGTTTCGGCTTGGCGCGAACGAGAAAGCGCACGGCTGAAGCGCCATAAGCCAAAGCCGCCGCTATTGCCTCCAGTCCGACTTGCGTCACTTCATTGACTTGCACCGGCAACACGTTTGCTGGCAGGCCGTCGTCGTGACGTGCCAACGCGTCAATCAAATCGCTGCCGTGCTCGCCGTCGTGGAACATCACCACCGCCTGCTTGCCGCCGGCTTCGCGGTAGGCGCCAAGTAGCGTGCGTAATTTGCGCAGCAGCGCGTCGGATGGCGGCAATGCATAGGCCGCGGCGCCGGTTGGGCAGGCGGCGGCGCATTGGCCACAACCGGCGCAGATATGTGGATCGATCGCCACGTGATCGCCATTCGGTATTATCGCGCCGGCCGGACACAGATCGAGGCAGCGACGGCAGCCGACAATCTTGGAGCGCGAATGCGCACACAGATCTGCGGTGAAATTGATGTAGCGCGGCTTGTCGAAGCTGCCGGTGAAATCGCGCGCCTTGAGCACCGCGCGAAGCACGGCCGCCGGATCGCCGGGATCGGCGCGCAGATAGCCGTCGCGCAGATCGGCGGCCGCAAATAGCGGCGCTCCGCCGGACAGATCGATTAAGATGTCGCAGCGCGACTTGGCGTCATTGCGCGGGGCGCCAAATTCAAGTGTGCCGCGCGAGGACGGCTTGGGTGTGGCATAATCGTCGACTGTGATTTCGAATGCGCCGAGATAGCCTTTGGCCTGCTTGACGGTGCCCTTCACCACCGGAAACTCAGTTACCCGCAGCGGTGCGACACCGCTCGGCTGCTTGATCAGCACGGTGATATCGAGATGGTCTTTTAATAGCTGCGCGGCTTCGATGGCGTGCTCGTCTTTGCCGTAGAGCAGCGTGACGCCTTCGCTGGCGAGCGTGACGAAATTCGTGTCCGGTTCGGGCTCCGCCGCGACGGCAATGAGCGCCGCCATCTTGGGTCCGGCAGTCTTCGCGTCTTTCGACCAGCCGGCGGTCTCGCGAATATTGACGAAGTTAATGTCGCCGCTGTCTTTGATCGCGCCCGCGACTTCCGTAAACAACGGTGCTTCCTGGGTGCAGGCCACTAACAAAGCCTTGCCGCTGGCCGCCGCCTTGCGAAAACGCTCGAGTTCGGCGCGGCAGAGCTGGCGGCCTTCGAGCACCACGGAATCGCGGCAGGCGCGCTTCACCGCGCCGGCGTCGAGCGGCATGGTGTCTTCGCAGGAACAGATCAGGATATTGCGCGGCCGCTCGGCCATCAGGCTCTTTCTCTTTCGCAGCCCGCCAAATAGAGGCGAAATCGCTAGCCAGGCCGCGGGACTGGCCTCAGGGCCATCTGGGGCGTAATTATAAGTATTCTAAGGACAAAGTAACAGCGAGGATCAATGCCGCCAGAGACGCGGAC
>JAYTFS010000193.1:0-3162 GCA_043734185.1 Pseudolabrys sp. | reverse complement strand
CGAGGTCAAGACTCATCTCGACTAAGCCGCCCCAAGGGCGTAATTAGTTTTCCCAAGAAGACGAAACAATCCGCAACGCAAGAGGAAGCTCATGCCCATCAAGGTTGGCGACAAACTGCCCAATGCCACGTTCCGCGTGATGACCGCGGAAGGTCCGAACAAACCCAAGACCACGGATGAAATTTTCAAGGGCAAGAAAGTCGCCCTGTTCGCGGTGCCCGGCGCCTTCACGCCGACCTGCACCAACATGCACATGCCGAGCTTCGTCAATAACGCCGCCGCATTTAAAGCGAAGGGCGTCGACACCATCGCGGTAACCGCCGTCAACGACGCCTTCGTCATGGAAGCCTGGAAAAAGTCGACCGGCGCCGAAGGCAAGATCGAGTTTCTGTCCGACGGCAACGGCGAATTCGCCAAGGCCATCGACATGGCCTTCGATGGCTCGGGCAACGGCCTCGCCACGCGCTCCAAGCGCTACTCGATGCTGGTCGAGGATGGCGTAGTGAAGAAGCTCAACATCGAGGAAGCGCCCGGCAAGTGCGACGTCTCCGGGGGCCAGGCTTTGCTCGGTCAAATCTAGGACTTCATCGCGCCAATCGCTCCAGAACGAGCCGCAATCAGGCCGGCGCGCGCAAGCTCGTCGGCCCGTTCGTTCATGGCGTGACCGGCATGACCCTTGACCCAGTGCCAGCGCACTACGTGCCGCGCCAGCGCTTCGTCGAGCCGCTTCCACAGATCGACATTCTTGACCGGCTTCTTGTCGGCCGTACGCCAGCCATTTTTTTTCCAGCCGTTGATCCAGCCGGTGATCCCGTTTTTGACGTATTGGCTGTCGGTGTGCATGTCGATTGAGCACGGCCGCTTGAGGGCTTCCAGCGCCGAAATCGCCGCCATCAATTCCATGCGGTTGTTGGTCGTGTGCGGCTCGCCGCCGTTGAGCTCTTTTTCATGATCGCCAAAAGTAAGAATCGCAGCCCAGCCGCCCGGCCCCGGATTGCCCGAACAGGCGCCGTCGGTGTGGATGGTGACGCGCTCGCTCACGCTTCAATTCCATATTCACTTACGCTTTTCACCGATTGATGGAAGCGTAGCTTGCGGAAATATTCCAGCGGATCCTTCGGCTTGACTAGCGCGCCATCCGGCACTGCAAGCCAGTCTACCAGACGCGTCAGCAGGAACCGCATAGCCGCGCCACGCGCCAGCACCGGCAGCGCCGCGCGTTCTTTCGCCGACAAGGCGCGGACTTTTTCATAGGCCTTGAGCAACGCGCGGCCCTTGGTGACATTGTAGGAATGGTCCGGCTCGAAGCACCAGGCGTTCAGGCAGATAACCACGTCATAGGCGAGCATATCGGTGCAGGCGAAATAGAAATCGATCAGCCCGGACAATTCATCGCCGAGGAAGAACACGTTGTCGGGAAAGAGATCGGCATGGATCACGCCTTCGGGCAAATCGCGCGGCCAGGTTTTTGCGAGCGCGTCGAGTTCTTTGGCGATCTCTGCGCACAGCCCGGGTTGCACGCTGTCGCCGCGCGGCTTGGCATTTTCATAAAGCGGCCGCCAGCTATCGAGCGCCAGCGCATTGGGCCGTTTCATGTTGAAATCGGCGCCGGCCAAATGCAGCCGCGCCAGCGCTTCGCCGACCGCCGCGCAGTGGTCTGCGTTCGGCCGCCTAATCCACATGCCATCGAGAAAGGTGACGATCGCCGCGGGCCGGCCGGCGAGTTTTCCTAAAACACCGCCCTGCTTGTTCTTCACCGGTTGCGGGCACGTGATGCCGCGCGCGGCCAGGTGCTCCATCAAAGCGAGGAAAAACGGCAGGTCGTTGGTGGCGACGCGCTTCTCGTATAGCGTGAGAATGAAATTGGCAGCGCTGGTGTGCACCAGGAAATTCGAATTCTCTACGCCTTCGGCGATGCCCTTATAGGAGCGCAACTCGCCAATGTCGTAGCGGGCCAGAAACTCGTTGAGATCGTCCGCCGAGACGTCGGTATAAACCGCCATGGCAGCGTTACTCCGCCGCCTGGTTCTCCCGCAGCGGACGGGGCAGGGGGAAAAACACCCCTTCCTGAGCGGCGGAGATGGTCTCGACGTTCACTTCGTAACGCGCAGCGAAAGCGTCGATGATTTCCTCCACCAGAACTTCCGGCGCCGAGGCGCCGGCAGTGATGCCAAGCCGAGTGATGTTGCCGAACATCTCCCAATCGATATCCGCGGCGCGCTGCACCAAAGCCGCGCGCGGACAGCCCGCCCGCTGCGCCACTTCCTTGAGACGTTGCGAATTGGACGAGTTCGGCGCGCCGACCACGATCAGGGCGTCGACGATCGGCGCCACGCGCGTGACAGCCTCTTGGCGATTTGTGGTCGCATAGCAGATGTCTTCCTTGTGCGGCCCGGAAATTTCCGGAAACCGGTTTTTCAAAAGGTCGACGATCTCAGCGGTGTCCTGCACCGACAACGTGGTCTGCGTGACGTAAGCCAGATTATGCGGATCGCGCGGCGTGAAGGCCGCGGCGTCGGCCATGGTTTCGATCAACGTGATGGCGCCCGGCGGAAGCTGGCCGACCGTGCCGATCACTTCCGGATGGCCGGCATGACCGATCAGAACGATCTCGTGGCCGCGGCGATGATGGATAAAGGCCTCGCGATGAACCTTGGTCACCAAAGGACAGGTGGCGTCGAGCACGAACAGATTGCGCCGCGTCGCTTCATCGGTCACCGAAAGCGGCACGCCATGCGCCGACAGGATCACCGGCGCGCCATTGTCCGGAACCTCGTCGAGTTCCTCGACGAAAATCGCGCCCTTGGTACGCAGCGCATCGACCACGTAACGGTTGTGCACAATTTCGTGACGCACATAGACGGGGGCGCCATAAATCGAGAGCGCACGCTCCACCGATTCGATGGCGCGCACTACCCCGGCGCAGAAGCTGCGCGGCTGGCACAGCAATACGTGCAATGCGGGTTTTGGCGAAACGGGGTTTTCCGGGCTCGAAGCCATAACATCCTCGAAATTGTGCTTATTTTTGCACTATATACCACCTCCGACATGGAGGCGCTGGCCCACCCTGTCAAGCCGTAAGCGGTTGCATGGAGGGGACCAAATCCCTATATTCCCGGCATTCCGATCATCACCGATGATCTAGCTTCGCCCGACGGGCGG
>JAYTFS010000192.1:0-4783 GCA_043734185.1 Pseudolabrys sp. | reverse complement strand
GATGGTCGACGAGCCGGCCGCGGGCCTCAACGCGGTTGAGGTCGATGCGCTTCTGACGCGGATCGCGAAACTGCGCGAACGTGGCATCACCGTCGTGATGGTCGAGCACAATATGGATCTTGTGATGAAGATCGCGGACCGAATTATCGTCATGGACTACGGCCAGTATTTGTTCGAAGGCGTGCCAGCCGAGGTGCAAGGACACCCTGGCGTGATCGCCGCCTATCTAGGAGCCGAAGTCCAATGACCGCCCTGCTCGCAGCCGAGGGCCTCGAATTGGCGTACGGCCAAGTGCCCGCCTGCCGGGACATCACGTTTCATGTTGAAGAAGGCGAAGTTGTCACTCTGGTTGGTGCAAACGGGGCTGGAAAATCGACCACCTTGCGAGCGATCGCCGGCGCGCTCATTCCACGCGCGGGCGTGATCCGATTCCAGGGACACGATATTACCCGCTTGCGTTCGGATGAACGCACCAATCTCGGCATCGCGCTTGTGCCGGAGGGCCGCCATGTATTCCCATACCTTACTGTGAGAGAAAATCTCGAACTTGGCGGCTTCAAGTTTCGCAAACAAGGCGCAAAGGTGCGCGGGCTCATCGACCGGATGTTTGCCATGTTTCCGAGACTAAGCGCGCGCGCATCGCAAAACGCGGGCACACTCAGCGGCGGCGAGCAGCAGATGCTGGTGCTTGGCCGTGCGATGATGTCGGAGCCGCGTCTACTGTGTCTGGACGAGCCATCGCTCGGACTTGCTCCCATGGTTGTGCAGGATATTTTCCGCACGATCCGGGCTATCAACGCTGCCGGCACCAGTGTTCTCCTGGTCGAGCAGAATGCGCGCTATGCTCTTGAAACAGCCAGTCGCGGCTATGTCCTGCAGACTGGCAACATCATTGCGAGCGGGACCTGCGTTGCGCTCAAGCAAGATCCACGCATGCAGGAAGCCTATCTTGGCCGCAGCGCTTTTGCGCGAGCAGTAACTTAATATGACTTTATCAGACGCTTTCTCACTGACGGGCAAGGCGGCGGTCGTCACCGGTGCCGGCGCCGGCATTGGTCGTGCGATCGCAATGGCGTTTGCCGAGGCGGGCGCCTCGGTCGCCTGTGTCGATCTCGACGCCAACACCGCGGCGGCAACGAGCGGCTCTATCGCCAAAACGGGCGCACGGGCGATTGCGGCGGCCTGCGATGTCAGCCGTGAAAGCGACGTTCAAGCCGCGGCAGAATCGGCCCTCAAGGCGTTCGGCAGCATTAATATCCTGGTGAACGGCGCGGCCGGCTATGATCCGAACGGCACGGTGCTCGATCTTAGCCTTTCCGACTGGAACCGGGTGTTTGCGGTCAATGTCGGTGGCGCATTCCTGATGAGCCGGGCCATTCTGCCATCGATGATCACGGGCGGCGGCGGCAGCATCATTCACATCGCCTCGCAGCTTGGCAGCGTCGCGGGGCCAAAACGCGCGGTCTATTGCGCCAGCAAAGGCGCATTAATCCAGCTTGCCAAGGCGATGGCGACCGATCACGCCGCACAGAATATCCGCGTTAACACGCTCTCCCCCGGCGCCGTCGAAACCGAACGGCTCGTGCTACGATTTGGCGACATGGAAACGGCGCGGCGGACGGCCGGACCGAAGCACTTGCTGCAAAGGCTCGGCCAACCGGTGGAAATCGCGCAGGCTGCGGTTTTTCTCGCCAGCGACGCGTCGAGTTTCATGACCGGCGCGGATTTGCTGGTCGACGGTGGCTATAACGCGACCTAGACCGGCTCGATCTACTTTCCGAGAATTGACGCAGACATGGCGCGCGGATCGCGCTTTGGCCAAGCGCCCGCGTCCGCTGCCTGGAACAGCTCAGACAGATGCAGATTGAACATCGCTGGCTCCTCCAGATTAATGTTATGGCCGGAATTCGGCATTACGACCAATGCAGCGGTCGAAATGTTCTTCTTCATCAGCATGCCGGGCTCAAGGCACGGCCAGTCTTCGTCCCCGGTCATAACAAGAGTTGGGACCGTGAGGGTTTTCATCTTGTCGACCAGATCGAATAGTGACGGGCGGCGTTTCTGGACACCCCGCATCGTCAATGCGGCGCCTTCGGTCGAGTGCTCCGCGAATTGGTCGGCAAATTCGCGCCAGCCGCGCGGATCCTTGTTCTGATGTTGCACACGGGTCGGGCCGAGCGCATAGCCTTCAGCCGCCTTCGCCATCGTCAAATCTTCAAACCGTTTGGCCGACGCTTCGGCTTCTTCGGCAAATTTGGCGCGCTCGTTCGGTGCCGCACCATACCCGCAACCGGCGACGACCAGCGACCGACAGCGATCCGGATGGGTAAATCCAAAATGCAGCGCGGCAAATCCGCCCATCGACACACCAGCGATATGCGCCTTGTCGATCTTGAGCGCGTCAAGAACGGAACGGATATCGTCGCGAGCGCGCTCCTGCGAGTAGCGCTCGCTGTCCTTCGGCACGTCGGACGGCGGATAGCCACGCGCGTTAAACGTGATGCAGCGATAGTATTTCGAGAAATGCCGCACCTGCGGCTCGTAGGAACGGTAGTCGCCGGCAAATTCGTGGATGAAGACGATCGGAATGCCTTTGCCCGTTTCTTCGTAGTACAGCTTGATACCGTCGTCGGTCGTCAGATGTGGCATTGTCACCCTCGCTTTAAAATGCCGTTGCCCGCGCGGATAGTCCGGCGTCGATCGTGACGACGGATCCACTGGTGTAATTCGAGTGCTCGGAAGCCATGAACGCGATGGCGGCGCCGATCTCTTCCGGGGTCGCGCCACGACTGAAAGGCAGCGGTTTCAGCAGGTCTTTCCAATTATCTGCGCTGCCGGTCCGGTCCTGCGCTTTTTTCTTCATCAGCCCGATCAGGCGGTCGGTGGTAACCGGCCCGGGACTGATTGCTACGACGCGGATGCCGTCTTTCGCACTGACGCTTCCGAGCGATTGCGAGAATGCTGTAAGCGCAGCATTGCCGGCCACCCCGCAGATATATTCTGGATCATGAGTGTCCGCCGCATTTCCGACGACATTGATGATCACCCCAGTCTGACGCGCCTTCATCAGGGCATAGAATGCCCGGCACATATTGATGTAGCCGTAAACTTTAAGGTCCCACGCTTTTCGCCAGGTCACCTCATCCACTCCCAAGAGCGTACCGCCAGGAATTGCACCAGCATTGTTGACCAGAATGTCGATCCCCGGGTAGTCACGGGCCAGACGATCAACGTTTGCACTGTCCGAGAGGTCGGCGACGACGGTATCGACGCGAACGTTGGTTTTCTGCGCGATCGCGGATTTTGCGGTCGCTAAACCATCGGCGCTGCGCGATACGATAATGACATTGCAACCCTCCCCGGCGAGAATTTCAGCGGCAGCTCGACCGATCCCCTTTGAACCGCCGGTAATCAAGGCGGTCTTGCCAGCCAACTTCAGATCCATTTGCGCCATCCCATTTTTCTAAACGTAACCAGCGCCGACTATGACCGCGGCATCACTTAACGGCAACCGTCCGCCTAACGCTTCGTCGCGGCCTCGATCATTCGGCGAACTCCCTCCCGATGACCAATCTTTGCCCGAAATTTGAAATCCCGCGCCGCCGAGGCCGTATCGACCGGACCCCGCGATGCGATCGGACGACTATTGTCGATTTCAACCCGCACGGGTGACCCCGCAGCGCCCGCCGCCGCCACAAGATCATCGGGTGTAACTTTCTCGGGATGAGCGACGTAATAGATCAGTTGTTTTCGGCTGTCAGAAAAGCAAGCTGCGACGGCAGCATCTGCGGCGTCGTCAATGTAGATATAGGGCCAATCGGTCAGGGGCTCGAGTACGGCCGGCGTTCTCGCCAATGCCGCGGCAATGATCCTGTCAATGATAAATTGCGTCGTTCGACCCGGGCCATAAACGGCAGTGAAACGCAGCGAACAGATGTCGAGCGGCACGCGCTTCCAGAGGCCGCGCAGAACCATATCCATGGCCGCTTTTGAGCAGCCATAGGTGCTCGTCGGATGAAGAGGGAAATCTTCGCCCACTGGCTCCTTTTCATAATAACTGCCCAGAGCGGAAACAGACGAGCAGTAAATGAAAGTCTGCACGCCAGTTTCCATTGCAGCCTGCAGCAGGTTGAGACTACCTGTGACGTTGATGGCAATGATGCGCGCAGGCTCATCGGCCATTACCATCGGACCCGACACGCCCCCGGCGTGGACGATGTGGGTAATATTTTCCCGTACGATCAGAGCACGCAATCGCTCCTTGTCGGAGAGATCGTCGATCACCTGTGTTGTCGGAGCTGGTCGAAGATCAAGGCCTATGGCGCGCGACCCTGAAGCGGCAACCCGCGGCATGATGGCTTGGCCGAGAAAGCCGCTCGAGCCCGTGACGAGAGTGGTTTTATCCATCACTGATCGCCCCCTAGAAAGCCTTTGCGTTACGAAAACGGGCAATGTCGGCTTCGTCGTATCCCGCTTCGTGCAGGATCTCTACGGTGTGTTCACCGGCTTCGGGCAGGGTCGAAACGACGCTCGCCGGCGTTCGCGACAACGTGATTGGCTCCCCCACCACGCGGATGTCACCGCGCTTGGGATGGTGCAGAGGCACCGCGATACCAAGGTGCCGGACCTGCGGATCGGCAAACACCTCATCGAGTTTGTAGATTGGGCCGGCAGGAACGCCGGCTTTCTCCAACTTCTCCAGCCATTCCGCCGATGATTTCTGTTGGAAAATATCGCGCAGGATCGAAGCCAATTTTGGTCGATTGCGAAACCGCTGTTCGAG
>JAYTFS010000191.1:0-4135 GCA_043734185.1 Pseudolabrys sp. | reverse complement strand
GGCGATCGTGTCGCCTTATGCCGGGACCACGCGCGACGTGATCGAGGTGCATCTCGACCTCGGCGGCTGGCCGGTGACGCTGCTCGACACCGCCGGCATGCGCGAAACGGGGGACCCGGTAGAGATGGAAGGCGTGCGCCGCGCGCGCGAACGGGCGGCGGGGGCGGACCTGGTGCTGTGGGTGGTGGATGCGAGCGGGCCGGACGTTCCGGGGCGTCCGGCCGAAGCGCGCTTGGGCGAAGGCGGGTCAGACGGGAATTCACAGCCCTCGCCTGTTACTTGGCTGGTCCACAACAAGATTGACCTGGTTCAGGGCGCTGCTGGAAGAAATGAACATGAAATACATAGCATCAGAAAGAGTGAACATAAGGAGCGTTTCAATAAACCCTTGAGCAATATGTTTAACAAAGGGTTAACGCATAAGAATGAATCAATATCCGCTAAGAGTGGCTTGGAGTTCAACATATCGGCAACCTCCGGCGAAGGATTCGACCGGCTGCTGGACGCCTTGGCGAAGCAAGCAGGGGATTTCCTGGCCGGCGCCGAATCATCTCTGGTGACCCGGGCGCGCCATCGCCACGCCCTCTCCGAGACGCTTGCAGCGCTGCGTCGGGCCTTGAGCAGCAAAGTTGCGGGCCATGAGGATATTCTGGCGGAGGAGCTGCGCATCGCCACCCGTGCCCTGGGGCGTTTGACTGGCCGCGTGGACGTCGAGGACGTCCTGGACGTGATCTTCCGGGACTTCTGCATCGGCAAATAAGGGCTGCGCTCGGCCCCAGTTCTGGCTCAAAAAACTACTAAGAAGAACACTCAGTTCGGCCGGGAATTGGGTCTGTTCGGCGGTGACAAACCCCGGTTCGGGCCAGTCAAAAGGCTGTTTTTTGGCATTTCGGCCCCTATGACCCGATGTTTCACGTGAAACATTCCGCCAAAACCGGTTGTTTTTGACCCCTTCCCCCGCCTCCGCTATACCGCGCAGATGCGCGATCTCTTCGATGTTGTGGTCATTGGCGGCGGCCATGCCGGCTGTGAAGCCGCGGCAGCCGCGGCCCGTATGGGCGCTCAGGTGGCCCTCGTAACCCACCGATTCGCGACGATTGGGGCCATGTCCTGCAATCCCGCTATTGGAGGCTTGGGAAAAGGCCATCTGGTGCGGGAAATCGACGCCCTGGACGGCCTGATGGGCCATGTGGCCGATAAAGGCGGCATCCAGTTTCGCGTTCTCAACCGCAGCAAAGGCCCGGCCGTGCGCGGCCCGCGTGCCCAGGCCGACCGCAAGCTCTATGCGGCCGCCATGCAGGCGGCGATTCGGGCCATCCCTAATCTCGCAATCATCGAGGCCGAAGCCGACGATCTGGTGATCGAAAACGGCCGCGTCTGGGGCGTGAAATTCGCCGATGGCCGCGAGATTTCCTGCGGATCGGTGGTGCTCACCACCGGCACGTTTCTGCGCGGCCTCATTCACATCGGTGAAAAACAAATTCCCGCCGGCCGTGTTGGTGAAGCTCCCGCTCTTGGTCTTTCAAACACGCTGGAAAAATTCGGCTTCACGCTCGGCCGCTTGAAGACCGGCACGCCGCCGCGTCTCGATGGCCGCACCATCGACTGGAAGAATATCGAAATGCAGCCCGGCGACGATGTGCCGGAGCCGTTCTCGATGCTCACCGAAAAGATTACAACGCGCCAAATCGAATGCGGCATCACGCGCACCGTTGCGGCGACGCATGAGATCATCCGCGCCAATGTGCATCGCTCGCCGATGTATTCCGGGCAAATCGCGAGCAGGGGTCCGCGTTACTGCCCATCGATCGAAGATAAAATCGTCAAATTCGGCGAGCGCGACGGCCATCAGATATTTCTGGAGCCGGAAGGCCTCGACGACACGACAGTCTATCCGAACGGAATATCGACATCGCTGCCGGAAGAAGTTCAGCACGCGCTGGTCGCGACAATTCCCGGATTGGAAAACGCGAAGTTCGTGCGGCCTGGTTACGCGATCGAATATGATTACGTCGATCCGCGCGAGCTGCATCCGACGCTGGAAACAAAACGTCTGCGCGGACTTTATCTCGCCGGGCAAATCAACGGCACCACAGGCTACGAAGAGGCTGCGGCACAAGGACTTCTTGCAGGTCTCAACGCGGCGTCCAAAGCTTCCGGCCGCGCCGATATTATTTTCGACCGCGCCGAAGCCTATATTGGCGTGATGATCGACGATCTGGTGACGCGCGGCGTTGCCGAGCCGTATCGCATGTTTACCTCGCGCGCCGAATATCGTTTGAAGCTGCGCGCCGACAATGCCGATCAGCGTTTGACCGACAGAGGAATTGCGATCGGCTGCGTTGGCGCGGAGCGCACGCGCGCATTTGGGGAAAAATCATCGGCGTTGAAAGCCGCGCGTGAATTTGCCGATTCCGTTTCGCTCACGCCGAAAGAGGGCGAACAGCACGGGTTATCGCTCAACAAAGACGGCCACCGCCGCACCGCGTTCGAATTGCTTTCATATCCGAACATCATGATTCCGGATCTCGCAAAAATCTGGCCGCGCTTCGGCGAACTCGCACCAAAAATCGCCGAGCAGATTGAGATCGATGCGAAATACGATGTCTATCTGTCGCGCCAGGCGGCGGATGTTGCGTCGTATCGTCGCGATGAAAGCTTCACGCTGCCGGATGATTTCGATTACGCAGGCCTGCCGGGATTGTCGAACGAAGCCAAACAAAAATTGCAAACGCATCGGCCGCGCACGATCGGACATGCGAGCAAAATCGATGGCATGACTCCGGCGGCGCTGACTTTATTGGTTGCGCACGTGAAGCGCGGACGAAAACGCGCTTGAACAAGCGCGCGCAGGGCGGTTTGGATCTCGAGGCCGATAAAAAACGGGCGCTTTCGCTCACGCCTGTTTCACGTGAAACAGAAATACGCCTCGATGCCTTCGTTGCTCTGCTTTTGTCCTGGCAAGAGAAGTTCAACCTCGTCGCCGAATCGACACTTCCTCTGGTCTGGACCCGGCATATTTCTGATTCGCTCCAGCTCCTCGACCACGCCCCGGCAGCCAAAATCTGGGCCGACTACGGATCGGGCGCCGGCTTCCCCGGTATCCCGATTGCCTGCGCGCTGGCCGACAAACCCGGTGTCCAGGTCCATCTCATTGAAAGTGTTGGAAAAAAGAATAACTTTTTGCGCGAAGCCGTGCGCGTGACGGGCATTCCTGCGGTCGTCCACCAGATCCGTGCCGAGAAATTTGGGGATAGCTATGGGGATAAGGTCGATGTGGTGACGGCGCGTGCGTTATCACGGCTGAAAGTGCTGTGCGATCAAACCTTTCCACTCATCCAGCGCGGCGCGATCGGATTGTTCAACAAGGGACAAGATGTAGAGGCTGAATTGACCGAGGCCGCTAAATATTGGACTATTCAGGCCTCGAAAGCGCCCAGCAAGACCAGCCCCGAGGGCTGTATCCTGGTTGTGACCGGTCTGAAACCCAGGAAACACCCCTAACCGGGCCTAAACCAGGCCTGGCGCTGTTTCCCGGCCAAACCGACTAAACGATGGATCTGACACCCATGCCCAATACCCCGACCAGCGCCCCGTCCGACCCGAAGATCGTGCCTTTCGGCAAGCCATCGACCACCGCTGAGGCCGCCCGCCCGCGGGTGCTGGCTATCGCCAACCAGAAGGGCGGCGTCGGCAAGACCACGACCGCGATCAATCTCGGCACCGCGCTCGCGGCCATCGGCGAACACGTGCTGATCGTCGATCTCGATCCGCAGGGCAACGCCTCGACCGGGCTCGGCATTGAGCGCAAGGCGCGCCGCACCTCGACTTACGACGTGCTGACCGGCGCCGCGCCGATGCGCGACGCGGTGATCCCGACGGCCGTGCCGCAACTTTTCCTGGCGTCCTCGACGATGGACCTCTCGGGCCTCGAGCTCGAAATCGGTCAATCCAAAGATCGCGCCTTCCGTCTGCGCACGGCGCTTGCGGACATCAACAAGGGCTCGCCCAGTTTCCATTTCACCTACGTGCTGGTCGACTGCCCGCCGTCGCTCAATCTGATCACGGTCAACGCGATGGCGGCGGCGGATTCGATTCTCGTTCCACTGCAATGCGAGTTCTTCGCGCTCGAAGG
>JAYTFS010000190.1:0-10032 GCA_043734185.1 Pseudolabrys sp. | reverse complement strand
GAGGACGAATCGCACCAGCACGAAGGCCATTCCGGCCACCGCGAGGGCGGGCAAACTCATTTCAGGGTCTATATCGTGTCGGATGCGTTCAAAAATAAGACCCGAATCGAACGCCATCGCATGATCAACGATATTCTTTCGGCTGAGTTGGCCGGCGGCGTCCACGCGCTGGCCATCCACGCCACCGCGCCGGGCGAATAAAGACTACTTCTTCCCAGCCGCCGGCTTGCGCGGCAACGGCTGAATGCGCAGCGATGTGATGCGGTTGCGGCTGCGGCGCAGCACGCGGAAGCGGAACCCGTGGAAGGTAAAGCTCTGCCCCCCTTCGGGAATCGAGCGCGCCTCATGGATGACGAGGCCGGCGATGGTGGTGGCCTCCGCGTCCGGCAAATTCCAATCCATGACGCGGTTGATGTCGCGGATCGGCACCGCGCCATCGACATTGACCGAGCCGTCCGGCTGGCGGCGAATGCCCGGCATGGCGACATCGTGCTCGTCGGTGATGTCACCGACGATTTCTTCCAGAATATCTTCCAGAGTCACCAAGCCCTGCACCTCGCCATATTCGTCGACGACCAGCGCGAATGGCGTCTTGCGGCGGCGGAATGCCTTGAGCTGCTCCGATACAGGGCGCGTGTCGGGCACAAACCAGGGCGGCGTCAGCAGGGCTGCGATGTCGACCTTGGCGGAATCGCCATCGACTGCGTGCAGCGCGCGCAGCAAATCCTTCACGTGCAGAATGCCGACGATATTCTCCGGGCTGCCGCGCCAGAGAGGCAGCCGCGTCACCGGCGAGGCGATCACCGCGTTCACCACATCCTCGGACGGATCGTCGGCGTTCAAGGTGATCATGCCGGTGCGGTGGATCATCACGTCGGAAACCGCCAGCTCGCGCAGATCGAGTACGCCGCCGAACATGTCGCGATCGTGCGATTCCACCTCGCCCTCGCGGTGCAGCAGATCGACGGCGCCGCGCAATTCCTCGTGGGCCGACAAGACCTGCTGATCGTCGCCCACCGTCATGCCGACATGCTTGAGCAGCCAGCGCACCAGCGCTTCGATCGCCATCAGCACGGGGCCGAAAATAGTGACGATCATTTGCATCGGGCGGGCCACTGCCAGCGCGATGCGATCGGGCGTGTTGAAGGCGGCGGTCTTGGGAAGGATTTCGGCAAACACGACCACGAGAATCGTCATGATTATGGTGGCGTAAACCACGCCGACATCGCCAAACCAGGTCAACAGCACACCGGTCGCCAGCGCGGAAGCGGCGATGTTGACCGCGTTGTTGCCGAACAGCAGCGCGCCGAGCAACCGCTCGCGCTGTTGGAGCAGCCGGTTGACGATGGCGGCGCGTTTGTTGCCGTGTTTTTCCAGCCGCGCCATGCTGGCGCGCGACGATGCGGTAAGCGCGGTTTCGCTGCCCGCGAAAAATGCAGACAGCAGCAGGCAGACGAAAACGATAATGAGAGAGAGCCAATCGGTTCCGGTCATTTGTGCGAAAGCTTGTCCGTGAGGAATGCGCGCACTTGCGCCGGATCGACGTTTTTTTCGATGAAGGCCTGCCCGATGCCGCGTACAAAAATGAACGCAAGATTGCCGCGTTTCACTTTTTTGTCCTGGGCGATCAGATCCATTAAGGCGTCAATGCCCGGCACGCCGCCCTGGACCTGGGACAATTGAGTCGGCAGGCCCACCGCCGCCAAATGGGCGGACGCGCGCTTGGCCACGTCTGCGCCGATCAGCCCCTTGCGGGCGGAGAATTCAAAGGCCAACGCGCAGCCGAGCGCGACTGCCTCGCCGTGCAGCAGACGCTGCGAGAAGCCGGCGCCGGCTTCCAGCGCGTGACCGAAGGTGTGGCCGAGATTGAGCAGGGCGCGCTCGCCGGTTTCGCGCTCGTCACGCGAAACGATGCCGGCCTTGCCGCGGCAGCAAACTGCGATAGCGTGTTCGCGCGCGGGACCACCGGAGAAAACCTCTTTCCAGTTCGCTTCCAGCCAGGTGAAGAACGCGGCATCGCCCAGCAATCCGAACTTTGCGACTTCGGCATAGCCGGAGCGAAATTCACGCTCCGGCAGCGTATCGAGCAGCGCGGTGTCGGCGATCACCAGAATCGGCTGGTGGAACGCGCCGACCAGATTTTTGCCGTGGCTGGAATTAATGCCGGTCTTGCCGCCGACCGAGGAGTCGACTTGCGACAATAAAGTTGTTGGCACCTGGACGAAATCCAGTCCGCGCCGCACGCTGGCCGCGGCGTAGCCGGCAAGATCGCCGCTGACGCCGCCGCCGAGCGCGACGACGAGATCGCCGCGCTCGATGCGCGCCGCGATGATGGCCTCCGAGACCTTCTCGAAAGTCGCAAAATTTTTCGAGCCTTCGCCGGGCGCGACCGTCACGGCCGTGCTTTCGATCCCGCCGGATTTGAGCGCGGCCTCGGCGGTGGCCAGATGAAGCTTGGCCACAGTCGCGTCCGTGACAATCGCGGCCTTGGCGCCCGGCCGCAGCGCCTTGATGCGCGCGCCGAGCGAGACGATCAGCCCTCGGCCGATGGCGATGTCATACGTGCGCTCGGCCAGCGCCACTGACACCACAATCGGCTCGGCGTGGCGGAGCGGCGCGGTCATGACTGCTTCTCCGCCCCGGCGGTCACGCCGAGGCGCTTTGCCAGCGCGCCCATGATTTCGTCGACGATGGTCTCGTGTGGCTCGTCGCGCGAGTGCACCACGATGTCGGACATTGCGTAAAACGGTTCGCGCAGTGGCATCAGCTCGCGGATTTTTTCGACCAGCGGCCGGTCATTGCGCCGCTTGGTCCGCCGCACCAGCACCTCAAGGTCGGCATTGAGCCAGACTGAGATGCCTTTAAGTGCGATGAGTTCGCGCGTGCTTGCGTCCATGACGGCGCCGCCGCCGGTCGCCAGCACGCAAGGACCGCTATCGAGAAGCCGCGCGATCACGCGCGCTTCGCCGGCGCGGAAATAGGGCTCGCCGTGCTTTTCGAAAATTTCCGGAATCGACATGCCGGCGGCGCTTTCGATTTCGGTATCGGCGTCGACGAACGGAATGCCGAGCCTCGCCGACAGCCTGCGGCCGACCGACGACTTGCCGGCGCCCATCATGCCGACGAGCACGACCGAGCGCTTGTCCAGCGCGCGCGCGACCGCCGCCGCCAAAGAGGATTCCGGGCCATTTTCCGCGGCTTTTTGAACGGCGGTGTTAACCATGCTAGGGTTCCAAATCACTCACCGGTTCCATATACCAGAATTGCGGCGATCGCGATGGCGCCACTTTTCGGCGGTTAAGGAACGTGGCCGTAACGGGCCTTCGATAGTTTGCTGCGTGCGGGCGATTTTTCGGATTTCTTCAATGCCGAGTCTCTTCAGATTTCTGATTTTCGTCGGCCTGCTCGGCGGGCTTGCCTATGTGGCGGTGTTTTCGCTCGCCACCTTCGTCCAGTACAAGCCGCGCGAAATCAGCGTGACGATACCGTCCGACCGATTCCTCAAGCCGCAACGATAGGCAATGGCCAAACGGCCGAGCGCATCCGACGAAATGCTGGTCGATCTGTTTCTCGACATGCAAGCGGCCGAGCGCGGCGCCGGCGAGAATACGCTGTCCGCCTATCGCAATGACCTTGCCGACCTCAGCGCGCATTTGCGCGCGGAGGGCGACAGCGTCGCTGGTGCGACCACCGACAGCCTGCGCAATTTTCTCGTCAGCCTCTCCGAGCGCGGCTTCAAGGCCTCGTCGCTGGCACGGCGTCTGTCGGCGGTGCGCCAGCTTTATCGATTCCTCTACGCGGAAGGAAAACGCGCGGACGATCCGGCCGCGGTGCTGGAAGGGCCCAAGCGCGCGCGCGCGCTACCCAAAATTCTCTCCATCGCCGAAGTCGATGGCCTACTGGTGCGGGCGCGCGAACAAGCGGAAAACGAGAAGGCGCCGCCGGCTCTTCGACTGCGCGCCGCGCGGTTACTGTGCCTGCTCGAACTGGTCTACGCCACCGGCTTGCGCGTGTCCGAATTGGTGGCGCTGCCCGCTTCCGCCGCGCGGCATGATCAACGCATGCTGGTGGTGCGCGGCAAAGGCGCCAAGGAGCGGCTGGTGCCGCTCAATCAGGCCGCCAAGCGCGCCATGGCGGAATATTTCAAACTGCGCGCCGACGCCGGAGGTGACGCGCAATCGAAATGGCTATTCCCGTCCTTCGGCGAGCATGGCCACCTCACCCGCCAGCATTTTGCCCGCGAGCTCAAATCCCTTGGGCAAGCCTGCGGCATCGCGCCGGACCGCCTGAGCCCGCACGTCCTGCGGCATGCCTTCGCCAGCCATCTGTTGCATAACGGCGCCGACTTGCGCGTGGTGCAGACTTTGCTCGGCCACGCCGACATCTCGACCACACAGATCTACACCCATGTGCTGGAAGAGCGCCTGAAGGCGCTGGTGCGCGACCTGCATCCGCTGGCCGACGGCTGACCTAAGAAGCATATTAACCCGCATGCTTGACTAATCGCCTTGCCCTGCGCCACACCGTTTTGATCATTACCCTGCCGGGAACCCATGCGCAGCTATCTCGATTTCGAAAAGCCGGTGGCCGAATTGGAGGCCAAGGTCGAAGAACTGCGCGCCATGGCCGAGACCGGCAGCGCGGTTTCCGTCAATGACGAAATCAACAAGCTCGAGGCCAAGGCGGCGCTGGCGCTCAAGGAGCTCTATGCCGATCTCACGCCTTGGCAAAAAACACAGGTCGCGCGCCATCCGCAGCGGCCGCATTGCCTGGACACCATCGCTGGGCTGATCAGCGATTTCATGCCGCTCGCCGGCGACCGCAAATTCGGCGACGACCCGGCCATCGTCGGCGGCTTCGGCCGCTTCCGCGGCGAGAGCGTCTGCGTTATCGGTCACGAGAAGGGCTCCGACACCGAGAGCCGGCTCAAGCATAATTTCGGCATGGCGCGGCCGGAAGGCTACCGCAAGGCAGTGCGGCTGATGGACATGGCCGATCGCTTCAATATTCCGATGATCTTTCTGGTCGATACCGCCGGCGCCTACCCCGGCATCGGCGCGGAAGAACGCGGCCAGGCCGAAGCCATCGCGCGCTCGACTGATGCATGCCTCGCGCTCGGCGTGCCGAGTGTCGCGGTGATTCTCGGCGAAGGCGGCTCCGGCGGCGCTATCGCGCTCGCCTCCGCCAATCGCGTGCTGATGCTGGAGCATGCCATCTACAGCGTAATCTCGCCGGAAGGCGCCGCCTCGATTCTGTGGCGCGATACCGCCAAGGCACAGGAGGCGGCAACCAATATGAAGATCACCGCCCAGGACATGGTGCGCTTTGGCGTGATCGACACTGTGGTCACGGAACCGCCCGGCGGCGCCCATCGCGACCCGCAGGCGGCCATCGCCGCCACGGGCGACGCAATCGCCAGCGCACTGGCCGAACTGCGTCCGCTGAGCCGCGAGGCGGTGCGTCAGCAGCGCCGCGAAAAGTTCCTCGCTATGGGCCGTGCCATGAGCCGATTGGCCGGCTAACGGGCTCAAAACGCACTCGGCAAAACGGCCTCCGCCGAAGCGTTTACCATCGTTTCACCATAGGCTTACGGGTAGTTGGGGATAGGCGGGTTTGCCTTGCGGAGGCCACATCTTAAGGATAACGATGTCTCAATGAGGGCCCGCCCGTCTGGGGAGTTGCGTTTGAATCGACCCTACGCACGAGCGCTACTGGCGTCCGCGGCTGTCGCTGCGGCGATTGCCCTTGCCGGCTGCAATCCCGAATCCATTGTGCCGACCGGCCGCTCGCAGGCCCCGATCTCCGACAGAACGCTCGCCGAAATCGAGGCGAAGCAGATGGACAAGGATTCTCCGATCCTCGCCCGCATCTTCAAGGAGGAGGCGGAGATGGAGATCTGGAAAAAGAATCGCAGCGGCGAATACGCGCTGCTCAAGACTTTTCCGATCTGCCGCTGGTCGGGCGATCTCGGCCCGAAGAAGAAGGAAGGTGACCGCCAGGCGCCCGAGGGCTTCTACACCATCACGCCGGGACAGATGAATCCGGCCTCAAATTATTACCTCGCCTTCAACACCGGCTTTCCCAACACCTATGACCGTGCTTGGGGTTACACCGGCTCCGAGTTGATGGTGCATGGCGACTGCTCGTCGCGCGGCTGTTACGCCATGACGGATGAGCAGATTCAGGAAATCTACGCGCTAGCGCGCGAGTCGTTTTTCGGCGGACAGAATGCTTTCCAGCTGCAGGCGTTTCCGTTCCGCATGACGGCGCTGAACATGGCCAAGCATCGCAACAATCTAAACTTTGCGTTCTGGAAGATGCTCAAGGAAGGCTACGACAACTTCGAAGCCACCAAGCAGGAACCCAAGGTCGCGGTCTGCGAGAAGCGATACGTGTTCGACGCAGCCCCGCCTGAAAATTCCTCCAAGCCGTTCAGGTTCGACGCCAAGGGCGCCTGCCCGGTCTATCAGCTCGACAAAAATGTCGCCGATGCCGTGCTCGAGCACCGCCGCCAAGAGCAGTTCAAGATGGCCGAGCACATCGCCCACAACGTCGCCGTCGTGCCGGATCGCCATGGCATCGATGGCGGCATGAACCCGGTGTTTGCCTCCAAGCTCGCGACCCATAACGAATTCGACAATAACGGCCGCACCTATCAGGTCGCCGGCAATATGCAGGCGCCAGGCGCGCTGCCTCGCACGCCCAATCCGCCGGCCACTGCTGTCGAGACGCCGCAGCCGGCGGCGGGCCAGCCGGTCGTGATGGCGAGCGTGCGGATGCCGACACCCGCGCCGCTGCCGAAGGAAGGCGAAGCGCCACCTGAGCAGCCGACGATCGCCGGCCTGTTGGGCAATATGTTCGGCGGCAACAAATCAGAGCCTGCGCCCACGCAAACTGCGGCCGTAAGCGAGCCGGTCAATCTGCGCGGCAGCAAGACGGAAGTCGCCGCCAAACAAAATCGCGACAGCACAGCCCGCACCGCCGCCGCCTCGGCCGCGCTTCCCAAGCCACGTGATGCCGCGCCCAAGGAAGTCGCCGCCAACGCGCCGGCACCGAAACCGGCCGAGAACAATGCGCTAATCGCCGCGCCAACGCCGCGCGCCATCAAGCAGGCAGAGCCTGCCCGTGCGCCTGACCGCGAAATCCGCACCGCTTTTTCGGCCGCGCCACCGCCGGCACCTACCAATGGTTTGCTGACTGGCGCAGCGCCCGTCGTGCCAGTCGGCACCTTCGACAGCCGCTTCAACGGTCTGCGCTGACGACGCCTACTTAGAGTTTGATCCGCGACGCAATTTTGTTTGGCGCGTGATTTTTTCCGACCTACCTTCGCCCGCCGAAGCGGGCTTCGCGTAGGCGGGAAACCGGCGCCCTCCTTTTCGAGATCTCGCGCGAATGGACTGTTTCGTCTACGTGCTCGGCACATCGACAAAGACGCGCCATCTGACCTATGTCGGCTGGACCAACGATGTCGCGCGGCGCCTTGCCAAGCACAATGCCGGCAAGGGCGCGCGCACGACACGCGGACGCGCCTGGGTGCTGCTGCATTCGGAATGGTTTTCCACCAGCCGCGAGGCCATGAGCCGCGAGTGGCATTTGAAACGCGATCGTAAGTTTAGAAAAACGCTCGCGCTCAAGATCAAAAAATAACGCCGGCGGAAAGCCGACGCTTTTTGAGGAATGGTCGCCGCGCTATGCGTTAGCTGCGCTGCAAGCTGATGGTCGCGCCTTTGACGGTGGTGTTGGCTTCCTTGGACTTGATGACGACCGACTGCTTGTCGCCGCGCGTCGTCAAGGCAAGACTGGCTGAAAACGCCGAACTGTCGGCCACTACATCGATATGATCGCCTTGCGCCGTGCCGGAAATTTTTCCGGCTACGTTGCGGGTTACTTCATTCCAGCTGCCGCTGACGGCGCTTGAGGCCAAGGTCGCGCTGGCGTGCATGTCGAAATTGTAACTGTCGCTGGCGCAACGAATGCTCAGCTGAAGATTATTTTTTTCCTCGAGCACGTCGTAGGACGCACGGCACTTGATGGCCTCGCGCGCGCCGTTGGAAAGCTCGATGGTGCCGCTACCGGCCCATTGACCCGCCAGCTTGGTGAACGGGCTAAGGGCTTCGGTATGCGCGATGGTCGCTGCCAGCGAAACGGCAAGAACGACGGCCGCGCTTCGCAATGCATTGCCCGCGGAAAGCGTTCGGAGAGCCATGGCAAAATCCCGATGGTTTGAGCGTAGATCATCGCAAAACATGCGATACCCACCAACGCTTTGGCGATCTATTGGTTCCCGCGTCAGTGCGGCGGCTTAAGGTGAACGACTTTCCAGCCAAGCTTGCCTATTTCGGCGGCAGCCATCGGCGTTACCGCTCCGGTGGTGGCGAATACCGGAGGCCCTGCGCCGCGTGGTAGCTCGGCGGTCACTTCACGGAAGGTACGTTGCGGAACGGGTGTCCAGACGAGGCCGTCGAAGGTAAAGGCCGCGACCACGTTGCCACTGCGGGTCACGGCGACAACGCGGCCGGCAACAGTAATAAAACGAGCGATGCCACCAAGTTCGGTACTATGCGCCGCCAGCAACTCAGCATGGCTGCGCTGGTAGAACGCCACATTGCGGGAACCGACTTCGGCGGCGAGCGCGATAAAGACCGCCGTATTCTGCGCGCCAAGCTTTGCCAGCGCGCGCGACATGATCAGCAGGTCGGCCGGCGTTACGATGGGGGCTATCGCGCCTATCGTCCCCGCTACTCCTATCAAGATTCCTACGCGTAGGACTATCGTCAATGCCGGATCGTAAGAGTCCGGGTGGGTAATCATCTCCGCCGATAGTCAGCGCTCGACACTTTGGCGGCGGCATCATAGAGCCGTTCGTTGCACCAAGCGTTATAGCCGGCAAACATGGAATATCGCGTTTTTATCGCTCTCTCCCGAGAAACGGTCGGCAATTTCACTCCGCATTATCTCGTTCTATGGATTGCAATACAACATTGTAATCTCAATGGAGACCGGTAGCGATGTCCGTCCTGGCCCGGCTCGACGCGGTAGTCCTGCAATTCTTGGTCGAATGTCGCTGACGGGTCATTCGCGACGGAGCCGTTCAGCGTCGATACCAGCCATTGTCCGCTTTGGTCCAATAGCGACCAGATTTCGCGGCTCGGCGAAATGTCGCTAAGTGCCAATAGCCGACATTACCTCTAGGCTACTCTGCGGGCGAGCCAAACGGTCCGCCCACCAGCTTGCGGGTCTTCAGCGGCGTGAGCAATAAGATCGAACCCGGAAGCAGCCAGCAGGTCCTCGTATTCGGTGGGATCAAGGCTGGCATGATAGAGGGGGTCACCTCGATAGGAGCCTATAGCCTCTCCATACATCGGACCGGTGTTAAACATTATTGAAGCAGCCTTCGCGGCATGTGCAGCGAACACGGGAAACATTTCACGCTGGTCATCTGGCTTTAGATGAAAAAAGCTGTCCCATGCCAGCACGCCGTCAAACGTTCGTCCTAGGGATAAGGCTCGCATGTCCGCGACGACCCAATCTTGATCTGGAAGACGGCTACGAGACAGGGAGATCAATGTTGGCGAGCTATCGACGCCGGTCACACGTAGGCCGTGGCCGACCAAGTTTGCGGCGACCGGCATCCCTCCGCCGCAGCCCAGGTCGAGAACACTGGCGTGTTCCGGCAGACCTTGGACAAAACGGTCGTGCCAATGCTTATCGTTCCAACCACTCTTTCGGCGGTCGGAATCCCAATCGGTTGCATGGCGTTCGTAGTGACCAACAATGGCTTCGGCTAATTCTGTCATAAACTAAAAATGTACTCTGCCGAAGATGTCCGCAATGGGTCATTCGCGACCTAGCCCACTCCCGCAAAAGCCGACCAATGTCTGCTGTTACTCCAAAAGCGGACAAACGCGAGTCCCGTCGAATTGTCCGTTAAGTGCAGCCGGCTCAACCGATCGACGCAACACAGGCGTTGAATCTCTCTGCTGGGGTTTCAAATTGCAAGGTCTCACGGGGTCGTTCGTTGAGCTGACGCGC
>JAYTFS010000189.1:0-2523 GCA_043734185.1 Pseudolabrys sp. | reverse complement strand
CGCATGACGATGTCCTGCACGGCGCCGCCGGCGCAGAGAATCCTCGGAGCAGGTTTAGTCAAAGCGGATCTCGTCTTCCACCCAGGCGCGGATGATGTGATGCGCGATCGCCACCGGCGGCGGCGTTGTAAGCCCCTGTGCGTGCTTGCGCTGCATCATCGTCACGACCTCGTCTTTGTTAAACCAGCGGGCGTCCTCAAGTTCCGCGCGGTCGACCACAATATCGCGGGTCAGTGCCTCGGCATGGCAGCCGATCATCAGCGAAGTTGGAAACGGCCACGGCTGCGAGCGGTAATATTTCACGCGCCCGCAGGAAATGCCGGCTTCTTCGCGGGTTTCGCGGTGCACGGCATCCTCGAACGATTCTCCCGGCTCGATGAAGCCGGCGAGGCATGACCACATGGTCGGCACGAAGCGCGGTGAACGTCCCAGCAGGCAGCGGTCGCCCTCAACCACCAGCATGATCACGACCGGATCGGTGCGCGGAAAGTGTTCGGCCTTGCATTGCGGGCAGGTGCGCTTCCAGCCGCCATCGACAGCCTGCGTCGCCATGCCGCAATTCGGGCAAAAGCGATGGCGTGCGTGCCAATGCAGCACGGCCTTGGCCTCCGCGATCGGCGGCAGATGGTCGGCATCGACCAGGCCCTGCACCGCGATCGAGCGCAGGTCAGTCACGAGGAATTCGTTTCGGGCCTTGAGCGCTTCCGCCGCCGTTGGCGCGATGCCGAAACCGAACCGGCCGGCGCCATCGAGGGTGCCGAGGAAGATGGTTTCGGTCGCGGGCCCGAGTGCCTGGGCTGCGCGCATGGTGAAGAGCGGCTCGTTGAGCGGCGCGCCCTTTTTCATGACGATAAGGTCGCCGCCGATGACATAGGCGCCGGCTTTCGCGCCTTCCGCGAGCGCCTTCAAGGCGGCGGCGTCGGTGCGCAGTTCTGCGGCGCGCTCAAGGCGGCTGTCGGCATATCCGAGGCGGGGTTTCGGACCGAGATCGGGGCGAGGGGGCATGCGTCGCGGAAACAAGCACGGTTGCACCAAAGGTGCAATCGAGACGGACTATTCCGCAGCCTGGCCCGGCAAACGCGGATACATGGTCTCGCGCAATTCCGGCCGCTGCCATTGCGGTCCGAGCACGCCCTGCTTGGCGCCATAATTGGCGGAAGAGGTAACACTGTCGGTGGAAGCGCGCATTTCACGCGCGCGGTCGAGGCTGACGTCGACCATGAACAAGCCAGCCGCGGGGCTCTCGAACATGATTTCTTCGGGCGCCGCCACCATGGCGAGCCCGCGCTCGGAATGGCTGAATAGATTTTGCGTGGTCACGACGACGGCCAGGTTCTCGATGGCGCGCGACCAGATCAAATTGCGCCAACTCGCCCACAATTTCCCCTTGTCGGTTCCGGCCGGCATGAAGATCAGCTCGGCGCCGCGCAGCGCCAGGGCGCGCGTAACCTCTGGCATGTAGGCTTCGCTGCACATCGCCAGCCCGACCTTGCCCTGCTTGGTATCGAACACCGGAAACTCGTTGCCGGCGACATATTGGAATTCCCACCACTTGCCGCCGGTATAGATCCACGGACCGTTCGGATGGGTGCGGCGATAGCTCACCGGAGGGCGTCCGTCGCCGTAAGCCATGCAGATCAGATTGTAGGCGGTGCCTTCATTATGGCTGAGCGGCTCGATGGTGCCGTAGATCGCGTTGATGCCGTGCTTGCTAGCTGCTTCCGCCAGCCGCGGCGTTGGATCGAACGAAGCCGGCATGCGCCACGGTCCGGGGTAGGTTTCCGGAAAACAGACGAAGTCGGCGCCTTCCGCCTTGGCGCGGGCGATAAAGTTCACAGCATCGGCGACGTTCTTTTCATCTTCGCCAATCGGGTTGGCGATCGGCTGCACGACGGCGATGCGGAAGGTCATGACGAGACTCCGTTAGGGCGCGGACAGCCTAGTCGCGATTGCCCTCGATTTGAAGTCCGCGCCGCAGCGCGCTGACAAGGCCGTTGCGCGTCAGCGGGTTGTAAGCGGCGGGTGGGACCACACCCCACACCGGCTTTGGCCAGGCCTTATCGCTATGCGAGCGGGCGATGACGTGCACATGCAGTTGCGCAACTACATTGCCGAGCGCCGCGATATTGAGCTTCTCGCATTCGGTGACGGATTTGAGCACGCGGGCGGCGCTGGCGACCTCGCCCAGGAGTTGGACTTGGTCATTTTCCGGAAGATCGATGATCTCGGTGATGCCCGGCCGGCGCGGCACGAGGATCAGCCAGGGATAGTTGGAATCGTCCGCCAACAGGACGCGCGACAACGCCAGATCGCCCAGCGCCACGGTGTCGCGGGCAAGTTCGGGGTCGAGCGACCAGTCGTTGTGAGCATCGGATATCATTGAGCTTTTCCGTGCAATTCTTTCGGAGGAAAGCTAGCAGAGCGGCGGCTGGTCTGCTTGCTTTCTCGCGCCGTTGGCCCGATATAGGAACGGGAGGTTGGCGGTGGACGAGCCACTCGCCAACCGGGTCAGATCCGGAAGGA
>JAYTFS010000188.1:0-7691 GCA_043734185.1 Pseudolabrys sp. | reverse complement strand
CAGATCGCTATTTCGCCATTGCAGCATGCGGACCGGTTCGAAGTTGCGGCTCTCCAGCGCCTGAACCAACTCCGGCTCGAAGGGGTCGCAGCGCCCGGTGGTGCCGAAAGTGCCGTCATGCGTCGCCCTGCCGGCACGGCCGGCGATCTGTGCCAGTTCAGCCGGGTTGAGCTTGCGGAATTGGTAACCGTCGAATTTGCGGTCGGAGGCAAAGGCGACATGATTGACGTCGAGATTGAGCCCCATGCCGATGGCATCGGTCGCCACCAGATAATCGACATCGCCGGACTGATAGAGCGCGACCTGCGCATTTCTTGTGCGGGGACTGAGCGCGCCCAATACGACGGCAGCACCGCCGCGCTGGCGCCGGATCAACTCGGCGATGGCGTAAACTTCATCGGCCGAGAATGCGACGATGGCCGAGCGCGACGGTAATCGGGTGAGCTTTTTCTCGCCGGCGTAAGTAAGCATAGACAGCCGTGGCCGGCTGATGATGTGTGCGCCCGGCAGCAGTTTTTCGACCATCGGCCGCATCGTGGCGGCGCCCAGCACCAGCGTTTCCTCCCGGGCGCGGAAATTGAGCATGCGGTCGGTGAAGACATGGCCGCGTTCGAAATCGGCGCCGAGCTGAACCTCGTCAATCGCCAGGAACGCCACATCGAGATCGCGCGGCATGGCTTCGACGGTCGATACCCAAAAGCGCGGGTTCGGCGGCTTGATCTTCTCCTCGCCGGTAATCAGCGCCACCGCGTCCTTGCCGACGCGGTCGACGACCTTGTTGTAGACCTCGCGCGCCAGCAGCCGCAGCGGCAGGCCGATCATGCCCGACGAGTGCGCCAGCATGCGCTCGATGGCGAGATGGGTCTTGCCGGTATTGGTGGGGCCCAGCACCGCGGTGACGCCGGCGCCGCGGGCGCGCGCATTTCGGCTTTGCTGCGGGGAAAACGAAATGGCCATTACGCAATCCAACTCGGGCAGAAGCGGTTCTGTATCACAATGCGACGGAAAGCATGGCTTCGGTTAAGCAATAGAACGAGTCTGGAACGAAACGCGCCCGAATCACTGACTCCGGCCTCGTATGCGTTCGTTCACGGCGACATCTGGATGAGCTGCTACCGAGTCACACAAGATCGAGTAACCTAGGCAGATTTTGCCGCGTTTGAAGGACGCGAAAGCGTTAACAACGGGCGAAACTGGTTCATGACGAGAGTCAATCCCGATGTCCGTCACCCTGAGGTAGCCTACTGCGTCGACTTCGACCCATTGGCCGAGGCGCGGGTCGGGATCGCGACTGAAACGAATTGGGTGGCTTCCAGCACCGCGTGACCGATTGGCGTCGGACCGTCGATGCGGAACGGCACCAGCACGCGGGTGCCGGCGATCGGCACCAACCAGATCTCGATCTCGCGCAGCTTGGCGATGTATTTGATCGCGCTGCGTGTCGGGATGTAGCCGGCGACCGGGGTAAAATAGAGGGCGCAGACCAGCGCCGGACCGTCATAGCCTTTGTCCGCCTTCACCTTGTCCATGCGCTTGTAAACAAGCTGTAGGTCGTAGCGCAGCCGGCCATCGTAAATCGACGTGGTGCGCCTGCAGGCCTCCGGCGACAAAGGATCGCCCGATCCGGGCACGTATAACAGCGATGCCGTCATCGGATCGAGAACGCCGTGACGATGCGCTTCGGTGATCGGCACACGCTCGGTGTCGGGATCGTCCGCCGGCTCGACGAAAACATCCTTGACGTTACCGTTGACGGTGGTGAGCCGCGTCTCGTCCTTCTTCTTGCCGGAGGTGATTACGGACGAGAAGATCGAAGACAACAACTTTCCGGCTTGCAGCGTACCGTGTGCGGCGCTGGTGCCCTCGCCGCTGCTGAATGCCCTGAGCAAACCCGCGGTCCTGCCGTTTGCCGTCGCGGTGTACCGGGTGTCGGCAATGTCGATGACCCAGTCGCCTTTGCCGATGGGAATGCCGGCCAGCGTCACGGTGTATTGCGCGTCGAGCTTGCCCTGGGCGGCGGCAGGCGAGCCCGGAGCCGACAGTGCGGTGGCGGCAAGCGTGGCCAGCAGCATGCATCGTGGGGTTTGCCGCGATGTCCGCGCCAAGAGCGTCCGCACCAAGTTCCATCCTCCTGTGCGCCGCGCCGGGATCACGATCCCGAGCAGGCGCCGGTCCATAACACCAGCACGGCAATCCGGCACGCAAGGGCTCTGCGCGAGCGAAGACAAATGACACACAGGATTGCGCCTGTCGGCGAGACTGTCTCGTCGGCGGAAAAAACGTCGAATCTGTGATTGTCCGGCGCAGATCACCCTTGCGGGATCGCAAGTCCGTCATAAAGCCAGCGCCGGAAGGTCAAAAAACGGCTCAAATGCTCGCCTTGACGCCTCTCACCCCTCTCTCTATACGTCCGGCCATCTTCCCATATGAATGTCCATACCGGCTGCTTTAGCGCTGGCGCTATTTGAGGAACGAGCCATGTCATGGCGATGCGATCTGACCGGTAAGAAACCGCTCTCCGGCCATAAAGTGAGCCACTCCAACATCAAGACCAAGCGCCGGTTCATGCCGAACCTGCGCAACGTCACGCTGATGTCGGACGCGCTCGGCCGCAGCGTGCGCGCCCGCGTATCGGCCAACGCACTCAAGACGGTGGACCATCGTGGCGGGCTCGACGCCTTCCTGCTCAAGGCCAAGGACGCCGAGCTCGCACCCAAAATGCTCGATCTCAAGCGCCAGATCGCCAAGAAGAAAGCCGCGGCCGAGCCGGTCGCCTAAGCTTCGCTCCAATTGGATTTAAGTTTCATGCCCCGCGAAAGCGGGGCATTAGTTTTTCACTCCCCCACCAGCGCAAATTGTAGCAGCAGATTGCGCTGGATGAAGGAAAAATTGTCGTCCGAAACGAGCGTGATGATGGTTTCGCCGGCGGTGTTACGATGCACCGCGATGCCTTCCATGTTGTCGATCTGGTAACCGAGATCGGCCTCGATCAGAATTTTGCCGTCAACCAGCGCATCCGGCTTGATGGCGTCCAGCGCAATGCGCCGGATGCGCATCGCAGGCCCGCGCGCCTGCGTGAAACGGCGCTCCAGCAGCAGCAGATCACCGGGCGGAAGCATGGTGCAGTCGGTGACATCGAAGTCGTCGCTGCGCGCCACGCTGAAGCGCTCGACTTTGCTGCCCTTTATCAGAAACGAGCGATGGTTGCCGGCGGCATCGAGGCTGCGCTCGGTGATGACGATGAGGCTGCCGTCAAGCGCCGAGCCCTTCGGCGGGGCAGCCAGGCATTCCAGACTGGCGTTGTGGTCGAAGGTCTTGAAGTCGGGCGGCACCGGGACCAGCTCGCCGCGCGCCAGCAGGCCGTCCTTGCGGTAATTCAGGCGCACGATCTGCTCGACGCGCTCGATGCCGATGTAGTGCAGACCGTCGAGTTCGGTGAGCGCCTCAACATCGTACCAGCCGCGCGCGGCGAGCGGATTGCCGTCCGCGCCGAGGATCGGCGCCATCTCGGCGCCGGCGATGCCGGCGGGCCTGCCGTTCTGGTATTCGATGCGGCCGCGCAGCCACGAGCCATTGTCGGTGATGGCGAGGAAGCGCACGCCGTCGGGCTCGATGGTGAGGCCGGAAATACCGCCGAAGGCTTCGTGCTTCGAGGTGAGCACCAGCCCGCCGCGGAATTCCAGCGCGCCGAACCGCGTTCGCGACGGGTCGGCATTGTCGAAAGAAGGGATCGGCGTGGACTGGACCGTGATGCGCGTCGGTGCCGCGCTAACGCGCAAGGTTTTGGCAATGGCGATCGTGGCAACGACCAGAAACAGCGCGGCCAGCGCCGCGCCGCCGATACGCCAGCCGCGGTGCCGCAACCTCAAGCGACGCGCCGGCGCGGGCGGCGCTTGGGACGCTCGGCCACCGTTGTTTCCTCGAACAGCTCGGCCAGTTTTTCGGTCATGGCGCCGCCGAGTTCCTCGGCATCGACGATGGTGACGGCGCGGCGATAGTAGCGCGTCACGTCGTGGCCGATGCCGATGGCGATCAATTCGACCGGCGAACGGGTCTCGATTTCCTCGATCACCCAGCGCAGATGGCGCTCGAGATAATTGCCAGGATTGACCGAAAGCGTCGAATCGTCGACCGGCGCGCCGTCGGAGATCATCATCAAAATCTTGCGCTGCTCGGTGCGGCCGAGCAGGCGCTTATGCGCCCAGTCGAGAGCTTCGCCGTCGATGTTTTCCTTGAGCAGGCCCTCGCGCATCATCAGGCCCAGATTCTTGCGAGCGCGCCGCCACGGCGCGTCGGCCGACTTGTAGATGATGTGGCGCAAATCGTTGAGGCGGCCCGGGTTGGCCGGCTTGCCGGCGGTAAGCCAATGCTCGCGCGCCTGGCCGCCTTTCCAGGCCCGCGTGGTGAAGCCGAGGATCTCGACCTTGACGCCGCAGCGCTCGAGCGTGCGCGCCAGAATATCGGCGCAGGTGGCGGCGACCGTGATCGGGCGGCCGCGCATCGAGCCGGAATTGTCGAGCAGCAGCGTCACCACGGTGTCACGGAATTGCATGTCCTTCTCGGATTTGAAGGTCAAAGGATGCAGCGGATCGGTGATGACGCGCGACAGCCGCGCCGGATCGAGCTGGCCTTCTTCCAGGTCGAACTCCCAGGAGCGATTCTGCTGCGCCATCAACCGGCGCTGCAGCCGGTTGGCCAATCGCGCCACAACGCCCTGCAGATGCGAAAGCTGCTTGTCGAGATAGCTGCGCAGGCGATCGAGTTCTTCCGGCTCGCACAGCTCTTCGGCGGCGATTGTCTCGTCGAACTTCTGCGTGAAGGCGCGGTAATCCGGCCCGCGCGGCTCGTTGGCGCCGAACTGGCGCGGCCGCTGCGGTTCGCCCGGCGTTTCGGCATCGCCCATGTCGCTGTCGTCGGCCATGTCGGCGGTCGGTGAATCGACCGCTTCGGCGGCGGAATCGGGCATGTCCTCGGAGGACGACTGGCTGTCCTCCATGCTGGTGCGCTGCATTTCGTCCGAATCGGCGGCCTCGCCGTCTTCGCCCGATTCCTGCTTGCGCTTGTCCTCTTCGCCTTCCTCGTCCTCGTCCTCGGAATCACGGCTGCGATCCTCGCCCATTTCGAGCGCGTCGAGCAGATCATGCACCGCATCGCCGAAATGGCGCTGGTCCTCGACCAGGTTTTCGAGTTGGTCGAGATTTTTTCCCGCGCGCTCCTCGATCAGCGGCCGCCAGAGGTCGACCAGCTTCCTGGCCGCAGCCGGCGGGGGAAGACCCGTCAAACGCTCGCGAACCATCAAGGCCAGCGCGTCCTCGATCGGGGCGTCGGCGCGGTCGGTAATGTCGTCGAATTTGCCGCGATGGAATTTGTCGTCCAGCATGGCGGTGAGATTCATCGCGACGCCGTCCATGCGCCGCGCGCCGATCGCCTCGACGCGAGCCTGCTCGACCGCCTCGAACACCGCACGCGCCTGCTGGCCGGCCGGCTGCAACCGGCGATGCACCGCCGGATCGTGGCAGGCAATTTTCAAGGCAATCGAATCGGCATTGCCGCGCACGATCGCGGCTTCCGCCTTGCTGAGCTTGCGCGGCGGTTCCGGCAGCCGCACCTTGCCGCCCATCAGGCCGGGACGTTCGGCGGCGAAGGACACTTCCAGATCGGGCTTGCGGGCGAGCGCGCGCAAGCAACCCGAAACCGCCCGCTTGAACGGTTCGGTCGGCGATTCCTTCGACGACAATTTACTTTTTATTGTGTTGGACGCCATTGCTCTTCTCCCTCGCCCCGTTAATGGAGCGAGGTAAAACTCAAGACAGCGCCACGTTCACCGAGGATTCCGGCAGTTCGACCCCGAAGCAGCGCTGATAAAATTCGGCGACGATTGGGCGCTCCAGCTCATCGCATTTATTGAGGAAGGTGAGCCGAAAGGCAAAACCGATATCGTTGAAGATTTCGGAATTCTCCGCCCAGATGATCACGGTGCGCGGGCTCATCACGGTCGAGATGTCGCCGTTCATGAAAGCGTTACGCGTCAGATCGGCGACCCGCACCATCTTGTTGACGACATCGCGGCCCTGCTCGTTGCGATAATGCTTGGCCTTGGCCAGAACGATCTCGACTTCGTTGTCGTGCGGCAGATAATTCAGCGCGGTGACGATTGACCAGCGGTCCATCTGGCCCTGGTTGATTTGCTGGGTGCCGTGATAGAGGCCGGACGTATCGCCGAGGCCCACGGTATTGGCCGTCGCAAACAGGCGGAACGCCGGATGCGGCTTGATCACCTTGTTCTGGTCGAGCAGCGTGAGCTTGCCCGACACTTCCAGCACGCGTTGGATCACGAACATCACGTCCGGACGTCCGGCGTCATATTCGTCGAAGCAGAGCGCGATATTGTTCTTGAGCGCCCAGGGCAGAATGCCATCGCGGAATTCGGTGATCTGCTGATTGTCCTTGATGACGATGGCGTCCTTGCCGATCAGATCGATGCGGCTGATGTGGCTGTCGAGGTTGACGCGCACGCAGGGCCAATTGAGCCGCGCGGCGACCTGTTCGATATGCGTCGACTTTCCCGTGCCGTGATATCCGGTGACCATCACGCGGCGGTTCTTGGCAAAACCGGCGAGGATGGCGAGCGTGGTCGGCCGGTCGAACCGATAGTCCGGGTCGAGGTCCGGCACGTGCTCGTCGGGCTTGGAGTAAGCCGGAACTTCCAAATCGCTGTCGATCCCGAAAACCTGGCGGATCGACACTTTCATGTCGGGAAGGCCAGCAACTTCTTGTACTGCGGCAGTCATTGATCCTCCGTGGGCATCGGGATTCCCCCGACATCCTGATGCGGGTCCGACTATTACGGTCCGGCTGATAGCGCCAACCTAGCAGACGCCCGCGATGCAAAAAACCCAGGGGCGGCGAATAACACCATCAATTATATCAATGAGATAGGTATTAGCTGCCCCGCCGGAAAGGCGGGGCTGGGCTGCTTGCCGCGCCAGCGAGGCGGTCAGCCGAAGCCGGCCGATTTCAGGTAGTTGTACGATTGGATGACCTCCACCAGCCGGTCCTCGGTGGAGCGGTCGCCGCCATTCACGTCCGGATGAAACTGCTTCACCAACTCCTTGAAGCGGACCTTCACCTGCGCCGGCGTGGCGCCGACATCGAGCCCCAGCCGGTCCAGCGCCTTGCGTTCGGCGTTGCGGATCTGGCGCCGTTCGGTCTGCTTTTTCTGCTCGGTCTTCATGCCCGCGCCGAACAGGCCGAACGGATCGTCGCCGGGGCCTAGCGCGCCCAGATCGGGACGAATCTTTTGCTTGCCGGTGCCCATTTTCCAGGTCGGGCGGTGCCCCGTGAGCGCGTCCTTCTGGAATGCCAGCACGGCGGCATCGTTCATGCCGGCAAAAAAATTGTACGATTGATTGTATTCGCGCGCGTGCTTGAGGCAGTAGTTCCAGTAGTCCTTGTCGGAACCGCGGCCCTTGGGCGCCTTGTTGGTCGCCTTCTCCTTGCAGCCATGCCATTCGCAGGCCGGGCCAGCGGTCTTGGCGCGCCGGTCCTTATCCGGTTTGACCCGGATTTTGTCGAACAACGAATCAGCTTTTGGTTTGTCGGATTTCATGGCCGGGCACTATGCACTTTCGGAGGTGGCGGCTTCAAGGCTTGACTGTGCAGCAATATCCTTAATTCATGGCACCATGCGA
>JAYTFS010000187.1:0-2844 GCA_043734185.1 Pseudolabrys sp. | reverse complement strand
ACGGTGCCCGCCTCGCCTGGCTCGCAGAACACGCTGAAGGCTGGCGACCTCGACGCCGCCTGGCAGGGCCCGATGCCGGTGCGCAGCGAACAAGTTCCGTTGCCGCGCAAGGCGCCTCATCGTAGGGCCTGATTTTCCATCCTGGGTTCGTCTCCAGATTTCCTGACCCATTTCCTGACCGATTTCTTGGCGGATTTCTTGGCGGATTTCTGGCCGATTTCTTGGCCGTTTTTCTTCGACCGGCGCGGCCGGCCGCCCTATATAGGGGCCATGGAACAACCGTCGGTCGCCGAGATCATTGAGAATTTCGAGCTGATGGAGGAGTGGGACGACCGCTACCGCTATCTGATCGAGCTTGGCCGTGCGCTACCGCCGCTCCCGGAAGCCGCCCGCAACGACACCAACAAGGTGCGGGGGTGCGCCAGCCAGGTGTGGCTTTCGACGTCCGTCAAGCCGAATGGCAGTGACGGCCCGGTACTGGCCTTCGAAGGCGACAGCGACGCCCATATCGTACGCGGACTGATCGCAATCCTGTTCGCGCTGTACTCCGGCAAAGGCGCCAAGCACATCCTCTCCACCGACGCCGTCGCTTTGTTCGAAAAGCTCGGGTTACGTGACCACCTTACCCCGCAACGCTCGAACGGATTCCGCTCCATGGTCGACCGCGTTCGGCGCGACGCCAGCACGGCGCTCGCCACGGCGAACTGATCACGCTCGCTAACGGCGACGGCGGCGCTGCTGACCGAGTCCCATCTGCTTGGCCAGCTGCGAGCGGGCGGCGGCATAATTCGGTGCCACCATCGGATAGTCGGCAGGCAGACCCCATTTCTCCCGGTACTGCTCAGGCGTCATATTGTACTGCGTGCGCAGATGACGCTTCAGCGATTTGAACTTCTTGCCGTCCTCCAGACAGATGATGAAGTCGGGGTTGATCGACTTCTTGACCGGCACCGCCGGCTTGAGCGGCTCGGTGGACGCCTGCGCCTCCCCGCTCGACACCCGTTGCAGCGCCGTATGGACTTGGCTGATCAGCGCCGGAATATCGGCGGAGGCCACCGTGTTGTTGCTGACATAAGCCGAGACGATCTCAGCCGTCAGCCCAAGGTAGTTGGCGGTGTCGATCGCGTCGCCCATGACAAAGCTGCCCCTGTGCTTGGTTGATCTTAGCGAAGACATCGCCGGATCGAATCGAGCGCATATTCCTAAGAAATTATAGAATGTCTCTGACCCTGTGCAAGTACAGGCCAGCGCAAATCTCTGCAAACCTGTCGCGAATATTTCACACGGCAAGGTTCGGAAGAGATAGGCCTAGAATTCGCCCCGCGATCGCAGTGTAATTCACAAACGACAACGCCGGCTCCTTGCGGAGCCGGCGTTGTATTCAGACCGACGCGGTCAGCCTTGCTTTTCGAGATGCGCGCGCAACGCGTCGACGGAGGCGAATTTCACCATGCCTTGCGGCAATTGGGCTTCGATCGAGCCATCGGCATAAAGCGTGTAAGGCATGCCGTCGATGACGCCGGACTTCAGGATCGCAGGTCCCCGTTCTGCGGCCGGTTTGCGCAGCATTTCGGGCATGCGCTTCTCGGCGGCCGGCCGCATCTCGCGCGGACGGGCTGGAATCGGCGGCAGTGGCATATCGACAGCCGGCTCGCGCTTGACCTCGACCTTGGTCTCGCTCTGAGCCGGCGCGGCGCCGCGATCCGGCCACACCAGATCGAACCGTTCCTTTTCCTTCGGTGGCTCGACTTGAGGCATGGTTGAAGGCATAGCGCGAGGCATTGGTTGTTCGGACCGGGGCGCGAAGCGCGGCTCCAGTGAACCGGTATCGCGGCTCGGCGACCAAACCTTCGGCTCGAGCGCGGGTTCGACCGCGGGCGGCATCGCCGGCCGTTGCGGCGGACGCGGCGACAGCGGCGCTTCGTCCGTCAGTTCGACCATCGGCGGTTCGAACGCGGCGGGCGGCACGGGCGCCGAAGGTATGGGTGTCATCATGGGCGCCGACATGGGCTTGGATTTGGCGCGCAGCCAATCCAGCGGACCGGGCGCCGGTTCGCTGGCGGTGGCCGGGAAACGGGGCTCCGGCGCACGCGGTTCGGCCGCGCGGGGCGGCTCTGGTATCTGCGGTTCGGGGATTGAGGGCTGGAGCGCGGCCGGCGCCGGCATCACACGGGGGGACGCCGGTGCGACCGCTTCGGTGGATTCGGCTGCAGCAGGGACACGCGCCAGCGCCTTGCCCCTGAGCGCCTCCGCAATCCGCCGCAACTGACCAAGGATAAGCGCCAGCCCGATCATGATCAGGCCGCTCGCGACGGCTATCGTGCCAGAAATAATGAGCGTGTTGCCCAGGCTGAAGGCATTGATTGGAATACCAAATCCGATCGTCACCAAGCCTATGGCGGCGGCGATGAGACCGACAGCCAGCAAAACAATAGTCATCGGGTTTCCGTCCCCTACCAATACGCGGGCGGCAGCCACATTGGTTACCAAATTGTGACGGCCTTCCGGTTCATCCGCAAGAACCTGCCTTCTTATAGCCTTAGCAAATCTACGATTGATTAACGCTGTTTGGACCCCACCGAGGCGTCCCATTGACACCCGGGATCGCGCGGTCTCCGGGCCTAAAAACTGGAAACCACCGTCTTTACGGCCTGTAGGGCGTTGCCCTTGCCTGCAACGCGGCCTAATTAAGGAACTTCCGCTGCCGGGTGCCCGTTGCACCTGAGTTCATTGCATCCCAGTCGTTTGTATCCGCAGGAGAAGTCCGATGCCGTTCGAGCTGCCTAACTTGCCGTATGCCCATGACGCGCTTGCCCCCCACATGTCGAAGGAGACGCTGGAATA
>JAYTFS010000186.1:0-20683 GCA_043734185.1 Pseudolabrys sp. | reverse complement strand
GGTGGATGGTGGAGCCAGGCGGGATCGAACCGCCGACCTCGTCATTGCGAACGACGCGCTCTCCCAGCTGAGCTATGGCCCCGCCAATGCAACGGCAACGCCGCCGTTGCGAACAATTTCAAGCGAGTGGCCGCCATTTAGGACCAGGTGTCTGGCCTGTCAAGGATAACGACTTTTAAGCCTCATCTTGTTCCAGGCCATGCGAACGGCTAGTTTCCGCCCAGTTTTCAAACGGGCGATAATCATGCGCGCACTACTCGATATCATTCTGCTGGTTCTGCAAATGTATATTTGGCTGCTGATAGCTTCGGCGGTTTTGTCCTGGCTGATTGCCTTTAACGTGGTCAACACCCGCAATCAGGTTGTCGCCATGGTGGCCGATTTCCTGTTCCGTATCACCGAGCCGGCGTTGCGGCCGATCCGCTCGATGATGCCCAATCTCGGCGGCATCGACGTTTCGCCCGTGATCCTGATCCTGCTCATCCTGCTCCTGGAAAACGTCATCGTTCGGTACATCTATCCGAACGTGTTTTGAGTGCCCGGCAATAGCGGGGCGGCGGCCCACCGCGGATCGTGGTGCTGGAGTAGACCGCAGCGACAGGCTAATAATTGCATATGTCCGCGCGCATCATCGACGGCAAGGCGATCTCGGCCGATCTACGCGGCAAGGTGACGGATGCGGTGCACCGTCTGCGCCGCGACCGCGGCATTGTGCCGGGTCTCGCAGTCGTGCTGGTCGGCAAAAATGCCGCCAGCGAAGTCTATGTCCGCAACAAGTCGAAAGCCGTGACCGAGTCCGGCATGCATGCGTTCGATCAGCATTTGCTGGACAGCGTGAACGAGGCCGACCTACTCGACCTGATCGCAAAGCTCAATGCCGACACGCGCGTGAACGGCATTCTGGTGCAATTGCCGCTGCCGCCGCAGATCAGTTCGCAGAAGGTTATTGCCGCCATCGATCCCGCCAAAGACGTGGACGGATTTAATCCGCTCAATATCGGCCGGCTCGCCGCCGGTTTGCCGGCCATGGCGCCGTGCACGCCGCTCGGTTGCGTGTGGCTGGCCAAGACCGTGCACCCCTCGCTCGCCGGGCTTGAGGCGGTGGTGATCGGCCGCTCCAACATCGTCGGCAAGCCGCTGGCGCAATTGCTGCTAGCCGAAGATGCGACGGTGACAATCACTCATTCAAAGACACGCGATCTGGCATCGGTATGCCGACGTGCCGATTTGCTGGTTGCCGCGATGGGCCGGCCGGAAATGGTGCGCGGTGACTGGATCAAACCGGGCGCGACCGTGATCGATGTCGGCATCAACCGTCCTGCGGGCAAAGAAGGCAAACAGGCCAGCAAAGCACGCATCGTCGGTGACGTCGCTTTTGCCGAGGCCGTGACGGTCGCCGGCGCGCTCACGCCGGTGCCGGGCGGGGTAGGGCCGATGACGATTGCCTGCCTGCTGCTCAACACCTTGCGCGCCGCCTGCCTGCAGAACGGACTGCCGGCGCCGGCGATTTAGTTTGTCGATTTTCAGATTACGGCGTGACGCTCAGCTCTGCTGCCAGGCGTAAGCGACCTTATCGAGGGTCTTGGCGCCGAATTTTTCGGACGAGCGCGCGACCGCGCGGCCGCCAAGCGCGCGATAGAACTCCATCGCCGGCTCGTTGTCGGAGAGCGCCCACACCACCAGGCTCCTCAGGCCGCTCTGGACCAGATCCTTGCGCGCGGCGGTGAACAGGCGGCGGCCGAAGCCGAGGCCCTGGAATTCCGGGCGCAGATAGAGTTCGTAGACTTCGCCTTCATAAAACAGGCTGCGCGCGCGATTGCGCCCGTAATTGGCGTAGCCGGCGATGCGGTCGCCGAATTGCAGGATGGTGATGCGGCTGCCTTTACGGATGGCGCTGTCCCACCAATCCGGCCCGCGCCGGTGGATCAGCTTGTCGAGTTCATTGCCCGGGATGATGCCCTGATAGGCCGCGCGCCATGCTTCGTCATGTGTGTTGGCGACGTCCACCGCATCGGATGCCTTGGCGCGGCGAATCTCTATGAGGGTCGTGCTCATATTTGAATAGAAGCAACGAACCCTCCGCCCTTCAAGCCCTATAGTTAACGATGCGTTGCCGGTGTGGATTACTGGCAACAGGCGGCGCAAAATCCCCGTGCTTCCGCTTAAAAACGCACGCGCGGATGCTGCGCCACGCGCCGGCGGCGCGGCTGTGAGCGGCGCCGGTGTAGCAGAATGGGACGCATTGCTGCGCCACTGATTCGATTGATTCTGATTCGAAGCAGCCCTTACGACGAAAGGCGGAGCCTTCAGACCGTCTCGGCGGCCGCTTCTTTCTTGCGGTCTTCCCGCTTGCGGTCGGTCTCGTCGAGTAGCTTCTTGCGCAGGCGAATCGAGGCCGGCGTGACTTCGACCAGCTCGTCGTCCTGGATATAGGCCAGCGCCTTTTCCAGCGTCATGCGGATCGGCGGAGTGAGGCGGACGGCCTCGTCCTTGGAGGTGGTGCGGATATTGGTGAGCTGCTTGCCTTTGAGCACGTTGATCACGAGATCGTTGTCGCGGGTGTGCTCGCCGACAATCATGCCCGGATAAACCTTCCAGCCCGGCTCGATCATCATCGGGCCGCGGTCTTCCAGATTCCACAGCGCATAGGCGACGGCTTCGCCCTTGTCGTTGGAGATCAGCACGCCGTTGCGGCGGCCCTGGATTGGGCCCTTGTGCGGTTCATAGGCGTGGAACAGCCGGTTCATGATGGCGGTGCCGCGGGTGTCGGTCAAAAGTTCACCCTGGTAGCCGATCAGGCCGCGCGTCGGCGCGTAAAACACCAGACGAACGCGGCCGCCGCCGGACGGCTTGAGCTCGATCATCTCGCCTTTGCGCTCCGACATCTTCTGTACGACGATGCCGGAATGAATTTCATCGACGTCGATGACGACCTCTTCGATCGGCTCTTCCAGCTCACCGCTGTCGTTGCGGCGGAGCAGGACTTTCGGGCGAGACACGGATAGCTCGAAGCCTTCGCGGCGCATCTGCTCGATCAAAATGCCGAGCTGCAATTCGCCGCGGCCGGCAACTTCCATGGCGTCCTTGTCGTCGGATTCGCGCACGCGTAGTGCCACATTGCCTTCCGCTTCGCGCAACAGGCGGTCGCGGATCATGCGTCCGGTGACCTTGGTGCCTTCGGTGCCGGCAAGCGGGGAATCGTTGACGCGGAACGTCATCGCCAGTGTTGGCGGGTCGATCGGCTGCGCCGGAATAGGCGTTTCCACCGACGGATCACAGATGGTCTGGGCGACGGTAGCGTTCGGAAGGCCCGCGATGGCGACGATATCCCCGGCCTCGGCTTCGTCCACCGGCACGCGCTCAAGGCCGCGGAACGCCAGCAACTTGGTGATGCGGCCGCTCTCGATCAGCTTGCCGTCATGGTCGAGCACTTTCACCGGCTGGTTGGGCTTGACCGAACCGGAGGTGATGCGTCCGGTCACAAGACGGCCGAGATAGGGGTTGGCTTCCAGAATAGTGCCGAGCAGGCGGAACGGACCTTGCTCCACCACCGGCGGCTTAACGTGGGCCAGTACGAGATCGAATAGTGGCTGCATGCCGTCGTCATGCGATCCTTCGAGTGTGGTCGCCATCCAACCCTGCTTGGCGGAGCCGTACAAAATCGGGAAATCGAGCTGCTCATCAGTGGCATCGAGCGCGGCGAACAGATCGAACACTTCGTTGATGACTTCGACGGGGCGCGCGTCCTGGCGGTCTACCTTGTTGATCACGACGATGGGCTTGAGACCCATCTTGAGCGCCTTGGAGACTACGAACTTGGTTTGCGGCAGCGGACCTTCGGCGGCGTCCACCAACACCAGTGCGCCGTCCACCATGTTGAGAATACGTTCCACCTCGCCGCCGAAATCGGCATGGCCGGGGGTGTCAACGATGTTGATGCGGGTGCCTTTCCAGAGCACCGAGGCGGCCTTCGCCAGGATGGTAATCCCGCGCTCACGCTCGAGGTCGTTGGAATCCATGGCGCGTTCGACGACGCGCTGGTTCTCACGGTAGGCGCCGGATTGCTGCAGCAAGCGATCGACCAGCGTGGTTTTGCCATGGTCGACGTGCGCGATGATGGCGATGTTACGAATATTCATAAGGGTTCCTGAAACCAAGCGCGGGCCCGCTGGGGCCCGCGACTCGTTCTACTTCGCTATTGCGGCGCAATATAGTCACGAAACGGCCGGAAGCAACCGTTGTTGGGTGCACCCGACGAAATGGTTAAACGCGCCGTGAATGGCCGAAAAACGGCGCCAATCAATAGGCGCTGAGCAGATCGACTTTGGCGTTGGCCTGAATCAGCCGCTTGGCGAGCAGGGAAGCAAGATTGTGCGATATGCGACGGCCGCTGTGCCGGTGCCGGGCGCAGAAAACTTCAAACTGGTCGATGCTCAGTTCGAGACACTTCACCGATGTGTCGGCCCACACATCCGCCGACCGGGGTTTTCTCGATTAGCGCCATTTCGCCGAATACCATGCCATGCGACAAGCTCGCCAGGCGCACGCCGCTTGCCAGCTTGACGCTGACCATCCCGCTCAACAGGAAAAAGATCGAATTGGCCGGTTCGCCGGTCGCGATGATGCTTTCGCCGTTATGAAAAGCGCGCGCCGTGGCAAGCGAGGCGAGATCGGCAATCTCCTCGTCCGTCATCCTGGCCAGCAGAGCTTGCTCCTTGAGCGGCGAGGCGTCCTTGCCATCGGAAAAGCCGCCGTGACGGTAGATCAGTTGGTCTTCCGCCCATTCTATCCCTTCATCCAGCAGGTCGAACCGGCGCGTGTCAGAGCCGGGCCCTGCCGCGGCGGCAATCGTGTGCCACACCGGGGAGCTTTTCTCGGTGCCACAAAACACCGCGGTCACGTTCACCGATGCCAGATCGCGCACCATGTCGGCGAGCAGGCTCGCGGCGCCTTGCGGCGCCTTGCGTCACCGCCGGCACGCGGCGCAGGTCGATGATGAGCAAGTCGGGCCGCACAGCGGCGGCAAATTGACGCGACACAAAGTCCGCGTTGCTGAAAGTCAGCGCTCCGACAAGCTCGATCACGCGAATGGCGCGATAATGTTCGTCGAGAATGGCCTGTTCGTGCGGCTGGCGCATGCGGCGCGATGAAATTCCCTTGATGTCGTAGTCGGCAATGATGGATGTGCGTACATCTACCGTGCGGTTGAGCATGTGCAGATGGAAATGCGAAGAGAGCGCCTCGCAAACCTTAAGCCCGCGCACGCTGTTGCCGTGACTGTCGAGCGGCGGCGAGAAAGTGCCAAGCCCAAATTGGCCTGGAAGCGATGCGATGATGCCGCCGCCGACGCCGCTCTTGGCCGGAATGCCGACACGATAGACCCACTCGCCAGCATAGTCGTACATGCCTGAACTGGTCATCACCGAGAGCGTGCGCGCCACCGCGTAAGGCGAGATGACCTTTTCGTTGGTCACCGGATTGACGCCGCTATTGGCAAGCGTCCCCGCCATGACCGCGAGATCACGTGCCGTGACCAAGATGGAGCACTGGCGGAAATAGACATCGAGCACTTCATCGACGTTACCCTGCACCACCGAATAATTGCGCAGCATGTAACCGATGGCGCGGTTGCGGTCGCCGGTCGAGCGTTCGGATTCAAACACGGCCTCGTCGACGCCAAGTTTGCGGCCGGCGAAGCGGCTCAGCGCATCCAGCACACGCTCGAAGGCGCAGCTGCCTTCGACGCTGTGAATGAGGCCCGAACAGGCAATCGCGCCGGCATTGACCATTGCATTGAAGGGCCGGTTGTCGGCGGTCAGACGGATCGAGTTGAAGGCCTCGCCGCTCGGCTCGACGCCGATCTTGGTTTCGACAAGCTCGTGCCCTGCAATTTCCAGCGCGAGCCCGAATACGAATGCCTTCGAAATAGACTGGATCGTGAACTCAACATCGGTGTTGCCGGCCTCATAGACATGGCCGTCGATGGTGGCCAGCGCGATGCCGAAATGCGCCGGGTTGGCCTTGCTCAACTCCGGAATGTAATCCGCAACGGCGCCGCTATTGTCGGCGCCGTACCTCGCCATGCATTGTTCGAGGAAATGCACTAGCGCGGGCGGCGGCGCCGGCCGGGCGACCGCTTTGCCGGGGTGTGGAACCCTATGGATTTTGTTCATTCCGATGCCTTCTCGATACAAACTTGGCGGTCCTGCAGGATTATCGCGAATAATATGCGGCCATTTTGTCACGTACAGCAGCCGGGCATGCAGGATTCGGGCCGAAATCGACGCGAATAGATAGTATCGGAGCCGGATCCCGTGTCAGAGTTGCACGTTCATTGCACGAGGCTGTCATGGCGCAAAAACTGACCGCAGATGCCCGCAAATCCGCATTGGCCAAACTGTCCGGCTGGTCCGAGGTGGCCGGCCGCGAGGCGATCACCAGGAAATTCACTTTCAAGGATTTCAACCAGGCCTTCGGCTTTATGACCAGAGCGGCGCTGGCGGCGGAAAAGATGGATCACCATCCCGAATGGTTCAATGTCTACAAGACAGTCGAGGTGACACTTTCAACCCATGATGCCGGCGGCGTCACCGAACTCGACATCAAGCTCGCCGAGGCGATGGACAAACTGGCGGGTTAAAGCCTCCTTGCGGTGTCATAAATTGCTCACCAAATAAGCTCACATGACATTCGATCGCGCGACAGACCACGCTGACGATAGCGCCCTGCAACGCGGCTTCTGGCGCAAGATTCGTCAGGTCGTCGCGGGCATTCCTTTTGCCGAGGATATCCTGGCGGCCTATTACTGCGCCTTCGACCGCGACACACCGACGCAAGTGAAGGCGACGCTCGCCGGAGCCATCGCCTATTTCGTGATGCCGATCGACGCTATTCCTGACGTGCTGCCGGTGATCGGCTTTACCGACGATGCCGCGGTGCTGGCGATTGCGATCAAGCTCGTGAGCGATCACATGCTACCGGTGCATCGGGAATTGGCGAAAAGAGATTTGGCCAAACTTTAGGGCCGCAATATCACCTTGCCCATCACCTGGCGCGCGGCAATGGCTTTAAGTGCGGCCACGCCGTCCTTCAGCGGGTAGGTGGCATGAACGTGCGATGAAATTTTCCCCTGCACGCACCACTCAAGCAACTGTTGCGTATTGGCGCGGTGGCCTTCCGGATCGCGCTCGATGAACCCGCCCCAGAACACGCCAAGCACATTGCAACCTTTGAGCAGAACGAGATTGAGCGGCAACTTCGGAATGTCGCCGGCGGCGAAGCCGACCACCAGAAAACGTCCTTGCCACGCGATCGAGCGCAAGGCCGGCTCGGTGTAAGGCCCGCCGACCGGATCGTAGATCACGTCGGCGCCGCGCCCATCGGTGACGCGCCGCAAGGCCTCCTTGAGATCGTCGCTGGCGTAATTGATGCCTTCATCGGCGCCATGTTTGCGCGCAAAAGCAAGTTTCTCATCCGACGACGCGCAGGCGATGACGTGCGCGCCCATGATCTTGCCAAGCTCGATAGCGGCGAGGCCGACGCCGCCGGCTGCGCCGAGCACCGCCAACGATTCACCACGCTTGAGCGCGGCGCGATCCTTCAACGCATGAAAGGTGGTGCCATACGTAATGCAGACGCCGGCGGCACGGTCGAAATCGAGTGAGTCCGGAATTTTTATCAGCTTGTTGGTGCTCACCGCGACGCGTTCGCGCGCCGCGCCATAGATCATGTAGCCGAGCACGCGGTCGCCGGCCTCGAACGACGTGACACCCGCGCCGACGCTCTCGACCGTGCCGGCGAATTCGGCGGCGGGTGAAAACGGCGGTGCCGGCTTGAACTGGTATTTTCCGGCGATGATCAGCGTATCGAAGAAGTTCAGCGCCGCGGCGTGGATTTTCACCACGGCCTCGCCGGGCCCGGCCTTGGGCTCGGCGATATCGGCGAATTCGAGGTCGTCGGGTGTGCCGTAGCGGGTGCAGAGCAGGGCTTTCATGTACAATCTTTGAACGGTTACGATCTTTGGGCGGTCGGGTTCTGGTGGCGCAGGGCAATGGGGCAAGTTTCTAGCACGGTCCCGGCGCCAGACAGCTCACCGGCCGTTAACTTTCGGCGGCAAATCATGTGGCACGCCTCCGCCTTCACATTGTCGATTTTCGCTTGTAATAGGCTAATAGCCACCCGATTCCTGATGTGTGACCAGTAGGGCCCGATGAACAAAACCTCTTGGCTGCGTATTGCCATTGCCGTGCTGGCAATGACTTTTTTTGCGCTGTCCTCGGCCGCATGGGCGCAGGATGCAAAGCCGGCCAAGCCGGCTGCGCCTGCCAAGCCTGCGGCGGCCAAGCCCGCCGCTAAACCCGCCACGCAAGCCAAATCCGACCCGACCGAGCAAGCGGTGCTCCTTGGGCAGTTCGGCGACTGGGGTGCCTACAAAGCGGCCCCCGGTGGCAAGAAAGTCTGCTTTGCGCTCGCCAAGCCAACCTCGGCGACCACCGAGCCGGCCGGTCGGCCTCGCGATCCGTCTTATGCTTTCATCTCGACGCGTCCTGCCGAGAAGGTGAAGAACGAAGTGTCGGTGATCGTCGGCTATACGCAAAAGCCCAATCACGATGCCGCAGCGACGGTCGGTTCGGCGAATTACGTGATGTACACACAGAACGACGGCGCCTGGGTGAAGAATGCTGCCGAAGAGGCGCAAATGGTGGACGCCATGCGCAAAGGAACCGACCTGGTGGTCAAGAGCGAATCCGGCCGCGGCACCAAAACTACCGATACCTATGCGCTCAAGGGTCTCGCCCAGGCGATCGACAAGGTGACTGAGGAGTGCAAATAGCGCGCCCGCATCGTCCTGCGATCGTGTTAGGTACCGTCTATGACGATGCAACTTGAAACCGCGCCCTTCGTCGAGAAGACGCCGCTTGAGCGTTATGTCGCGCCCGAAACGCCGTCGCTGATCGGAATGTCGCGTAGCGACCTGGCCGATGCGCTCGGCGAAATCGGCGTGCTGGAAGCGCAACGCAAGATGCGCGTGCAGCAGCTTTGGCACTGGATCTATTTTCGCGGCTTTACCGAATTCGACGCCATGACCAGCGTGTCGAAGGAATTGCGCGCCGCATTGGCGGAACGCTTCACGCTTGCGCGCCCCGAGGTTGTCGCCGAACAGGTGTCGGTAGACGGCACCCGCAAGTGGCTGCTGCGGCTGCCCGGCGAAGTGCAGGGCGAACGTCCACACGAAGTCGAATGTGTTTACATTCCCGATACCGAACGCGGCACGCTCTGCGTATCGAGCCAGGTCGGTTGCACGCTCACGTGCACGTTCTGTCACACCGGCACCCAACGGCTGGTGCGCAATCTTACCGCCGGCGAAATCGTCGGCCAGGTCATGCTGGCGCGCGACCGGATGGGCGACTGGCCAGGCGGTAAGCGTCCTACCGAAGGCGTGGTGCCGAGCGGCGAGCGCTGCGTCACCAACATCGTCATGATGGGCATGGGCGAGCCGCTTTATAATCTCGACGCCGTGCGCGATGCGCTGTTGATCGTTGCTGACGGCGAGGGCTTGAGTATTTCCAAGCGCCGCATCACACTTTCTACTTCCGGTGTTGTGCCGAACATCGACCGCGCCGGCGCCGAAATTGGCTGTATGCTGGCGGTGTCGCTGCACGCGGTGCGCGACGAACTGCGCAACGAATTGGTGCCGCTCAACCGCAAATATCCGATTGCCGAACTGCTCGATGCGTGCCGCAATTATCCCGGCGTCTCCAATGCCCGGCGCATCACATTCGAGTATGTCATGCTCAAGGGCGTCAATGATTCCATCGAAGATGCCAAGGCGCTGGTGCGGCTGCTCAAGGGCATCCACGCCAAGATCAATCTCATCCCGTTCAATCCCTGGCCTGGCAGCAAATATGAATGCTCGGACTGGGATCAAATCGAGAAATTCTCAAGCGTGGTATTTGACGCAGGCTATGCCTCTCCGGTGCGCACGCCGCGCGGCCGCGATATTCTGGCCGCCTGTGGCCAACTCAAAAGCGCGACCGAGAAGCTCTCCACCCGCGAGCGCATGGCTCTACGCGCGATGGCTATGGTGGAGTGACGGCGCGGTCGCGCTGCGCTAAAAGGGTTTTGCATGTCTCTTCTCGGCCGCATCATCGTCATCTTTTTCGCTCTTATCGCCGCCTCCATGGCGGCGGGGATCGTGCTTTCCATCGGCATCATTTCGCCGGATTGGGCGGGCGCCGATTCCGATCCGTTCGAGCGCATTACGTTCTTCGTCTTTGCATTTTTCGCCACCAGCTTCGTCGGCGCCGCGGCGGCGCTGCCGGCCTTGGTGCTGATTCTCTTTGCCGAAGCCATGCGCATGCGCAGTCTGCTGTTTTACGGCGTTGCCGGCGCGCTGGTCGGATTGGCGGCCTATTTCGGTTCCGACATTTCCGCACGGTTGGACAACACAACCGACGTCGTGCCGGTGGGGCATGCTTTGCAGCTTGCCGCAGCGGCGGGAATTATCGGCGGGCTGGTCTACTGGCTGATCGCCGGGCGGAGAGCCGGCGCCTGGCGCGGTCCGCCAACTAACGCGTAGTCCACGCGAGAGCGGCTTCCAGCCGGTCATTGCCCCAGAACAATTCGCCGTCCGGCGTGACGAAGCTCGGCGCGCCGAAAATGCCGCGCTGGCCGGCTTCCTCGGTCTGCGTGCGCAATTTGGATTTGATGTCATCGGACTGCGCTTGCTTGATGATGGCGTCGGCGTCGTGACCGAGACTTTTGAGAATGCCGGCAATCACGGCGGGCTCGCCGATGTTTCCGCCGTCGGCGAATTCGGCGCGATAGACCGCGCGGCAAAAGTCTTCGCCCCAATTCTGCGCCAGCGCGACCAGCGCGACGCGCGCAGCCAGCACGGTGTTCTGGGGAAACGGCGCGGGCTTGACGAAGGGCTGTCCAAGCGTTTCGCAAATCCGCTCCAGATCGCGCCACATGTAACGGCCCTTGGCCGGATAGACATTGAACGGTGAGGTCGTCCATCCCAGTTCCTTGAAAACCGGCCCCAGCAGAAATGGCCGCCAGCGCACTCCTACGCCGGCGGCTTTCGCCAACCCGCCGAGCCGCATGGCGGCCGGATAGGAATAGGTCGATGCGAATTCAAACCAGAAATCGACGACGGGCGGGTTTGTCATGACGGCAATATAACGCGGCCTAAGGCCTGCCGCCTTTCCATTTTTGTAGCCCTCGGCTAGACCGGCCTGACAAGAGGAAAAGCATGAACCGCACCGGGCTGATCATTGCGCTTGTCGCCGCCGCCATCACCGGTGTGACGTTTGCCCTTTTTCCGGAAATCGAGTTGCGCATCGCGCGGCCGTTCTACGAAATCGTCGATGCCGCCCATAATGTTTTTGCGCTGCGGCTCAACGTGGCGCTGTCATGGTTCCGTGACATCGGCCTCAGGATCGGAACGGTGCTGGTGGGGGCGGCGGTCGTCGCGCTCGTGATCAAGCTGGTGCTGCCGCGACGTAAGCTTTTGATCTCGGGCCGGGCGATTGTGTTCCTGATCTCGACGCTTGTTTTGGGGCCGGGCCTCCTGGTCAATGTGCTTCTCAAGGAACAATGGGGCAGGCCACGGCCCATAGAGGTGACGCAATTCGGCGGCACCGAACGGTACGTTCCGTGGTGGGATCCGCGCGGCACGTGCGACGCGAATTGTTCGTTTGTCTCGGGCGACGTGGCTGGCGCGGTCTGGACGTTGGCGCCCGCGGCTTTGGCGCCGCCGCAATGGCGCGCGCTCGCCTATGGGGCGTCGTTGGCGCTCGGCGCCGGCATGGCTGTGGTCCGCGTGGTGCAGGGCGCGCACTTTGTCAGCGATGTCATTTTCGCCGGCGTGTTTACGTTTCTGATTATTTGGGTCGCGTACGGAGTTATTTACCGTTGGCCACGCACCCGGTTATCCGACGCGGGCATCGAGCGGGCGATCGAACGCTTCGCTATGCCGGTTCATGATTTCATCGCCGGATTGTTCGGACGCAAGCGAAAGTAAAAACTCTGGACGCGGCTTTAGCGGTCTGCCCGCTTGCCGGTGCGCCCGCCGTCGAGTTTGTCGGCAAACAGCGCGATGGTCTTGGCGTAGACTTCCGCCTTGTTCCATTCCTGAATCACGACGAAGTTTGGCTGTCCCGGACCCCAGCCCTGGCCACGCTGCCAACCGTGGCTCTTGAGATAATTGGCGGTCGAGGCGAGTACGTCCGGTGTACTATGCACCAGATCGCGCCGGCCCTTGCTCTCGAAGTCGACGGCATATTTCACGTATGACGAGGGCAGGAACTGGGTTTGGCCGATTTCGCCGGCCCAATCGCCCTTCAAGTCGGCCGAAGCCATATCGCCGCGGTCAATGATACGAAGCGCGTCGGCGAGCTCGCCCTGGAATTTGTCAGTGCGGCGGCAGTCGTAGGCGAGCGTCGCCACCGAGCGCACCACCGACATCTTTCCCTGGTTGACGCCGTAGTCGGTTTCCAGTCCCCAGATCGCGACAATCACCGCGCCCGGCACGCCATATTGCTTTTCGATCCGTTTGATCGTTTCCGCATGCTGCTGCAGAAGCTTGGCGCCCTTGACCAGCCGATCCTTGGAGATCATGCGGCCGGAAAACTCCTCGAAGCTCTGCTTGAAGACCTTCTGATTACGGTCTGAGGCGAGCACCTTGTCGTCGACGCTCAAGCCTTCAAGAGCGGCGAGGCCCTTGCTCGAGACGCCCTTGGCCGCAACTTCCTTTTTGAAATCGGCAATAAAGCTCTTGAAGCCGCCCTTATGATTGCATTGCGCGGCGAATGCCGGCGCGGCGGCAACGAAAACGGCGCCGGCAAGAACGGCGGCGAATGCGGCGTTAACTTTTGACATCGATTGGCCTCGTTGATTGCGACCCAGTTTGATGCAGAATTATCGCAACCAGCAGGGGCGGAGTAGCGGCATCGGGCGGTGAGGTTAATTTGAGAACGCGCACTTTCCGCCGTTTACCTTTGGCCCTATAGTCCGCGCGATTTTGCATTTTACTGCGGTACTTCAAATGGCTAGCGCCAGGACGAAAAGCGTCAAGAAAGTCGTGCTCGCCTATTCCGGCGGGCTGGACACTTCAATCATCCTGAAGTGGCTGCAGACCACCTATGGCTGCGAGGTGGTGACCTTCACCGCCGACCTCGGCCAGGGCGAGGAACTTGGACCCGCGCGAGACAAGGCGCTGCGCGCCGGCATCAAGGCGGAAAACATTTTCATCGAGGATCTGCGCGAGGAATTCGTGCGCGATTTCGTGTTTCCGATGTTCCGCGCCAACACGGTCTATGAAGGACAGTATCTGCTCGGCACCTCGATCGCGCGGCCGCTGATCGCCAAGCGGCAGATCGAGATCGCGCGCAAGGTCGGCGCCGACGCAGTCTGTCATGGCGCCACCGGCAAGGGCAATGATCAGGTACGCTTCGAGCTCGGTTATTACGCGCTTGAGCCCGGCATCAAGATCATCGCGCCGTGGCGCGAGTGGCAGTTCAAGGGCCGCGAGGACCTGCTCGAATTCGCGCGCGCGCACCAGATTACGATCGCCAAGGACAAGGAAGGCGAAGCGCCGTTCTCGGTCGACGCCAATCTGTTGCATTCGTCGTCTGAAGGCAAAGTGCTGGAAGACCCGGCCAAGGAAGCGCCGGCCATCGTCTATCAGCGCACCATCTCGCCGATGGACGCGCCCGACAAGGCGACCGAAATCCGCATCGGCTTTGCCAAGGGCGATGCCGTCAGCATCGATGGCGAGAAGCTTTCGCCGGCGCCTCTGCTCGCCAAGCTGAACAAACTCGGCCACGACAACGGCATCGGACGCATCGACCTGGTCGAGAACCGTTTCGTCGGCATGAAATCGCGCGGCGTCTACGAGACGCCCGGCGGCACGATTCTGCTCGCCGCGCACCGCGCCATCGAGTCGATCACGCTCGACCGCGGCGCCGGTCATCTCAAGGATGAGTTGATGCCGCGTTACGCCGAGCTGATCTATAACGGCTTCTGGTTTGCGCCCGAGCGCGAGATGCTGCAGGCGGCAATCGACAAGTCGCAAGAGATGGTCGGCGGCGAAGTGCGGCTCAAGCTCTACAAGGGCAACGTCATCGTCACCGGGCGCGAAAGCTCGGCGTCGCTCTATTCATCGACGCTGGTGACTTTCGAAGATGACAAGGGTGCCTACGACCAGAAAGACGCCGAAGGCTTCATCAAGCTCAACGCGCTGCGGCTGCGCACGCTCGGACAGCGGCGCAAGAAGCTCAAGCCCGATTGAGCGGACGCGCCATGATGTGGAAGCCTCCGATGGATAGCAACCCAGCGAGCCTGGCCTTGCGTTCGATCCTTGGCTTGGCGCTGGGCGTTGCGCTTGCAGCCTGCTCGTCGGATAACACAAAAGAGCCCGACCCGAACATTTTCCCGGCGAATTACAAGCAGGAAATTCTCGATGCGATCCCCGGCGTTCTCGCCGAGGCGGGCAGTATACGCGACGCGTATATAAGCGATCCCGCGCTGGTGCAGGGCGGCAGGGATCGACGCTACGCGGTTTGCGTCCGCTTCAGTGCCCGTAATGAAAGCCGTCAATATGCCGGGGGCAACGACCGCATCGGCTATTTTTTCGCCGGCCGCCTCAACCAGTTCATCGAAGCGGACACGGGCCAATGCGCCACCGCTGCCTACAAGCCCTTCCCGGAAATGGTTTGCTACCCCAAGACGTGCAGCTAATTCTGCACCTGGCTGACCTTCAACTCCGGCAGCAGCGGCAAATTGCGCCGCTTCTTGTCGGCAATCTCCGCGATGGCTTTTTTCATTTGCAGGTAGCGCACCGGCGATGTCGGGTGGGTCGGCGCCATGCGGCTGTTTTTTGGCTCTTCCAGCGACATTGCACGCCAGATTTCTTCAGCACCCGAAATATCGTAGCCGGCGCGCGCTGCAGCACCGGAAACCCCCGGAGCGCCAAGTTTGCGCCGGGGCCAAAACCCGATCAAGCCTAAGTTGTAGGGGGCCGACCGCTAAAGCTGCCTGTCGACCATGGCCTTCTTCAACACGGCGATTTCTTTCGCCGGATTGAGGCCTTTCGGGCAGGCCTTGGAGCAGTTCATGATGGTGTGGCAGCGATAAAGCCGGAACGGATCCTCGAGATTATCAAGCCGGTCGCCCGTCGCCTCGTCACGGCTGTCTTGGACCCATCGGTTGGCCTGTAGCAATGCCGCCGGGCCGAGATAACGATCGGAATTCCACCAGTAGCTCGGGCATGAAGTAGAGCAGCAGGCGCACAGAATGCACTCATACATGCCGTCGAGCTTGGTGCGGTCCTCGTGGCTTTGCTTCCATTCCTTTTCGGGCGTCGCCGACACGGTCTTGAGCCAGGGCTCGATCGACGCGTATTGCGCGTAGAAATTCTTCAAATCCGGCACCAGATCCTTCACCACCGGCTGATGTGGCAGCGGATAAATCCTGAGCGGCGCCTTGGCGTCGTCGATCGCCTTGGTGCAAGCCAGCGTGTTAGTCCCGTCAATATTCATGGCGCAGGAGCCGCACACGCCTTCACGGCAGGAACGGCGGAAGGTCAGTGTTGGATCGACATTGTTCTTGATCCAGATCAGCGCATCGAGAACCATCGGCCCGCAATCGTCGCGGTCGATGAAATAAGTGTCGGTGCGCGGATTTTCGCCGTCATCCGGATTCCAGCGATAGATGCTGAACTCGGTCAGGCGCGTGGCATGCGACGTGCGTGGCCAGGTCCTGCCTTGGCCGACCTTGGAGTTCTTCGGGAGCGTGAATTCGACCATGACGGCCTTCCTCAGTAAACGCGCGCTTTCGGTTCGATATAGGCGATGTCGTTGGTGAGCGTGTAGGTGTGCACCGGGCGGTAATCGATCTTCACGCCGCCCTTGTCGTCGATCCACGCCAGCGTGTGCTTCATCCAGTTCTTGTCATCGCGCTCGGGAAAATCTTCGCGCGCGTGGCCGCCGCGGCTCTCGGTACGATTCTGTGCCGAGTCCATTGTCACCACAGCCTGTGCAATCAAATTGTCGAGCTCGAGCGTCTCGATCAGATCGGAGTTCCAGATCAGCGAACGGTCGGTAACATGAACATCGGTCATGCCCGCGAAGACGTCATGAATGCGCTTGTGGCCTTGCTCCAGAATTTCGCCGGTGCGGAACACCGCGCAATCTTCCTGCATGACCTTCTGCATATTGAGCCGCAGCTGCGCGGTCGGCGTATCGCCCGCGGCATTGCGGAACTTGTCGAGTCGCGAAAGCGCGAGATCTGCCGAATTCTTCGGCAGATCGGCATGTTTGTCTCCCGGTGTTAGCAATTCCGCGCAGCGAAGTGCCGCGGCGCGGCCGAACACCACCAGATCGATCAGTGAATTCGACCCGAGCCGGTTGGCGCCGTGCACCGAGACGCAAGCTGCCTCGCCCAATGCCATAAGGCCTGGGATTACGGTATCGGGATCGCCGTTCTTCTTGGTCAGCGCTTCGCCGTGATAATTACAAGCGATGCCGCCCATATTGTAATGCACCGTCGGCAGCACCGGGATCGGCTCGCGCGTAATGTCGACGCCCGCGAAGATGCGCGCCGTGTCGCTGATGCCAGGCAGCCGTTCGTGCAGCACCTTGGGATCCAGATGATCGAGGTGAAGGAAGAGGTGGTCCTTCTCCTTGCCGACGCCGCGGCCTTCGCGGATTTCGATGGTCATGGCGCGCGACACCACATCGCGCGAGGCCAGATCCTTGGCCGACGGCGCGTAGCGCTCCATGAAGCGCTCGCCTTCCGAATTGACCAGATAGCCGCCTTCGCCGCGCGAGCCTTCGGTGATCAGGCAGCCGGCCGGATAAATGCCGGTCGGATGGAATTGCACGAATTCCATGTCCTGCAGCGGCAGGCCGGCGCGCAGCACCATGGCGTTGCCGTCACCGGTGCAGATATGCGCCGAGGTGCACGAGAAATAAGTGCGGCCGTAGCCGCCGGTGGCCATTATGGTCATGTTGGCGCTGAAACGATGAATGGTGCCGTCATCCATGTTCAGCGCGACAACGCCGCGGCAACGGCCTTCATCGTCCATGATCAGGTCGAGCGCGAAATATTCGACATAGAATTCGGCCGCATGCTTGAGCGCCTGGCCGTACATGGTGTGCAGCATGGCGTGGCCGGTGCGGTCGGCGGCGGCGCAGGTGCGCTGCGCGGTGCCTTTGCCGTAATGGGTGGTCATGCCGCCGAACGGGCGCTGATAGATCTTGCCATCTTCGCGACGTGAAAACGGCAAGCCCCAATGTTCGAGCTCGTAGACGGCCTGCGGCGCGTTGCGGCAGAGATATTCGATGGCGTCCTGGTCGCCGAGCCAGTCGGCGCCCTTGACGGTGTCGTACATATGCCAGCGCCAGTCGTCTTCGCCCATATTGCCGAGCGCCGCGGCGATGCCGCCTTGTGCGGCGACAGTGTGAGAACGCGTCGGGAACACTTTCGTGATGCAAGCGGTGCGCAGGCCCGCCTCGCTGCAGCCGACCACGGCGCGCAGGCCGGAGCCGCCGGCGCCGACCACCACAACGTCGTAGCTGTGATCCTCGATCGGATAGGCGCTGCCGTTGATTGCAGGCCCGCCGTTAGCTTTTCCGTTTTTTGCCATGGCTCAGACTCCGAACGAGAGTTTGAGAATAGCGAAAGCGGAGGCAAGCGCGACGGCGAAGCAGAAGAACGTATTCGCCATCAGAGTGGCCAGCTTGAGTATATCCTCATGCACATAGTCGAGGATGATCTCCTGCATGCCGATCCACATGTGATAGGCCGTGTTGATGATGAACAGCAGCATAACGATGGCAACAATCGGCGAGCCGAGAATCTGCACGACCGCCGCGTGGCTGCGGCCCAGCAGGCCGATGACGATGACGATCAGCGCGATGGTGAGCGGGATGCCGGCCACCGAGGTCACGCGCTGATACCAGAAATGTCCAGTGCCAGAATGGGCCGCGCCCAGGCCGCGAACGCGGCGCATCGGCGTGCGCATGTGAGGCTCGCTCATCGCGGGCCTCCCATGGCGAGATAGCCGACCACCCAGATCACCAGCGTTAGCGAAATCGAGCCGACCAGCGTCGCGAGCGTCAGCAATTCGCGCTCGGCCGGCTCCAATCCGTGAATGGTGTCCCAGATCAAATGGCGGATGCCGCCCAGCATGTGATGGAGCAGCGCCCAGGTGTAACCGAACAGCACCAGCCGTCCGATCAGGCTGCCCATGAACCACTCGAAATTGGCGTAAGCGTTGGGACCGGATGCCGCCGCGATCAGCCACCAGGCGAGCAGCAGCATGCCAAAGTACAGCGCGCTGCCGGTAATGCGATGGACGATCGACATCATCATCGTCAGCATCGGCTTGTAGATTTGCAGGTGCGGCGAGAGCGGACGCTCTCGTTGCGTTGCTGGCGTCGTGCCTGCTTCAAGCTCGGCCATCGTCGTCTCCAGGACGCTCGAAAAATCCGCTAGTTAGACGACGACACCCTGCGATGTGCGGTTGGTCGACAGCGTAGCCAGATACCGCAACGCAACGAAGGGCGAAGCCCGCGAACTTTCCGAGGCTAGCGACGTTCTTACTTCTTCAAATACGAAACGTGAAGGTGTAATATGCCCTGATTGTTATGTGTTTTGCGTAGCCTTCCTTCGCAGAATAAGAAGGATCAACGGCTCTATGCGCTTCGATTTCACGGATTTGAGCCTGTTCCGCCACATCGTCGAGGCGGGTAGCATCACTCATGGTGCGGTGCGGGCAAATCTCGCGCTCGCCGCGGCTTCAACCCGCATCCGCAAGATGGAAACCACCTTCGGCGCCGAGCTGCTGGTGCGCGGCCGTCAGGGTGTCACGCCCACGCAGGCGGGGCGCACGCTGTTGCAGCACGCTCGCTCGATTCTGGCGCAGACGGAACGTTTGCAGGAAGACCTGACGCCCTATGCCCGCGGCCTCGCTGGCCAAGTGCGGGTGCTGTCGAATACCAATGCGCTGACCGAATTTCTGCCGGAGACTTTGAGTTCGTTTTTGACGGCCTATCCGGATGTAAGCGTTGATCTCGAAGAGCGCCTGAGCGACGAGATTGTCGCCCTGATTGCCGAAGGCAGCGCCGATATCGGCATCGTCGCCGGGACGGTCGATCACGGCGGCCTGCATACCTTTCCGTACCGAAGTGACCGTTTCGTCCTGGTGGTGCCAACCAATCATCCGCTCGCCAAGCGCTCTCGCATCGGATTTGCCGAGGTGCTCAATTACGACATGGTGGGACTCGACCGCGCCAGCGCGATCCAGCGGTTTCTGGCCGACAAGGCGAGCCGCATCGGGCAACCGTTGCGCCTGCGCATTCAACTGCGCAGTTTCGACGCCATCTGCCGCCTTGTTGAATGCAATGTCGGCGTCGGGATCGTGCCGGAGACGACCGTGCAACGCACCGCGCGCAACATGGCGATCACCGCCGTCCGGCTGACCGATTCTTGGGCCTTGCGCGAATTGACCATCTGCGTGCGCGATGTCGCCGCGCTTCCGCCTTATGCACGGCAACTGGTGGATCACCTGCGCGCCGGAGTCTAGCGCGGCATCAGGACCCAGTAGTCGAGATCCAGGATCACCGCCGGGTCGTATTCGTCGCCGACCTTGTGCGAAAAATCCGCACAAGGATGATCCTTGGTGGCGACGGTGCGCAGCCGCAGCGCGCCGACATCGTTGCGGCCTGGCAGTTCAGCAGTCGCCAGCACTTCGGACCAGGCAAACACCGTGAGGCCCGCAAACAAGGGCGCCACGTGCCGCCCGCCATTGATCGCCGCCACATGGAACGCATTGCCCAAGCCGTTGAAGCTCAACGCGCGCGCCAGCGAAATCGGGTGGCCGCCATAGATCAGCCGGTGGCCGAAGCGGCCTTTGCTCTCGGTGTAGTGGTCGAAATGAATGCGCGCGGTGTTCTGATAAAGCCGCGTCGCGATCATGTGTTCGGCGTCTTCAACCGTGATGCCGACGAGATGATCGATCTTTTCGCCCGCTTTGTAGTCGCCAAAGCGGTGCGGACTTCCGGCCAGCACCGTGTCATAGGCCGCGGCATTGATGATCGGGCAGGCGCCGCCGAGCGACGTGGCGTCCACGCTCTTGGGCAGATCGGGGACTTTTTCCTGTGGCGCGACTGCCGCCTCGTTGCGCTTTCGCACCATGACCCAGCGCGCGTAGTCGAGCACTACTTCGCCATTCTGATTAAAGCCGCGCGATCGCACATAGACGATGCCGGTCTTCTTGTTGGAATTCTCCTTCAGCCCGATCACTTCCGACACCGCATGAAGCGTGTCGCCCGGATAGACCGGCTTCAAGAACCGGCAATCGGCATAGCCGAGATTGGCGACGGCATTGAGCGAAACATCCGGCACGGTCTTGCCAAAGACGATGTGAAACACCAGCAGGTCGTCGACCGGCGAGCGCGGATAACCGATTTTCTGCGCGAAGGTATCGGCGGATTGCACAGCAAAGCGTGCGCCAAATAGCCCGTTATAAAGCGCCACATCGCCGAGCGTGACCGTGCGCGGGGTAGCGTGGCGGATCTCCTGGCCGAGCCGGAATTCCTCGAAGAAATTTCCCGAGCTGGTTTTGGGCGCGGACGGATCGCTCACTGAACTGTCTCCTTGATCCGAGGGTGCCCGG
>JAYTFS010000185.1:0-5034 GCA_043734185.1 Pseudolabrys sp. | reverse complement strand
CGCTGCCCTGTATGCTCGTGTGCGCACTTTCTTGTGCACATTGCACACGAGATCGCGGGTGCAGCGCGCATCCGGCATTCCCTGCGCCCTCTGTTTTCTAGGGCGAGACGATTTTCACAACTCGGGCGCTTTGCGCCGCGTGATCGCGGAGGTGCGTTTGCAGGCCGGGGCCGTCATTGCGAGCGAAGCGAAGCAATCCATCGTGCCGCGCAAAGAAAGAATGGATTGCTTCGTCGCTTGCGCTCCTCGCAATGACGGATCCCACGACGGAATGCTTGCCTGCTTGAAATTCGAATCGGAGATCGTCTCAGGACGATGGTGGACGCACAAGGGATCGAACCTTGGACCTCTCCCGTGTGAACCACAATCCGTAGACCCTAGCCAACCAAACCAAACCATAGTAAACTTGCAGAAGTGCCTGCGGTGTAGGCATTTTCGGCACATACGACCATTGTAGACCATAGCGGGCCACAGCACATTTTGTGTGCCCCTGTTGTGCCCTCCGCGAATTTTCCCTTGGGGCACAAAGTCGAGGGAAGGTCTGAGATCGGGTTTTGCGAGTCAGATCATTCTCGCGGGGGGCACAGAATGGAAAGGGCAGGGAACATGGGAGACCCGACCAACTATCTGACGCTGACTGACGCGGTGATCCGCAACACAACAATGCCAACGGGCAAGACGCAGCATTATCTCCACGACGACAAGCTGCCCGGTCTCGCGCTGCGCATGCGCGCGACCGGCGGCCGGACCTGGGTCTACCTGTTCACCAAGCCGGGGGTGAAGGGCACTCAGCGCAAGACCCTCGGGGCTTGGCCAAGGTTCAACGAGCGGGCAGCCCGGAAGGCCGCCACCATCGCCGCTGGCGAGGTGGTCAAGGGGGTCGATCCGAACGACGCCAAGCGCGAGGCTAAGCGGGAACAGCTAGCCGAGCGGCAGTGCACCACGCTGGCGACCCTGATCATTGAAGATGGCCCGTACGAAACGTCCTTGACCGGACGCCAGGTCGTCAACTGGAAACCGGCAATGTCGGCGCTGCGGCGCGGTCTCAAGGATCATTTCGATCTCGCCATCGGCGAGCTGACGCGACGGCAAATCATGGCGGCGGTGGACAGGATCGCCAAGACCGGTAAGCGCGGCGCAGCCAAGGACTTGCGCAAGCACACGCACACACTCCTCGAATGGTGTGTCGGCGAAGGTTACGTGGAGCACAACGTGCTCGCCGGCTATCGCGCGCCAAAGGAAACCCGTGCGCAGAGGGTCGGGCGCCGAACGAAGGGCCGCGCGCTGATCGATGAGGAGATCATCAAGGTCTGGCACGCATCCGGCAAGCTCGGGGCTTTTGGGCAATTAGCACGCATGTGCCTGCTCGGTGGCCCGCGCCGCAGCGAGCCAACCATGATCGAGTGGCGAAAGCACATCATGGATGACCGCATCACCTTCGATGCGGCATGGACCAAGATGGGCCTGCACCACGATGTGCCGCGAACCCACCTCGTTGACGAGGTGCTCGCGGCCGCGAAACATTTCCAGCGCGCGACGTCCGATTATGTCTTCCCGTCCCCGAAGACCGGCGGCCAGATGTCGGGCTTCACCAAGATGGTCAACCGTCTGATCAAGGAAGCGGATGTCGCCAAGTTCACCATGCATGACCTAAGGCGCAGCTTGCGAACCATCATGTCACGCTGCGGTTACGACAACGAAATCCAGCGGCTGTGTGTGGGGCAAAAGCCGCGCGGAATCGATCAGGTTTACAATCACGACGAACAGTGGATCATCCGCAAGATGGCGTTCGAAGCGGCTCATGACTACATCGCGCAGTTGGTCGGCGCGAAACGGGCGGGCCAGGTCGTGCGGCTGCAGCGGACGAATCCGCTGGACTCCATCAAGGCCGAACTGCTCGGCCGTCTCCGCGAGCATTATGCGGCTGGCGCGGCTTAGTGGTCTTATCGCATCTGGCTAGATAGTCGCGCACCGCATCGACACGATAGAGCGGGCGGCCATCGACGTAGCGCCATTTCAGCGGGTGGTTCGGATTGTGCCGCCACTGCTCCAGCGCTCCCGGCGTGCGCCGGATGACCGCGGCCGCCTCTAATGGCGTTAAATTAGAGCTGCCCGGCAGCGTATCGATATCGAACGTCGCGGGTGGCGGCATGCCACGGTTCTTGCGATGACGCTTCGTGGCACGTGGCATTTTCCGAATACCTGGCGACCCTAATGCCTCGATCCGAGTCTTTTCGTCCTTGCCGCCCATGCCTCCGCCCCGAACCATGATGATCGGTCTGAGGCAATATAATCGTGGGCTTCTCCAGCAAGATAGAGATCTAGAGCGCTGGTAAAGCTGTTGGGTACCTGTGGCGTACAAATAGGACGATCGCAAGGTTGACGAGCAACTGTGACTCGGCATGGGCTCCGGGGTCGATCGGCATCCTAGTGTTTGATGAACCTCGCATCTGTGGGGTCAATCTTCGGAGCCGAAACACTATTGATTTAGTTGTCGCGTCGGAAAGCGCTCGACCTGCAACCAGACCGTTATGAGCGCAGCACCCAAGCGGGAAATTCGAACAAAATCAGCGTTTCTCGATCAAGATCATTCACGTTTGTGCGGATTTGTTCACGGGGTTTCTGCCGGATAACTGGTGGCATGGAAGACCGCCGCAAACCGTCAAGAGCCTCGACCGGATGGGTCCGCGTTTCGTAAGTCAATCAGCTATCGGGCTAGACGCGGACTCGGCAAGGACAAACCATTTCGGTAGCGAATGGCACGAACCGGGCCAAAGGGGCCGGTCTGTTAATGTCCGTTGTTCGAGTGTAGACCGGAAGTGACCGGCAGAGGGCCAAACCGACGCGATTGATGTGGTGGATGGTCTACTGGTCTACAGAGTCGCAGAGGGTGTTCGCTCACTTTTGAATGCAAAAGAAGAAGGCCGCAGATTTCTCTACGGCCTCTCTCTAATCGTCAGCGGTCGCAGGCTTACCAGCGCGGACCGGCTCCGAAGCCAATTCCTACGCCGCCCGGTCCAACGCCGATACCGACGCTCGGACCATTATTGTAGTACCCGCCATCATAATATCCACGCTGTTCGATGTAACGTTCGCGCGGCGCGTAGTTGTACGAGTCCTGAATAATAACGCGGCGCGAACCCCGATCCCGCCAGCAGCGCCCATATTGGTCACAGACCATGCGGACGTTTTCGATGCCATTGTCGGGCATATCCGCGATGCCATTTGCAAGCGGAGCCGCCGACGCAGCAGCGGGGAACAGCGCGGAAGCACCGAATGCAAGCGAGATAATAGCTTTATTCATACTGAACTCCTGTGAGGTCCCAACGAGCCAATGGTGACGACCAATTGTTCCTCAAATTCAGCCCTACAGCGGATGGAACTGGCAACTGAGCGCCTCAATCAATATCCGATAAGAACGAACCTTTTAATCCGCCTGACGTTGGGGCTGGGCAACCCACACAATGGAGACGAGGGACATGAAGAAAACTTTGATTATTGCCGCCGCCGCGATGCTGATTGGATCACCGGGCCTCAGCTTTGCTGGTTCATCGGGCACCAAGGGTGCTTCCGGTTCAGCGCCGGGCACTCAGATGAACAATTCGACTTCGCCGACTTCGCGTGGCGCCTCCGAGATATCGCCGGGCGACAAAATGAACGACTCCCGAACGACGGGCACGTCCAGAGGCGCTACCAAAGGAGCTTCGGAATTCACTCCTGGTGACAAAATGAACGACGCTCGTAAGAAGTAATCTTTCGAAATCGCCAATTAAAGTCACGAAAGCCCCGGACTTGCGTTTAGGGCTTTCGTTTCCATCCGTCGAACCGCCCGGCCAACGCCGATCCCGACGCTCGGCCCATTATAGCAAACTCGCAGCCGATAGAATGAAACGGGAAACCTTCATTTGGCCCGCCGAATCGTTACATCTCATGGCTGCTCGGTGTAGAGGCGAAATCGCAGCCAAGAGCGGATCGGGCCAGCAGTACCGTCGCCTAAGTCTGCAAAACCCGATAGCGCCCTAAAAATGGAACTCTATGGAGCGAGGAACATTCTCTCCCTACGCCATAATGTGAGTCTATGGAGGAAAAAGATGAAACGGCTTTTGTTAATCGGATTTGCCGCCTGCGCTTTCGCGCTTGCGCCAACCCTGCCTGCGTCGGCAATGCCCGTCGCTAAGCAGCAGACTATGGTCACAAATTCAGACAGTGATGTCATTCAGGTTCGAGGCCATCGTGGTGGTCGGGGTCACCACTACGGCTGGGGCCGGGGACGCCATCGTGGCCATCGGTAATAAACCCCGTGCCGGATCAAGAGGCCGCTACAATTGGCGGCCTCTTTCAGTTGAACCAAATTTGCAATGTCGCCAATGGCAGAAATGCGAAGCGCCAATTTGCTGTGACGACCCTTTTGGCGCGATGTCGCTTATTGGCAGATTCTGTTGCTGAGGCAGGCCGCGAACCGTGATTCCATTGTGTTGACGCGAATCTCGGCGAGGTTGATCCATGATGGGCCGTCCGAAGAGCGACCAAGGTCAACTGTTCTACGAGTTTCATCTTGGCGACGCGGTTCCCGAAGATCACCTGGTGCGGAAGATCGATGCTGCTCTCGATCTGTCGAAGGGCGTAGCGGCGCATCTGTCAGATCCGAATCAGCTGACCATCTATGAATCACGCGATATGCTTGGGAAATCCTCTAATTGAGGACAGGCTCTAGCTCGATACCGGCCAGGTAGCGTTAAATGCAAAGCGCTTATTCGCGAAGATTTTTTGCTTTTAGGTGGAGGTTAAAATTCATTCGTCGTAGTATTCTTAGCGGCTCCGCGTCCTGAGATGAAGTCGCCCCGCGCCGAATATTTGAGACGGAAGCGGCCGCCGACTGACGTCGCCCTTAATCGAACACGACACCAATTCGCTTTTCTTTGCGCCACACGACGTGGCAGGGGCGGTTCAAATTGTCGGCATCTATAACGAGATTGAACTCGCCCGGAATACCGACTGGACTGACCACTTCGAGGGCCGCGCCAGTGGCCGACA
>JAYTFS010000184.1:0-1642 GCA_043734185.1 Pseudolabrys sp. | reverse complement strand
GGCCTGCGCACCAACACCGGATGCGCGTAAAAAGTCCGCGAATTTCGCGGACCTTGGCGGGGCCAAGCCATATAGGCCCCAGCCCCGCCGTCGGTTAATCTATTCCCGTCGAATCCTGCGCCATCGCGGCCAGGGTCAATCCGGTAACGATCGGACAATCGTTTATGGGGAGGAATGAATGCGTCGTTTGACAATGCTGGCGGGCGCAGTGTGCGTCGCGCTGACGATAAGCTCGGGCACGTTTGCACAGGTGCCGCCCGATCCGAACAACCCGAACGAGACTATACCGGAGGCGATGAGCCCGCCCCCGTACGGCGAACCAATCAACCTTGAGACCGCCAAGAAGGTCGCCGCCGCGGCAGCCGCCGAGGCGACCAAGCGGAATTGGCAGGGCATGTGCGTCTCGGTGGTCGGCCCGTCCGGCGATCTCGTTTATTTCGAGAAGCACGATAATTGCCAATTCGCATCGATCTCGATATCGCAGCACAAAGCTCGCACCGCGGCACGCTATCGCCGCCCGACAGTGGTGTTCGAGAGATTGCTCGGCAAGGGCGCGTTCTTCTCGTATCTGCCGACGCTCGATGACGTCATTGCATCGCGCGGCGGCAATCCGCTGATGGTTGGCGGCAAGGTCATCGGCGCCGTCGGGGTCAGCGGCGGCAGCGGCTCGCAGGACGACGTGATTTCACAGGCCGGCGTCGCGGCTCTCAAGTAACAACTACTAAATATTTGGCTCAGTTCTGCCGGGGTCCCAACCCCGGCAGTTTTTTTCAACCGCCCATCAGCTTCGCGAGCCATTTGATCGTCGACGAGGTGGCGTCGCCGAGCGTGAGCAGCACCGCGGCCCAGACGAACGCCGAGCTGAAGTTCGCGGCCTGAAAGCGCCAGTACGGCATCGCAAACACACCGGCAATGAGTGGCACCGAGGCACGGAGCGGCCCCGAGAAGCGGCCGATGAAGATCGCGAACGACCCCCACTTGCGCACAAAAGCCTCGCCCACCGGAATGATGGTCGGGTGTTGCGACAACGGCCACATGTGATAGACGCGATTTTCGAGCTTGAGGCCGACCCAGTAGGAGAGCCAGTCGCCGACTGCGGCGCCCACCGAGCCCGCAACCCAAATCGGCCAGAAGTTCAGTTCGCTCGCGCTGATCAGCGCGCCGATGCCGACCAGCGCCGCCCAAGCCGGGATCAGGAGCGAAATGAAGGCCAGCGACTCCGCAAAGCACAGCGCGAACACGATCGGCGCGGCCCACGCCTGATGCAGCCGAACATAGTCGATGATCGGCTGAATATACTGCTCGATGTCCATGAGGCTTTCTGGCGGCGCGCGGGGGGATTTAGCAACCGGACGATCGCGACCGTCCGTATTCGGATATGTCCTTATCCCGGATGCATCGGATTGGCCAGTAAGGCCGAGCACGTGATGTTCCCGCCAAGGTCGATCGATTGCCGGCAGTCGAGCCGAGCCAATCGGATCAAACGGAGGATAAGGCCGGGGGTATCCTTCACTGTGCCATACTCCGCCGCTAAGTGATTCGCCTCCTGTCCGTCAGAAACGAGCCGCTCGACCGATAAAACATGGCCAAGACCGTCAACAAATCCTCGAAAAATCCGAAGAAAACCGCAGCCGTCGGCGAC
>JAYTFS010000183.1:0-2182 GCA_043734185.1 Pseudolabrys sp. | reverse complement strand
AATGCCCGCTCCTGGCAGGGCTGGCAATTGCCGATACTCACCGACAATGCGCATGGTGCCGCCCGTATCAAGGATGTGAACGGCGCCGAACTGATCAAGCGTTTCAAGGAGCACAAGCAGGTCGCGGTGATCGCCGGCTTCCAGGGCATGCATAAGGAAACCGGCCGCATCACCACGCTTGGCCGCGGCGGATCGGATACGTCCGCGGTTGCGATCGCGGTCGCCATCGGGGCGGAGCGCTGCGACATCTATACCGACGTCGATGGCGTCTATACCACCGATCCGCGCGTGGTGGCCAAGGCCCATCGCATGGACAAGATCGCGTTCGAGGAAATGCTTGAGCTGGCTTCGCTTGGCGCCAAGGTCATGCAAGTGCGCTCGGTCGAGCTTGCCATGGTGCGCAACATGCGCATCTTCGTGCGTTCGAGTTTCGAGCGGCCGGAAGATATCGACCCAAACAAGCCGCCATCCGGTACACTCATTTGCGACGAGGGAGACATCGTGGAACAGCAAGTCGTCACCGGCATCGCCTTTTCCAAGGACGAGGCGCAAATCTCGATCCGCCGCGTCGCGGACAAGCCCGGCGTCGCCGCCGCGATCTTCGGGCCGCTCGCCGGCGCCAGCATCAACGTCGACATGATCGTGCAGAATGTCTCGGCGGATGGCGCCACCACCGATCTGACGTTCACGGTGCCCTCGGCCGACTATGAGCGCGCCCGCGCCACCATCGAGAAGGCCAAGAACTCGATCGGGTTCGAGCGGCTGGATGGCGCCACCAACGTAGCCAAGGTCTCGGTCATCGGCATCGGCATGCGCAGCCATGCCGGTGTCGCCGCAATAGCGTTCAAGGCGCTGTCCGAACAGAAGATCAATATTCTTGCCATCACCACGTCCGAAATAAAGTTTTCGGTGCTAATCAACGCCGCGCAGACGGACTTGGCGGTGCGCACGCTGCATACATTGTACGGGCTGGATAAGTAGGCCGCGTGCCGCGCCCGGCGATCTCCTACGCCCAGCGTTACGAGGACTTGCATCTCTGGCGCTGTTTCGACGGCCAGCGCGACGGCTTCTACATCGACATTGGCGCCGGCAACCCGGTTTACGACAACGTCTCATTCTCTTTTTATCTTGGCGGCTGGCGCGGCATCGCGGTCGAGCCCAATCCGGCGTTGGCGGCGCTCGGGCGCGCGGTGCGGCCGCGCGATTACCTTTATGAAGGACTCGCGGGAACGAGTCCCGGCGAAACAACGCTCTATCTTCAGCGCGAGTTTCACGGCCTCTCGACCACGATCGCCGAGCAGGCGCGGATCGTCGAAAAAGAGCTTGGCCGCAGCGCCGACGCATTGACACGGCCGGTGACGACGCTCGCCGCGCTCTGCGAAGCGCACGCGCCGGCCACATTCGACTTTCTCAAGATCGATGTCGAAGGCGCGGAGGCCGACGTGCTGCGCAGCGCGGATTTCCGGCGCTTCCGCCCGAAAGTGATCGTGGTCGAGGCCTACAAGTCGATCTCGATGGCGCCGGCCTTCGGCGAATGGGAACCGCTGCTCGCCGGCCACGGATATTCGGTGGTCTGGGACGACGAGCTCAACCGCTATTACGTCGCGCACGAAGCCGGAGCGCTCGCGGGCGCACTTGCGGCCGGCCCGGTGTCCTATCCTGATGTGCCGAAAATCAGCAGCTTCAAGCCGGCCGCCGAAAGCCCCGCCCATCCCGACCACCGCCTCGCGGTGGCGTTGCGCGAACTCGATTTGGCGAAGCTGCCGCTGGCGAGCCGCGCTGTGTTATTTGGCATATTGACCGCGGGCGTCGCCGACCTGGACCATCCGGCAAGCGCCCAGCACTTCGCGGCGATAACCTGCAAGCTGCTTGGCCAGCCTCCCGCAATGCAGCAGATTCCCACGCAGCAATCCGGCGAGACGATTCGGAACGCTTACCGCCGGATCATCGATTCCGATGCGTTCCGCGCCACCTGCGGCCGCATCTCGGCGAGCTATGCGTGGTGACGCGCGCTTTGTCTTGCCCCCGACATGCCCCATTCGCTATACGGCGTTGAATAGTTCGCGGGCCATCTTGCGGCTAGTCTCTAGATAAGCCGACTCAGGGGCGTCCTGCCCGGGCCCTGGGTCACATTCGGCGCAAGGACTGAAACGATGCGTGGCGCGCTCGGCGGTCCGCGCGT
>JAYTFS010000182.1:0-3483 GCA_043734185.1 Pseudolabrys sp. | reverse complement strand
CTGGCGGGTGTCGGTCGGCGAGGCGAGTATCGTTGCAAGCTTTTCGTTGAGCTTCTTGGCGGCATCGCCCGCCGCGTGTGTCTCGAACGCCTTCTGGTCGGCCCAGGCGCCGAGTATGACGAATTGGTTCGGCCGGTCGATGCGCTGGAGCACTTCGAGGGCGGTGGCGTCCTTGCGCGCAGCATCGCGGTAGGTGTGCAGCGCGGCTGCGCCAACCTTGGCCAGCACCGGCCCGACTTCGACATAAGTAACCGTGTAGAGCGTGGCGTTTTGCGCCTGCGCTGGCTGTGGGCCAAGCGCGGTGCCCGCCACAGTCATGATAAGGCCCGCGAGCGCGAACAAACGTAGCATGAAAATTCCTCCCGGCATGTTCAGAATCGAAATCGAACATTCATAGCGTGACGACGACATTGCCCACGATCTTACCGCCTTCCACCGCCTCGTGCGCGCCGGCGGTATCGCTGAGCGGCAACGTCAAGGCGACGTTGTTGATGAGGGTTTTGCTCTCCAGCATTCGGTTGATGGCGGAAACCGCCGCCTCGCGCTCCGGCGCGGTCAACTCATAGACGTAGACGAACTCGATCTTCATGGCGTTGACCAGCGACGGCTGTGCCGGGATGGTCGCCTCGGCGCTGCCGGTACCATAGACCACGCTGTGACCCCGCGAGCGCAGCACGGCCGGATAGAGCTTGGCGTTGGCGGCGAGGTCCATCTCGATCACGGCATCGACCTTCCCGGTCAGCGCTGCGACCCGCTCGCCCACATCCTCACGCTTGTAGTCGATGGTGTGGTCGGCGCCGGCCTGCCGAGCCAGCGCCGCCTTGGCCTCGGAGCTCACCGTGGTCAGCACCGTCGCGCCGCGCGCCTTGGCGAACTGGATGGCATAGTGGCCGACGCCGCCGGCGCCGCCGGTGATCAGAACCTTGGAGCCTTTGCCCACTTGGGACACCGCGACGGCGTGATAGGCCGTCATCGCCGGAACGCCCAGGCAGGCACCGGCCTCGTAGCTTGCGGACGCTGGCAGGGGCGACGCCAGTGCTGACGGCAGCACGATGTATTCCGCGCAGGTGCCGAATGGGCGCTTCCATTGCCCGTTCCAGATCCACGTCCGCTGGCCGTTGCGGGAGGCCGGCACGCCGTCGCCGACCATATCGATATCGCCTGCGCCGTCGCTATGCGGAATGACGCGCGGATAGCTGAGCTTGCGGGTCCGGCCCTCGCGCGCTTTGACGTCGGACGGGTTGACCCCCGATGTCCTCAGTTTAACGCGCACTTCGCCGGGCCCCGGCTTGGGCGTGTCGACCTCGGCGACGCTCAGAACGTCGCGCGCCGATCCGTTCTTTTCATAATAGGCCGCCCGCATCGTTCACTCCCGCGCTTTGCGTTATTGTGCCTCTCGGACCGACGCCCCGGCAATGGCGTTTCAACGGGTTGTTTCAACGAGACTTGTTCAACCAGACAGACTTGGAGGCTTGCGATGCCCACCGTGAAGTTCAACACCGCGCTGATCGTGGGCGCGGGGGCTGGCCTCAGCGCGGCGCTGGCGCGGGTGCTCACCACCGAAGGCATCAAAGTGGCGCTGGCCGCGCGCACGCCGGCCGATCTCGACGGCCTGGCCAAGGAGATCGGCGCCAAAACATTTGCCTGCGACGCCAGCAAGCGCGGCGACGTGGAGAAGCTGTTCGCCGACCTCGACGGCTCCTTCGGTGCGCCGGAGATCGTGATCTACAATCCAAGTTATCGAACCCGCGGGCCGATCGCCGAACTCGATCCGGCCGAGGTCGAACAAGCCCTGATGACCTCCGCCTTTGGCGGCTTCCTCGTGGGTCAGCAGGCGGTCAAACGCATGCTGCCGAAGAAGCACGGCTGCGTGGTGTTCACTGGGGCCTCCGCCAGCGTCAAGGGCTACGCGCAGTCGGCGGCGTTCGCGATGGGCAAGTTCGCGCTCCGCGGCCTTGCGCAGAGCATGTCGCGCGAGTTGCACCCGAAGGGGATCCATGTGGCCCATGTCATCATCGACGGCGGCATCAAGAGCGACCGGCGGCAGGAACCGGCGGGTAAAACTGCGAGCCTGCTCAATCCGACCTCCATCGCCGCCACCTATCTGCACATCATCCACCAGCCGCACAGCGCTTGGTCCGCGGAGGTGGAACTTCGCCCCTGGGTCGAATCGTTCTGAGCCACAGTTGCCGGCCGCAACAGCGAGTTTTCGGAACTCTGGTCCGCCGTGGGCGTTTTCCGATTTGCGTACGGATTCAACCCAGAGGAGACGAAGATGAAGAAATTACTTTTGACGATGACGGCCGTGGCCGCGCTGGCCGCGCTGCCGACCATCGCCAGTGCCGATCCAGATGCGGCCGGTAACGCCGCTGCGGGCGCCGCTGTTGGCGCGGGTGTGGGCTTCGCGGTCGGCGGGCCGGTCGGTGCGGCGGTTGGTGCCGGCGTCGGCGGGACGGTTGGCGCGGGTCAGCCGCTGGCGCGCGAGCGTGACGAGGTCGTGATCGAGCAGCGCCGCGCGCCGGTGCGCGAACGCAGTTGCGTGCGTGACTCCGCCGGCAACTCGGTGTGCGAGGAAACCCGGCGCTGATGTCGGTTTCCTTTGCGGCGAAAAGAGGCCCCGCTTTGGCGGGGCTTCTTTTTGCGCGACGCGCGTTCCGCAAAAGCGCAGCACCATGAGAGGCCGCTCAAGCGGCCTGCAGCAATCTCGCTTCACGCACCTCCCATTCGTGACACTCGCCGCAAACCGGGCAGCGCGCGAGAACGTGCTTGTTCCGGATCCGCAGGAGCGTGTTGAGTTCGCTGTCGATGCCGACGTCGATGTCCTGCTGCGTATGGGGGCAGACGAAATGCAGCCGTTCCATGCGGGCCTCCGTGTTTCGAGACAGCTCCGCGAAGGGGAGCGGATTGCACCCTGTCTGGTGCGCCGCAGTGGCCAAATTCAGATTTGATGCGCGGCGCCAGTTCACAGTCCGGTGAGCGGTTAGGTTCTTGGATAGAACCTGATCGGAGCGTGCCATTGGGCCGTTTTTAACAGCTCGGCAGAGCCGCCAAGATCGCCTCGAAACGAGCTTAGAAAGTTCCGCTAGAGTATTGTAAATACAACAAAATATACGAACGTCAGTGTCGCATGGGGGTCGTGCATCGCTGGTTCACTTTTCACACCACCCCGTGAGTTTAACTGCTATAATTCGTGAACGGACATTCATGGAAAAATGGATGCCGTCGTGGGGTGGTTAAGTCAGCGTGACGGGAGGCTCCGTTGTTGAAAATTCACAAATATACGATCGGTCAGAACGTGCGCTACACATCCGGCCCGTTTGGCCGTTTCGGCGCCAGCGGCTCGTTCAAGATCGTGAAGCTTTTGCCGCCGGAAGGCGATGAACATCAATATCGGATCAAGAGCACCGGCGAGGCATTCGAGCGGGTGGCGAAAGAAAGCCAACTCGATCGCGAGCGCTAGACATTAATCGAACGATGAAATGA
>JAYTFS010000181.1:0-15829 GCA_043734185.1 Pseudolabrys sp. | reverse complement strand
GCATTTCCCGGCCCAAACAGATCGCCGCGCCCGCAGGCCAGCAAATCCTCATATTCAAAGCTGGAGCGCCGGGTTTCCATAAGTGTCGTCGGGCCTGCTGATTGAAGTTCCATGCTGGATTCGTAACACACCGAGATGACCCGGCAAAGATGGCGAAACAGGGAGCCCCATCGTCAAAATTCGTATTAAAAACTGCGATAAATCGGCCCTCGGCGCAATTGCGAGAGAGTTGCGCCTGGGGTGCTATTTGCGTATATGTTGCAAGTGAAACAGGTTTTACCGGCCCCTCCGGGGGCTCGGAATGGGCGTAACAATGATCCAGACGCGCACCACCGTTCTGCCGCTCGCCGAATCCAACGTTATGGCTGACGCGGCGCATTCACCGGACCGCACCGATCTCACCGGCTGCCCGTGGCATGACGTGAAATCCATGCTGCGCAAGGTCGGTCTTCGTCCGACCCGCCAGCGCATGGCGCTGGGCTGGATCCTGTTCGGCAAGGGGGATCGCCATCTCACCGCCGAAGCACTGTATGAAGAGGCTACGCGGGCCAAAGTGCCGGTGTCGCTGGCGACCATCTACAACACCCTGCATCAGTTCACGGAAGTTGGCCTGCTGCGCCAAGTTGCTGTTGATGGTTCGAAGGCCTATTTCGACACCAACGCCAGCGCGCATCACCATTTCTTCGTCGAAGGTGACGACGAGTTGCTCGACATCCCAGGGGCCGACGTGATCGTCGGCAAGACACCGACCCCGCCGGAAGGCTACGAAATCGCGCGCGTTGATGTGGTTATCCGGTTGCGCCGCAAGGCTTGATCGCAAATCAAAATGGCGGAGGTTTAATTCATGCCCGGTTTAATGCCGGGCATTTCCTTTTCCAAAAAGGTCTAATCCACCTTCTCGTTCGGATAAGCGCCCCACAGCCGCTCCTGCTTGATCCAGCCACTGAAGCCTTTGCCGCTGAACTCGCACCATAGTCCGTTGCAGGATTTCAACTGTCCGAGCACGCCTGATTGTAGGCGGGCTGCAACCGCCGACTCCGCATTCGCTTTCTCAAAAAGCGGCACCAAATCGTCTTTCAATGTCGGCACAACCACCGCCGAGCGTTTTCCCGCCAGCAGCGAGTGGTAGACCCAGCCCTCCTGCCCTTCCCAATCGCGGATGCGCCGCCAGTTCTCGAATTCGGCGGTGACTTCTACCGGCATGCCGGCGCGGGTATAGACCCAGCGCACCTCCTGGTCCTTGTTCGGACCGGACCGCACATTGACGCGATCCGACTTAAGGCTGACGAAGCGCGGAACCGGCAGGCCGCTCGCCGAGCCGGCGAGTATTTCGCCGGCTGCATCGGCCGCCCCCGCCAGCATCCCCAGGATGATGGCCGCGCCAGCGAAGCGGCGAAACGCCCCCCCAACGCCAAGCGCTGTCCTGACGCTTTGTGTTGTTATTGCCATCTGGTAGGAAAATGTATGGATTTTCGACCCTGCCCGCCCTTGCGACCCAGTGTGAGCGAGCTCGGTTAAAGAGGCCTGAACGGCGTTTCCCCTTGGCGGCAAAAGCGCTGTCAGATGTCGCGGTTTAGAGAATATGCCGAAGATAAAGAAGCCGGTGGTGGTCGTCACCCGTAAATTGCCCGACAGCATCGAGCTGCGGATGCGGGAACTTTTCGACGCCCGGTTCAACGCCGACGACAAGCCTATGACCCAGGCCCAGCTGGCCGAGGCGGTGAAAACCGCCGACGTGCTGGTGCCGACGGTTACCGATCGGATTGACAACGCGGTGCTTGGCAAGGCCGGCGAGCAGCTCAAGCTGATCGCCAATTTTGGCAATGGCGTCGACAACATCGACGTCGTCAACGCGGTTCAGCGCGGCATTACCGTCACCAACACGCCGGGCGTGCTCACCGAGGACACCGCCGACATGACCATGGCGTTGATCCTTTCGGTTCCACGGCGGTTGGTGGAAGGCTCTCAGGTGCTCACCTCCGACGCCGACTGGCCTGGATGGACGCCGACCTGGATGCTCGGACACCGCATTTGGGGCAAGCGCCTCGGCATCATCGGCATGGGGCGGATTGGCCAGGCTGTTGCGCGTCGCGCCCGCGCTTTCGGCCTGCAAATCCACTATCACAACCGCCGCAAGGTCGCGCCCAAGATCGAGGAAGAGCTCGACGCCACCTATTGGGAGAGCCTTGATCAGATGCTCGCCCGCATGGATATCGTGTCTGTGAATTGCCCGCACACGCCGGCGACCTATCACCTGCTTTCGGCGCGGCGGCTGAAGATGCTCCGCCCTGAGGCCTTCATCGTGAACACATCGCGCGGCGAAGTGATCGACGAGAACGCGCTGGCGCGGCTGATCGAATCCGGTGAGATCGCCGGTGCCGGGCTCGACGTGTTCGAGCACGAACCGGCAATCAATCCGAAGCTGGTCAAGCTCGCGCGCGCCGGAAAAGTGGTGGTGTTGCCGCATATGGGCTCGGCGACGATGGAAGGCCGCGTCGACATGGGCGAGAAGGTCATTATCAACATCAAGACGTTCATGGATGGGCACAGGCCGCCCGATCGCGTTCTTCCTTCAATGCTTTAAGACGCAATGCCGTGACGATCAGTATTTTCCCGACAGATCCTTGATCGTCCGATTCTCGCCGCTCAACGGATTGCCAGCGTCCCATGCATAGTTAAGCGTCTCGAACCGCATCGAACGCGCGTCGACCATCAGCAAGCGGCCGACCAGGCCCTCGCCGAAGCCGACAATCTCGCGGATCACTTCCAGCGCCATCATCGAGCCGAGAATGCCCGGCAGCGCGCCGAGAATGCCCGCTTCAGCACAAGCGGGCACCGTGCCGGCTGGCGGCGGCTCCGGAAACAGACAACGGTAGGTCGGATTGGGCGTGCCGTCGGAACGCTTCTCGTGTGCGCGCAATGTGGTCAGCGAGCCATCGAACGTGCCGACTGCGGCGGTGATCAGCGGCTTCTTGGCAAAGTAGCAAGCATCGGAGACCAGATAACGTGTGACGAAATTGTCCGAACCGTCGGCGACAATGTCGTATTTTGAAATCAGATTGAGCGCATTGCTCGCATCGAGCCGCATCATGTGCGTTTCGATCGCGACATGTGGATTGAGCCGTTCGATCGCCGCCTCCGCGCCGTCGACCTTGCGCAGGCCGATGTCGGGCGTGGCAAAGATCACCTGGCGTTGCAAATTCGACAGCGACACCGTGTCGTCATCGACGATGCCGAGCGTGCCGACGCCTGCTGCGGCAAGATAAAGCAGAACGGGCGCACCCAAGCCGCCGGCGCCAACCACCAAAACGCGCGCAGCTTTGAGCTTGGCTTGCCCAGGGCCGCCGACTTCGCGCAGCACGATGTGGCGCGCGTAACGTTGCAGTTCTTCTTTGTCCAGCATCGGGTTAACTGTATGGAACCGCGAACATTTCGGCCAGCCTCTCGCACCTTGCTTGGCTGTCTCGATCCGTTATGGTGCCCGCAAAACAAGGTCAGGGCGGCGTAAAAGATGCGATGGGGCACGTTATTGTCGATGTTTGCGCTCGTGTTCGGCGTCGTTTCGGCGCGGGCGCAAAACGCTGATTCATATCCTGCCGTGCCTGAAAAGCCCGCCGCAAAACGGGTAGCCAAGCGGCACGCCGCACCGCCCGCCACGGCGAATTTGGCGACCGTCAAATCCGAACCGGCCACTCCCGAAACGCCGAGCGAAGCCTTGGTCGAAGTCGGCTGGACCATTGTAACGGATCCGGCCACCGGCATCCGCATCGGGCTGCCGACAAAAATGCTGCCGCACGCGCGCGACGCCGAGCGCGGCACGCGTTGGTCGTCGACTTACGGCGACGTGCAGATTGAAACCTTCCGCATCACCGATCGCGACCTCAAGCTCGCCACGCTGTTCGAGCAAGCCAAGAAGGAACCGGCGACGCGCAGGGTGGAATACAGCGTCATGCGTGACGACAGTTTTTTCATCAGCGGGTTACAGGGCCTCAAGAAGTTTTCCATGAAGGCACAAATGCGCGACGGCGAAGTGCGCGGTTTCACGATGCTGTACGACCAGATGATGGAAACCATCGTCACGCCAGTGATGGTGGCAATGTCGAGTTCGTTCTCGCCGTTTCCCGAGCGCGGCGCGCCGTTTGCCGCGCTGGCGAAATCGGTCGAATACGGCAACGGCCTGGTCGTGAGCGCACAAGGCCACATTATCACCGATCGCAAGCTCACCGAGGGCTGCCAAGTGCTCGTCGCGTCTGGACTGGGTGATGCCGTTCGCATCGCCGACGACAAGGACAATGGGTTGGCCCTCCTGCGCGTATTCGGGCCGCGCAACCTCTCGGTGCTGGCGCTCACCGCGGGCGCAGCCAAATCCGCCGATCTGACGCTCGTCGGCATTTCCGATCCAAAGGAGCAGAACGGCAACCGCAAGCATACCGAAATCAAGGCGCGTTTGATGGACGGCACGGCTATCGAATTGCGCCAGCCGGTACCGATGGCGGGATTTTCCGGCGCCGCCGCGCTCGACGGCCAGGGCCGCTTCCTCGGTATGATGGAAATGCGCAACGCCGTGCTCGCCAGCGCCGAGCCAACTGCACCGCCGGTGCGCCTGATTACCGCCGAGACGATCCGCGATTTTCTGGGCCGCAACAATGTCGCAGCATCAGCCGGCGACGCCAAGCCGTCGGACGCCAAAGCATCGGTGGTGCGGATGATTTGCGTACGGAAATAGCCGGCTTACTTATTCTTCCAGGCAGGCTTGCGCTTCTCGACGAAGGCCTTCATGCCTTCCTTCTGGTCAGAGGTCGCGAACAAGGCGTGGAAAATGCGCCGCTCGAAGCGCGCGCCTTCGGCCAGCGAGGTCTCGAACGCGGCGTTGATCGCTTCCTTGCCCGCCAGCACTGAAGGCAGCGACATATTGGCGATGGTGTCGGCAACCTTCATCGCCTCTTCCATCAGGTTTGCCGCCGGCACAACGCGCGCCACCAGCCCGCAACTCTCGGCCTCGGCGGCATCCATCATGCGGCCGGTGAGGATCAAATCCATCGCTTTGGCCTTGCCAATCGCGCGCGTCAGCCGCTGCGTGCCGCCGACACCGGGAATGACGCCGAGCTTGATCTCGGGTTGACCGAATTTGGCATTGTCGGCGGCAATCACGATGTCGCATTGCATCGACAATTCGCAGCCGCCGCCAAGCGCAAATCCCGCCACTGCCGCAACAACCGGCTTGCGGGCGCGTGCGATACGGTCCCAATCGGCAGTGAAGTTTTCGAGATAAGCTTCGATGAAAGTCTTATCCGCCATCTCCTTGATGTCGGCGCCCGCGGCAAAAGCTTTCTCGTTGCCGGTAATCAGCATGCAGCCTATCGCGTCATTGACCTCAAAAGCATCGATCGCCGATGTAAGCTCCTCAATCAGCGCGCGGTTGAGCGCGTTAAGCGCCTGCGGACGGTTGAGCCGGATAATGCCGACGCGCCCTTTGATTTCGACGACGATGTTTTCGTAAGCCATGGTCTTCCTATTCGGTCAGCTTGATGCCCGCGCGCTCGATAACTTCTTTCCACTTCGCGAAATCGGTCTTGATTACCGCGGCATAATCCCCCGGCGTGCCGGGCGCCGGATCCTCGCCGATCAATTTGAAACGCTCGGCCATCGTCGGAGATTTCAGCGCTTCGTTTACGGCACGGTTGAGCCTATCAACAATAGGGCGCGGCGTTTTCGCCGGCGCAACGACGCCAAGCCAGGTCACCGCGACGTAACCTGGAACGCCGGCTTCGGCGATGCTCGGGATGTCGGGGAAGCCCGACGAGCGCGCGGGGCCGCTAACGCCAAGCGCGCGCACCCGGTTGTCCAGCACGAAAGGCGCCATCGATGCCAGGCCCTCAAACATCAGGTCGATGCGGCCAGCAATAAGATCGTTGATGGCCGCGGCCCCGCCGCGATAGGGCACATGCGTGATCTGCGTGCCGGTAAGTCTCTTGAACAACTCGAGTCCGAGGTGTCCCGGCGAACCGTTGGCCGACGAAGCGGCCGACAATTTGCCGGGGTTCTGCTTGGCGTAAGCGATTAATTCCCTGACCGACTTGACCGGCAGTTGCGGCGACACGACCAGCATCAGGTGCCCGCGCCCAATCATCCCGACCGGTTCGAAATCCTTCAGAACGTCATAGGGCAACTTGGCGACCATGTGCGGCGTCAAAGCCATACCGCCGATCAGACCGACGCCGATTGTGTAACCATCCGGCGGCGACTTCGCGATGGCGTCGAGGCCGATCACAAACGCCCCGCCCGGCCGGTTTTCGATGATGAGCTGTTGTCCGAGGCTCTTGCCCATTTCGGCGCCGAGCAGGCGTGCGTAAAGGTCGGTGTTGCTGCCCGGCGCTTGCGGCACGACGAAACGCAGCGGTTTGTCGGGATAGTCGGCGGCCGCGGCAGTAACGGTGCAGGCGAAAGCAAAGGCGATCAGGCCAAGTTTACGCATTGTCCCCTCCGGCGTTCGACCCTAGCTTGGCTTACTTCTGACAGCTCGGGCAATAGAAGGTTGAACGGCCGTTCTGCACGAAACGCTTGATCTTACCCTTGCAGGCCGGACACGGCGCGCCTTCGCGGTTATAGACCAGGAAATTGTGCTGAAAATCCCCGAGCGAGCCATCGGCGCGGCGATGGTCGCGCAACGACGAGCCGCCAGCCTTGATCGCATCGTTGAGCACTGCCTTGATGGCATCGACCAAGGCTATCGCACGGTCGTTCGGTTTTTCGCTGCGGTCGGCGATAGTGGAAGCCTGCCGTTTGGGCGACAGCCGCGCGCGAAACAACGTTTCGCAGACATAGATATTGCCCAAGCCCGCAACCACGCGCTGGTCGAGCAGCGCGGCCTTCAGCGATGTCTTTTTCCCGGCGCAGGCTTTCACCAGCATGACGGCGTCGAACTCGTTGCCGAGCGGCTCCGGCCCGATCGAGCGTAACAATGGTTCTCGATCCATCTGGGCGCGCTTCACCAGCTTCATCGAGCCGAAGCGGCGCGGATCGTTGAATGTCACAGTCACGCCGTTCGACATGTGAAACACCACATGATCGTGGCTCACGCTCTTGGATTTCTCATGATGATATATGGCGATCTGGCCATCATCGACGCGGAACGAACCGGACATGCCGAGATGCATCACCAGCACATCGCCCGACGACAAATCCGCCAGCAGATATTTCGCCCGCCGCCCAAGCCCCTCGACCGCGGTACCCGTGACCCGTTTCTCGAAGTCCTTGGCAATCGGCCAGCGCAGGCCGCGGTGACGCACCTCGACCTTGGTAATCCGCGCGCCTTCCATGGCGGGCGCTAGGCCGCGGCGTACGGTTTCGACTTCGGGCAGCTCGGGCATGGTTAACTCTGGTTGCCATCTCACATAGCCTCCCTCGCCGCGCCGCGCTATGGTCCTGCCCGCAAAGGATTATTCATGGCGAAAGCCGGCGAAGAGACCCATTTCGGTGATCAGACCGTGGCGCTTTCCGACAAGCAGGGCATGGTGGACGGCGTGTTCCATTCCGTGGCGCGACGTTACGACCTGATGAACGACTTGATGTCGGGCGGCTTGCACCGCGCCTGGAAGGACGCACTGGTTACCGCCGTCAATCCTCCCCGAAAAAGCGATAAGCATTTCGCGCTGCTCGATCTCGCCGGCGGCACCGGCGACGTGGCGTTTCGCGTGATCGAAGCCGGCGGTGTCGGCACGCGCGCCACCGTCTGCGACATCAACAAGGAAATGCTGGCCGTCGGCCATGAACTCGCATCAGAGCGCGGGCACGAGAATGCCGTGCGCTTCGAGCAAGGCAACGCCGAGGAACTCGCCTACCCTGACCGCAGCTTCGATTGCGTCACCATCGCCTTCGGCATTCGCAACGTGCCGCGCATCGAGCGCGCGCTGGCTGAGGCTTATCGCGTACTGAAAATCGGCGGGCGTTTCTTGTGCCTGGAGTTTTCCAGCGTCGACGTGCCGGGCCTCGACAAATTGTACGAGCTTTATTCGTTTCAGGTGATTCCGCGCGTCGGCGAAGCCGTCACCGGCGACCGCGCGGCTTACGAATATCTGGTCGAGTCGATCCGCAAATTCCCCAAGCCCCAAGCCTTCGCGCAGATGATCGAGGGCGCGGGCTTCCGCCGCGTCACCTTTAAAGCCATGACCGGCAACGTGGTGGCGCTGCATTCGGGTTGGAAACTGTGATCTCGGCTTTTTCCCATCTCATGCGGTTGTCGCGCGCTGGTTTTGTTTTCGCGCGCGAGGGCGTGTTCGCTCTCGTCGACACCCGGATGCTGCCGTTGGGCGCGCGAACGGGAATTGCGATTGCACGGCTATTCGAGCGGCCGACCGCCAAAGACGGTTCGAGCCGGCTCGCAGCGGCGCTGACCAAGCTGGGGCCTACTTACGTCAAGCTCGGCCAGTTCATGGCGACGCGGCCGGATGTGGTCGGAACTTCGATCTCGCACGATCTCGAAAGCCTGCAGGACAAGATGGCGCCGTTTCCTCAGGCACAGGCGGAGGCGGTCGTGGTCGCCGCATTCGGCAAGCCGTTAAAAGAGGTCTATGCCAGCTTCGGACCTGCGGTCGCCGCTGCTTCGATTGCGCAAGTGCACAAAGCGGAAATCGAAAAAGACGGCGTCCGCAAGCCGGTCGCGGTAAAGATCCTGCGGCCCGGCGTCGAACGCCGCTTCAAGGTCGATCTCGACGCATTCTTTTTCGCCGCCCGCACGGCGGAAGATTTTTCGCTCGATGCGCAACGGCTACGTCCGATCGAGGCGGTGGCCACGCTGGCACGCTCTGTCGCAATGGAAATGGATTTCCGGCTGGAAGCCGCCGCGCTGTCCGAGATGGCGCAAAACACCACCGAGGATGAAGGCTTCCGCGTGCCGGCGATCGATTGGGACCGCACCGCGCGCGAAGTGCTCACCATGGAATGGATCGAGGGCACGCCGCTCAATGATCATGCGACGCTGACGGCGCAAGGCATCGACCTGCCCGCGCTCGGCCACAAGGTGATCCAGAGTTTCCTGCGCCACGCTCTGCGCGACGGTTTTTTCCACGCCGATATGCATCCGGGCAATTTGTTTGTCGATGCGCAAGGCCGCCTGGTGGCAGTCGATTTCGGCATCATGGGACGGCTGGGCCCCAAGGAACGCCGCTTCCTGGCGGAGATTCTCTTCGGCTTTATTACCCGCGATTACCAGCGCACGGCGCAAGTGCATTTCGACGCCGGTTATGTGCCGCGCCACCATTCGGTCGAGGCCTTCGCGCAGGCGATCCGCGCCATCGGCGAGCCGATCCATAACCGCACCGCCGAAGACATTTCGATGGCCAAGCTCTTGATGCTGCTGTTCGAGGTCACCGGGCTGTTCGACATGCGCACGCGGCCGGAACTGCTGCTGCTGCAAAAGACAATGGTCGTCGTGGAAGGTGTCGCGCGCACGCTAGACCCCAAGCTCGACATGTGGAGCGTGGCCGATCCCGTGGTCCGCGAGTGGATCGAGCGCAATCTCGGTCCAATCGGCAAGCTCGAAGACGTCGCCGAAGGTGCCGGCGAGATCGGCCGATTCGCTGCGCAGGTGCCGTCGCTGTTGACCCGCACCGCCGCGCTGATCGATCAGTTCGACGACATCACGCGCAACGGGCTGGTGCTGTCGCCGGAAACGGTTGCCGAAATCGGCAAGGCCGAAGCGCGGCGCAACCGCTGGACCGCGGCGGGGCTCTGGGCCATCGTCGCGCTGCTGGCGTGGATCGTTTGGATCATCCGGTAACGCGCTAGCGCGCCACCAATTCCTCAAGCTTATCGAGGCTCTGCGTCCAGCCCGCGTTCATGCCGGACAGCATCTGCTTGGCGATTGCAGCGCGGCCAACGGCGTGTGTTTTCAAGGTCATTGTCGTCTTGCCGCTTTGTTCGACCAGCGTGACGCTGGTTTCGCCTTCCAGCAAATGCTTGCCCGCGTTGTCGATGGCGATATTGCTGAACGTCAGCCGTTCGGGCGGGACCACCTCGCGAAACACGCCTTTCATCGGATAATCGTTGCCATCCGGCCCGTGCATCACGATGCGCAGGGTGCCGCCGACGCGCACCTCGAGTTCCGGCACCGAACTGGTAAAGCCGCGCGGGCCGAACCACTGCGCCATCATTTTCGGGTCGGTCCAGGCCTGCCACACCAGCGCGCGCGGCGCATCGAACACGCGCGTGAGCGTGAAGCCGCCCTCACCGAAGTTTTCCGGACTATTCATGAGTTACTTTCCATCTGCAGCGCGTTGCAGCGTTGCGATGTTGAGTTTCTTCATTTTCATGAAAGCGTTCATGACTCGGGCGGCTTTATCCGGGCTCCCGGACATCAGCTTGGGAACGATGCTTGGCACGATTTGCCAGGACAGCTTGTATTTGTCCTTCAGCCAGCCGCATGGCCCTTCGGCGCCGCCGTCGGCGGTGAGCTTGCCCCAGTAATAATCGATTTCCTCCTGGGTCTCACACATCACCTGAAACGACACGGCTTCGTCGAAGGTGAATTGCGGCCCGCCGTTGAGCGCGGTGAAAGTCTGGCCCTCGATCTCGAACTCGACAACCATCACCGAGCCCGCATCCTTGCCGTGGATTTCCTTGCCCGCATCGGGAAAGCGGCTGACATTGCCGATGCGCGAATTCCTGAATATGCCAACATAGAACTTCGCGGCGTCCTCGGCCTGGGTATCGAACCACAGACACGGCGTGATTTTTTGCTTGGTAAGAGCCATGAGTTTTCCTTGTGGAGATGGAGCGAGGCTCTACGACGCCGAGACGATCGGCTTGAAGCCGCCGAAGATCATGCGCTTGCCGTCGAACGGCATGTTCTTGCCGCTCATCATCGCACCGATGCGCTTGTCCTTCATGACCTTGGCCATGACCTGATCGCGGTTGGCGCGCGACTTGTAGACGATCCAGGAAAAAATCACGGCCTCACCGCGCTTGAGCTTGATGGCGCGCGGAAACGAGGTGCGCTTGCCGTACGGCACGTCGTCGCCGACGCATTCATGGAATTCCAGCGCGCCGTGCTCGCGCCAGATCTTGCCTGACTTTTTCGCCATCGCGCGATAGGCGGCGAGTTTTTTCTTTTTTACCGGAACGACAAATCCATCGATGTAAGTCATTTCGTGCCTTTCAAATAGGTTTCGAGTTTATCCATCGTGCCGCTCCAGCCGCCGATCATGCTGGCGTGGCCGGCATCGAAGGTCTTCTGCTCTTCCGCCGTCGCGTTGTGTGGCGACCAGCGTACGGCGAACTTGGTCTTGCCGCCTCCCACTTCTTCGAAGGTGAAGACCGAATACATCTCAAGCGGCCAGTTCGCCGACATTGGATGCCGGCTGAGGCCGCCCGCTTCGTCGGAGAACGAGTTGATCAGCACCAGCCGTTCGGGCGGCGTGATTTCGCGGTAGACCTGCTTGCCCCACATCACTTTGCCGTCCGGCATCTCCATGCCGTAGTGGTAAGTACCGCCGGGACGCAGATCCATTTGCGATTTGACGACCTTGACGCCTTTGGGCCCCCACCACTCCTTCATGCGCGCAGGATCGGTGAAGCACTTCCACACCAGATCGCGCGGCGCGTTGAGCACGCGCGAGATCACGAAATCCTTGTTTGCAGCCTCGGCAGCCATGTCGTCCTCCACTTTTGTTATTTCATTTTGCTTTCGACCAGGATCATCCAGTTGATCCCGAACTTGTCGGTCACCATGCCGAAGCGCTCCGAAAAGAATGTCTTGGTCTGCGGCATCGTTACCTTGCCGCCATCGAGCAGCGCGTTGAACAGCTTGTCGGCTTCGGCCGGCGTTTTGGTAGCGATCGAGAGATTGAAGCCCTCGAATTTCGGCGCGCCTTTACTGTATCCGTCCGACATCATCACACCGGTTTCGCCGATAGTGACATAGGCGTGCATGACCTTGTTGTCGGCGCCCGGCATCCGCATCGTCGGATCAGGGCTGTCTTTCCAGCGCATCAGCATTTCCACGTTCGCGCCAAGCGTCTTCTTGTAGAACTCGATGGCCTCTTCGGTCCGGCCGTCAAAAGACAAATAAGTCTGAACCTGCATGGGATATTTCCTCCTCGCGGCTACGTCATCATTGACAGATAGGTTGATATCAACATACTATATCTCATGTCAACCCGCCAAACCGCGCCGATGGAACTTCCCTTCGCCGCCACCCATGAAGTGCGCGACGCGTGCCTTTGTCTGCATGTGCAACGCGCCGCCCGCGCAGTGGGCCGGCGCTTTGACGAAGCATTGCGGCCGCTTGATCTCACGCATGGGCAATTCTCGTTGTTGATTTCGCTCAACCGCCCGGCGGCGCCGACGCTCGGCAGCGTTGCCGACCTGCTCGCCATGGACCGCACGACGCTGACGGCCAATCTCAAGCCGCTGGAGCGCCGTCGCCTCGTGAAGGTGTCCATCGACAAAGAGGACAAGCGCAGCCGCCGGCTGATCATCACGCCTGCCGGCCGCGCCTTGTTGAACAAGGCGTTCCCGGTGTGGAAGAAAACCCACGCCGAGATCGACCGCCTGATCGCGAACAACGGAGCCGACATGGTGCGCGTAGCGTTGCGCGCGCTGTCGTAGCGGTCTTTTGGAGAACGCGCGTTACACGGCAAGGTTCCTATTTCGGTGCCAAGGCCGCGGCATATTCCGCCAGCCGCGCCAAGGTCTGCACCAGACCCTCGTCGGCTCCGTATTCCTTGATCACACGTGCACGCTCGGCCGCGGACGGGAACACGCCGCGCTAGGTGATTTTGGTTTTGCCGCCAAGATCCTCGAGGAGGACAGTGGTGTTGAACTGCACAGGCTCGACATCGCCGCCGCCGCCGTGATGATAGGCGATGCGCTTGGGCGGATCTATTTCGTCGTAGGTGACACGATTCTGGTAGTCGCGGCCGTCGGGACCGTGCATGACAAAACGCCAGACGCCGCCGGGGCGGAATTCGTACGCGCTGGTGGTCGTCGTGAAGCCGTCCGGGCCCCACCACTTCGCCAGGTGTTTCGGATGGCTGAACATCGAGAAAACCAGGTCGCGCGGCGCGTCGAGCACACGCGTGCCCACGATCGACAGCGGATCGCTGAGATCGATGTCATTTTTTCCGGCCACGTCTCTTCTCCTTTTTTTCGTTTCCTCGCTTTGCGGAGTCGCCTGGAGCGTCTTGAGATAATCCTCGAGCCGGTCGAGCCGCTCTTCCCAAAGCCGTCGATATTCCCCCAGCCAGTCGTCCACGCTCTTGAGCGCGATCGCTTCGATCTTGCAGGGCCGCATCTGCGCGGCGCGACTGCGCGAGATCAGCCCGGCGTGCTCCAGCACCTTGAGATGTTTGGACACCGCCGGCATGCTCATCTCGAAGGGCGCGGCCAGCTTCGACACCGACGTTTCGCCCAGAGCGAGGCGGGCAAGAATGGCGCGGCGGGTCGGATCGGCGAGCGCGGCGAAGGTGGCGCTGAGGCAGTCAGTGGTTAGAGCGGTCATGATGTTATTAACCATTCAATTAAATAAGCTTTTGGTTAAATACATTGGACCCCTTTGCTGCCCAAGCCGGACGTGATCTAATGGATTGATTGCATTGATATCATTGCAATCATAGCGTTCTAAGTATCTGCAAAAAAACGGATTTCCGATGGCTTCCCTCACCGTCCGGCAGCTCGACGAGACGCTCAAGAAGCAGCTTCGGTTACGCGCGGCCCGCCATGGACGTTCGGTCGAGGATGAGGTGCGGACCATCTTGCGGGATGCCGCCGCCGAGGACAGCGCGCCGCCAGCAACACCGGCGAGCCAGCCCGGCGCGCAAATGTCGCGCCGCCCCGCGCCATCCGCAGGCCCCGGCGTCAAACGCGTATTGCTGATCATTGGCGGCGGCATCGCCGCCTATAAATCGCTCGACCTGATCCGCCGCCTTAAGGAACGTGGCGTCGCCGTGCGCTGCATTCTGACCAAGGCCGCCGAGCATTTCGTCACGCCGCTGTCGGTCTCCGCTATTGTCGACGAGCGCGTGTTCAGCGAGTTGTTCGATCCCGGCAGCGAGTTCGACGTGGGACATATTCGTCTCGCCCGCGAAACCGATTTGATCGTGGTGGCGCCAGCGACCGCCGACCTGATGGCGAAAATGGTTAGCGGGCTCGCCAACGACCTCGCCAGCGCCGTGCTGTTGGCGGCCGATGCAAAAATTCTGCTGGCGCCCGCGATGAACCCTCATATGTGGTCGAACAAGGCAACGCGGCGCAATCTCGCACAGTTGATCGCCGACGGCATCACGCTCATTGGCCCCAATGAAGGCGAGATGGCGGAATCCGGCGAGCGTGGCGTCGGCCGCATGGCCGAGCCGCTGGAGATCGCGGCCAGCGTGGAAAAATTGCTCGGCGCTGACGGGTTGCAGGCGTTGCGCGGCAAACGCATCCTGATCACATCCGGCCCGACGCATGAGCCGATCGATCCGGTGCGCTACATCGCCAATCGCTCATCGGGCAAGCAAGGCCACGCCATTGCAGCAGCCGCGGCCCAAGCCGGCGCCGAGGTCACACTCATCAGCGGACCTGTGACCCTGCCCGATCCGCCGGGCGTCAAAGTCGTCAAGGTCGACACCGCGCGCGAGATGCTGCAAGCCGTCGAGCACGCGCTACCGTCGGACGTGGGCATTTTCGCGGCCGCGGTGGCGGATTGGCGCGTCAGCAATGCCGGCGCGCAGAAGATCAAGAAAAAGCCCGGCCAGATAACTCCCGACTTGCCGCTCGTTGAAAATCCCGACATCCTCGCCACGATCGCCAAAAGAAAATTGCAACGGCCGCGATTGGTCATCGGCTTTGCCGCGGAAACCGAAAATGTCGCCGCTAATGCCAAAGCAAAACTGGCCAGCAAAGGCTGCGACTGGATCCTCGCCAATGACGTATCACCACAGACGGGCATCATGGGTGGCGACCGCAACACCATTCAACTGGTGACGGCAAAAGGCATCGAGCCCTGGCCGCCGCAATCGAAGCAGGATGTTGCTACAATGCTGATCGTGCGCATCGGCAAGGAATTGGAAACGTGACTATCGAAGTCCGCATCACGCGGCTGGCGCACGGCAACGATCTCGCGTTGCCGTCGTACCAGAGCGCGCTCGCCGCCGGTATGGATCTCATGGCCGCGGTGGCGGCCGCAACACCGCTTGTGATTGAGCCCGGCTACCGCGCGCTGGTGCCGACCGGCATTGCGGTCGCGCTTCCCTCCGGCACCGAAGGCCAGGTGCGCCCACGCTCCGGGCTTGCCGCGCGTCACGGCCTCACAGTGCTCAATGCCCCCGGCACCATCGATGCGGATTACCGCGGTGAAGTACAGGTGCTGCTTGTAAATCTCGGCGCCGAATCAGTGATCGTCACGCGCGGCATGCGAATCGCGCAGTTGGTTATTGCAGCCGTGGCGCGAGCGCAGTTGCGCGAGGTGCCCTCGCTCGATGAGACATCGCGTGGCAGTGGAGGATTTGGCTCCACAGGTTGAGCGTCCTTTATGTTTCCTGCTGGACGAATCGCAACCTGTATCCTAATACCATCATAATTAGTTGCGATCGGTCCCACCCATGCCGCTGCTTTCTCGCAAGGGCATTCTTGCCATTGCCGCTGTGATCGATGTCGCGATCCATGCCCATGGCCGGCCTATGTCGGCCAAAGCCTTGGCCGCTCGTCATAAGCTCCCGCCTCGTCATCTCGAACCGGTTCTGCAAGCCTTGGTGCGCGACGGCATTCTGAAAGGGGTGCGCGGGCCCCATGGCGGTTATGAACTCGCCCGCGAGCAAAGGCGAATTTCCGCCGAGGACATTCTGCGCGC
>JAYTFS010000180.1:0-1825 GCA_043734185.1 Pseudolabrys sp. | reverse complement strand
TTGTTGCCGCATCATCGGTAATCTCCTGATGCAGTCAACCGCCGGGATTGAGGTTCAGGAATGCATCAGCCGTGAATCCGACGCCTTGGACGTGCCTTGCGGCTTGCGGTCGGTGACCAGCGCCAGCAGCACCGTCAGCACCATGAAGGCGACGGAGGTTCCGAACACCCAATGCGGCATGTTCTGGTCCATGATCCAGCCGAACAATAGCGGGCTCAAAATGCCGCTGAAATTGAACCCGGTGGAGACGATGCCGAAAACGCGGCCCGCGGCACCGGGAGGGGCGGCGTTGCGTACCAGCATGTCGCGGGAGGGCGCGATCACGCCGCCGAGAAATCCGGCAATGCCCATCGCTGATGTCAGCAGGACCTGCGGCAGATTGGTCGTCGCAATCACCAGCATGATGATGGCGTTGATCCCAAAGCAGGCGGCGGCGACCTGGCCGTGTCGCGTGGTGCGGTCGGCGAGATAACCGCCGGCCAGCACGCCGGCCGCACTGGCGCCGAGAAACGCGGTCAGCGCGATATTGGCGGCGGAGAATGTCACGCCATAGCCGGTCATCAGCGCGACCACGCCGAAATTGCTGATGCCGGCATTGGAGAGGCCAAGCAGCATGAAGAAGAACGTCAGCATGATGATGGCGGGCGTGAGAACGCTTTGCTTCGGCGCTGTTGCGCCATCGGTCTTGCGGTCGGCCGAACTTGCATCGGGAATGCCGACGACGATCAACAACAATGCCACCGCGGGTCCGATGGCGCCGGCCACCATCAGCGCGCCGAGGCCTCCGACCCACGCCACCAACGCAGCCATGATCGCCGGCGCCACCGCGCCGCCGAGGAAGCCCGCAAAAGTGTGGATCGAAAACGCGCGGCCCATCCGCCTGACATCCATATGCGCGGAAAGGATCGCATAGTCGCAGGGGTGATAGACGCTGTTGGCGAGGCCGAGCAACGCGGAGCAGAGGATCAGCGAGGTGTAGCTCAGGTTCATGCCGAGCAGGATCAGCGCCAGGCCGCCGACGCAGAGGCCGATCAGCAGCACCTTGCGCGCGCCGATATGGTCGGCGAGATAGCCGATCGGCGCCTGGGTCAGGCCGGAGACCAGCCCGAACACGGTCAACGCAAAGCCGAGTTCGATATAGCCGACGCCCAACTGCGCCTTGAGGTAAGGAAACAGCATCGGCAGCACGAAGATATGGAAATGGCTGACCCAATGGGCGACCGAAATCGCCGCCAGCGTGCGCAGCGAACTGTCGGCCTTCATTTGTTGCGGTGCAGCCAGAATATCGGCCATCTCTCTTCCAAACCTCGATTCAAAAAGCTCGCCAAAAATAGTGGCTAGCGGTTATTTGTCCATGAATACCGGCGCATGGCTGCCCCGGCGAGGGGCGCAAGTGGGGCCGAATACGGCAATGATCTGGGGGATAAAGCCCGGCGATGGCGCAATCATCTGACATGGCCGACCCAGCAAAGCCACTGCGGTTGCTCGTCACCGAGGGTTCCAGCACTTCCGCCCGCGAAGCCATCACGATTCTGGGGCTGTCGGGCCATCACATCGAGGTCTGCGATCCCTCGCTTTGGTGCCTGGCGCGGTACTCGCGCTTCGTTCGAAAATTTCACCGTTGTCCGGGATTGCGCAGCGACCCGGCCGGATTTTTCGCTTTCGTCGAACAGCTGCTGTCGTGCGAGCGTTTTGACGTGCTGCTGCCGACGCACGAGCAGGGGTTCTTGTTTGCGCGGGCGAGGCGGCGATTGGAGGGCCGTGTTGGTTTTGCGCTGCCTTCATTCGAGAGCTATCGCACCGCGCACCGCAAGGCCGGGTTCAG
>JAYTFS010000179.1:0-10658 GCA_043734185.1 Pseudolabrys sp. | reverse complement strand
GTTTCAAGCGCTCAACGGGCTCTCGACCGCGTCCAGCCTGTTCATTGTCGCCGTCGGCCTGTCGCTGATTTTCGGCGTCACCCGCATCATCAATTTCGCCCACGGGTCCCTCTATATGATCGGGACCTACATCTCTTACACGTTCGCGACGCATATTGGCGGCGTGCTCGGCTTCTGGGGCGGCATCCTGGCGACCGCGCTCATCGTCGGCGTCATCGGCGCGCTGATCGAAATCGTGCTGCTGCGCCGGATCTACCGCGCGCCCGAATTGTTCCAGTTGCTCGCCACTTTCGCGCTGGTATTGGTGATCAACGACGCCACGCTCTGGCTCTGGGGTCCGGAGGACATGCTGGGGCCGCGCGCGCCCGGCCTGCGCGGCGCCATTGAAGTGCTCGGCCGCCAGTTGCCGAGCTACGACCTGTTCCTGATCTTCGTCGGCCCGCTGGTGCTGTTGCTGCTGCATTTTGCGCTGGCGCGCACGCGCTTCGGCCGCCTCATTCGAGCGGCAACGCAGGACCGCGAGATGGTCGGCGCGCTTGGCGTCAATCAGGCGATCTTGTTCACGTCTGTTTTCGCGCTGGGTGCGGCGCTCGCAGGATTGGGCGGCGCGCTGCAGGTGGCGCGCGAGCCCGCCAATCTCGCCACCGATCTGGTGGCCATTGGCGACGCCTTCGTCGTCGTCGTGGTCGGCGGCATGGGCTCGATCACAGGCGCCTATTTGGCCGCGGTCATCATCGCCGAGGTCAAGGCGCTCTGCATCGGCATCGGCGTCGTCGATTTCGGTTTTGTTAGCATCAATTTCTCCAAACTCACGCTGGTCGCCGAATTTCTGGTGATGGCAGTGGTGTTGATCGTGCGGCCGTATGGACTGCTCGGCCGTCCCCAGGCGCAGGTACGCTCGATTGCCGAACCAGAGGAGCCGATCCGCCCCGCGACACCCGCGCTCAAGGCGCTCGGCGCCGCCGTGCTGGCGCTGCTGTTGTGTCTGCCGCTCCTGGCGCAGACGTCGCCCTATCTGCTGGTGCTCGGCATCGACGTGCTGATCGCGGTGATCTTTGCAACCTCTTTGCATTTCATCATGGGGCCGGGCGGCATGCATTCCTTCGGCCATGCTGCTTATTTTGGCCTCGGCGCCTATGGCGCGGCGCTGCTGGTGAAATGGCTGGCGGCGCCGATGGGGATCGCAATCGCCGCGGCGCCATTGCTCGCGCTCGCCGGTGCGTCGTTGTTCGGCTGGTTCGCGGTGCGTCTGTCCGGCGTCTATCTCGCGATGTTGACGCTCGCTTTCGCGCAGATCGTCTGGGCGGCGATGTTTCAGTGGGAAGGCTTCACCGGCGGCTCCAATGGCGTGATCGGCGTCTGGCCGCCGCCGCCCTTCGACAAGTCATGGGTCTATTACCTGCTTACGCTTGCGCTGGCCGTGACCGGCGTATTGCTACTGCGGCGATTTCTGTTCGCGCCCTTCGGCTATGCCATGCGCGCGGGCCGCGATTCCCCGTTGCGCGCCGAAGCCATCGGCATCGACGTGAAGCGCGTGCATTGGCTGGGCTTTGCCATTGCCGGCGGCGTTTGCGGCATCGCCGGCGGTCTGTTTGCCTTCGCCAAGGGCTCGATCTCGCCGGAAACGATCGGCGTCGGCCGCTCGATCGACGGCCTGGTGATGGTGCTGCTCGGCGGCATCCAGACACTCACCGGGCCTCTCGTCGGCGCTTCGGTGTTCGCGACCTTGCAGGACACCGTGATGCGCCAGACCGAATATTGGCGCGCGCTGCTCGGAATCATCATTCTCGTGCTGGTATTGGCCTTCCCGCAGGGCATCGTTGGCGCTTTCGCATCGTTGTGGCGTAGAGGCACGAAGCCATGAGCGTGCTTGCCGTAAAATCCCTGTCCAAAGCCTTCGGCGGCGTGCGCGCGGTCAACGAGGTCGGCTTTTCGGTCGAACGCGGCGAGTTCCTCGCTATGATCGGGCCGAACGGCGCCGGCAAGTCGACCTGCTTCAACATGATCAACGGTCAGCTCGCGCCGGATTCCGGCGAGATATTGTTTGAAGGCCAGAACATTGCGGGCTTAGCGCCACGCGCGATCTGGCGGCGCGGCGTCGGGCGCACGTTTCAGGTTGCCGCCACGTTCAGCTCGATGACCGTCATCGAAAACGTGCAGATGGCGTTACTGTCGCATGGCGGTGAAATCTACAGGCTGTTGCGACCGGCCGCGGAAATGCACCGCGAGCGCGGGCTTGAACTGCTCGATCAGGTCGGCATGCGCGAGGCTGCCAACCGGCCCAGCCGCGAATTGGCCTATGGCGACGTCAAGCGCGTCGAGCTCGCCATCGCGCTCGCCAACGAGCCGCGCCTTTTGCTGATGGACGAGCCAACCGCCGGCATGGGCGCCGGCGAGCGCCGCGGCCTCATCGAGCTGGTCAAGCGGCTGGTGGTCGAGCGCGGCATCTCGGTGCTGTTCACCGAACATTCGATGGACGCGGTTTTTGCTTTCGCCGACCGCATCATCGTGCTGGCGCGTGGCCGCGTGATCGCCGACGGCAACGCCGCCGCCATCCGCGACAACGCGCAGGTGCGCGAAGTCTATTTCGGCACGGGGAAAACTTTCGCGGGGGCCGCGTCATGAGCGCCATGCTCTCGGTCGAAAACCTGAGCGCCTGGTATGGCGCGGCGAAGATACTTTACGATCTTAATTTCCAGGTCGGCCGCGGCGAGGTAGTAGCGCTGATGGGCCGCAACGGCGCCGGCAAGTCCACCACCATGAAGACGATCATGGGTATGATCGCCAAGCGCCGGGGCGTGGTTCGTTTCAATGGCGAGGACGTCTCGTCCTTGAAGGCGTTCGAGATTGCGCGGCGCGGGCTGGGATTTACCCCGGAAGACCGCCGCATCTTCGTCGATCTCACCGTCATGGAAAACCTCGATGTCGGCCGTCAGCCGGCGCGTACCTTTCCCGACGGCGCGCCCGCGCCGTCCTGGACGCCGGAAAAACTGTTCACGTTGTTTCCAAATCTCGCCGAAATGCCGGACCGCCTGGGCGGCCGCATGAGCGGCGGCGAGCAGCAGATGCTCACGGTGGCGCGCACGCTGATGGGCAATCCGCTGCTGGTCTTGCTCGACGAGCCGTCGGAAGGCGTGGCGCCGCTGATCGTCGAGCAGATGGCCAACACCATCATCGAGTTGAAGAAAGAAGGCCTCTCGATCCTGCTCTCGGAGCAGAACATCCACTTCGCCCGGCTGGTGTCCGACCGGGTCTATGTGCTCGAAAAGGGTCAGATCCATTGGCAGGGATCGATGGCGCATCTCATGGACAATGCCGACGTGCAGAGGGCATATTTGACGGTCTAGGAGTGGCTATGCGGCCTGGCAAATTGAAGGTGGTGGCGACCGAGCACGGCTATGTGCTCGACGAACAAGTCGGCTTCCTGCTGCGCGTCGCCATGCAGCGGCACACCTCGATCTTCACCGCGCGCATGATCGAGGGCCTGACCCAGACCCAGTTTGCGGCGCTGACCAAGCTTTGCGAAGTCGGGCCTTGCTCGCAGAACCAGCTTGGCCGGCTGATCTATCTCGACGCCGCCACCATCAAGGGCGTGGTCGACCGGCTCGCGGCGCGCGGCTTTGTCAGCACGCTCAACGATCCGAACGACCGCCGCCGTCTCGAAGTCGCGCTCACCGAGCGCGGCCGCCGCGTGACACAGGCGGCCATCGTCGTTGCAACGGAAATCACAGCCGCCACGCTCGCGCCGCTGACAGCGGACGAGCAGCGGACGGTGGCGCGGTTGTTGAAGAAGCTCGGCTAGAAACCGTAAAGTTTCGCCGGGTTGTCGACCAGCATCTTGTTGCGCGTCGCCTCGTCCGGCACCCAGTCGAGCAACATGTCGAGCATCAAGGTGTCATCCGGGATTTTCACGCCGGGCGTCGGGTGCGGCCAGTTGCTCGCCCACAACAGGCGATCCGGCGCGGCCTTGACCAGCGTCTTCGCCAATATGCCGACATCGTCATAAAACGGCGGTCCGAGTTTGGAGGTCTCGTAGGGCGCCGACAGCTTGGCCCAGGTGCGCCCGTTATCGAGCAGGCGCAGCAAAGTGCGGAAGCCAGGATGGCCGGGCGCGACCGGCTCAAGAAATTTGCCGGTATGGTCGATGATCAGCGGGCTCGTCAGCCGCTTGAGCAGCGCTCCGTGGTCGGCCAGATCGCGTCCGTCCATCTGAAATACCACATGCCAGCCAAACGCGGCTACGCGCGCCGACATGATTTTGAGAATCTCCAACGGCAGCGGCGCGCCGCCCAGCATGAAAAACCGGATGCCGCGAATGCCGAGTTTGGTCAGTCGTTCGAGTTCGGCGTCGGTGACGGTCTCGTCCACCACAGCGACGCCGCGTGCGCTTGGTCCGATCGCGGCCATGGCTTCGAGCGTGCAGCGATTGTCCTTGCCGTAGGTGGATGGCTGCACAACGACCGTGCGCTCGATGCCAAGCCGCTTGCGCATCGCCAGATAAGCGGGCACCGGCGCATCGGGCGGCGTAAATTTGGCGGTCGCGGCCGTTGGATAACGGCTGCTGTAGATGTGCATATGCGTGTCGCAGGCGCCGGGCGGCGCCTTGAGCTTCGGCATCATTTCGCCAGCCATGATCAAATCCTCTTGCAAAGTCCTTTCAGCCGTTGCGGCGAGATCGGCAGCCGCGTCACTGCGCCGGGAATTCCGAGCGCGTCGTCAATGGCTGAGGCGATTGCCGCGCCGACCGGATTGGCGCCGCCTTCGCCGGCGCCTTTCAGTCCCAGCGGATTGAGCGGGCTTGGCGCGTCCTCGGTGATGAGGATGGACAGTTCCGGCACCTCGCGCGCGGTCGGCATCAGGTAATCGGCGAAAGTCACCGACAGCGGCTCGCCGTTTTCGTCGTAGAGGAATTCTTCCAGCAGCGCGCCGCCCAGTCCTTGCGCTAGCCCGCCGGCGATCTGGCCTTCCACCAGCTTCGGGTTGACCGCCTTGCCGATGTCGTAGGCGATGACATAGCGCTCGATTTTCACGCCGCCGGTGTCGGCATCGACGCACACCGCCGCCACATGAACGCCATACGGATAGACCATATGGGTGGACTCGAAAGTCGCCTCGGCGCTGAGCCGGTCAGAACAATGACGCGCGAGTTCTGACAGCGGCATCGACGGCCCAGAAGAACGATCCAGAAGAACAATGTGTTCGTCGACGAGGTCGAGCACGTCTGCGCTCGTCTGCATCATCTCGGCGGCTGCTTTTAGCAATTCTCCGCGCAATTTAACGGCCGCAAGGCGCGCCGCTTCGCCGCACATCACGGTGACGCGCGAGGCAAAGGCGCCCATGCCTTTGTCGATGCGGTTGGTCTGGCCGTGGATGACTTTGATATTGCTGTAGTTTACGCCGAGCGCGTCGGCGCAGATTTGCGCGATCGCGGTTTCGACACCCTGGCCGAGCGAAGCGACCCCGGTGATGACTACGATCGAACCGTCTGATTCCACTTCGATTTTGACCGTATCGAATGGCCCAAGTCCACTTTTTTCAACGAACATGGCGACACCTGCGCCGACTTTTTCGCCCGCGGCGCGGCGCTTAAGCAATTGAGCTTGCAGTTTTTCCCAGTCTGCTTGGGCGAGAGCGGTATCGAGAAGCTTGGCGTAGTCGCCGGAGTCGTAAACGATATGCGTGCCAAGCGTTTCCAGCCCCAGCGTGTAAGGCATCGCAGTTTTGGCAATCAGATTACGTTTGCGGATATCGATTTTATCGACGCCGACTTTCGCGGCGATCGCGTCCAGCAGCCTCTCGCGGACAAAGGTGGATTCGTATCGGCCCGGCGCGCGGTAGGTGCCGCACGGTGTCTTGTTGGTCAGGCGAATATGGCCCACCGCGCGATAGGCCGGCACGACATAAGGCCCCGGCAGCATCGCGGCCGCGAGATCCGGCACGGTGGCGGCGTGGGTACGCATATAGGCGCCGTTATCGTGGGAAAATTCGTCTTCAATCGCAAGGATTTGGCCGCGCACGTCGATGGCGGCGCGAACGCGGTGCAACTGATCGCGCGAATGATTGGCCGCGATCAGATGTTCACGGCGGTCCTCGATCCATTTGATCGGCCTGCGGAATTTCAACGCGGCCGCGCAGACCAGAACATCCTCGGGATAAATTTCGCCGCGAATGCCGAAGCCGCCGCCGACATGGCCCTCGAACAACTGAACGGATTCACGTTTCCGGCCCAGCATTTGTGCCAAAGCGTCGCGATTCCAATGCGGGACTTTGGCGGCGCCGTGCGTTTCCAGAATGTCGCGGGCCTCGTCGTAACGCGCGATGGCGCCGCGGCATTCCATCGGCACGCCGGAGTGCCGTCCGACGGAAAGCTCAAGCGAAACAATTTCATGCGCGTTGCGGAAAGCGGCGTCCACATCGCCATAACCCTTGCGGATCACGCCCGGCTCGGTGGTGAGTTCGCCTTCGAAACAGCTAGGTTCCTCTGCCGGAAGTAGCGTTGCTCGCAGCGGATCAATCTCGATTTCGACCAGATCGGCAGCGTCTTCTGCGATGTATTGATTGTCAGCAAACACCAGAGCCACCGGCTCACCGACATAGCGCACGAAGTTCTGCGCCAGCACGGGTTGCCGATACGGCTCCAGCGTCTTGAGGCCGGTGAGGCGAAACGGGATCGGCGGAATGTGATCCACATCGGCGCTCGTCCACACCGCACGCACGCCGGGCAGCTTGAGCGCGGCTTTGGCATCGACTGACTTTATTTTTCCATGCGCGACGGGCGATCGCACCACGCGCATACACCATTGGCCGGGAAACGAAATATCGGCGGCAAAGCGGCCCTGGCCTAACAGCAGCGGCCGATCTTCCAGGCGGGGGACGGAACGGCCGACGAATTTGGCCGGGGCGGTCATTTCCCACGCATCTCTTTGGCGGCGGCGCGCACTGCCTTGATGATGTTCTGGTAGCCGGTGCAGCGGCACAGATTGGATGAGAGGACGTCAAGCATGTCCTCGTCGCTGATGTCGGGCTCACGTTCCAGCACGCCCACCGCCAACATCAAAAAGCCCGGAGTGCAAAAGCCGCACTGCAGCCCGTGGTGATCCATGAAGGCCTGCTGAATGGGATGCAACTTCTCGCCGTCAGCCAATCCCTCGACTGTGCGGATTTTCTTGCCGGCCGCCTGCACGGCAAACATCAGGCAGGAGCGTATTGGTTCGCCGTCTACGATGACGGTGCAGGCGCCGCAGATTCCGTGCTCGCAGCCGATATGGGTGCCGGTCTGTCCGCAATCCTCGCGGATCGCGTCTACCAGCGTACGGCGGGGCTCGACGTGAATCGCGTGCGCGTTACCGTTGATGGCCAGCGTAATAGCGGTTTTGCCGGTCATGCTGTTTTCTTTTTGGCTTTTCCGGCATTGCGCAATGCCGCGCGGATGCGCTGCGGCGTTGCCGGGATTTCGTCGATCTGCACCCCGAACGAGACGAGGGCGTCATTGATCGCGTTTACGATCGCCGCTGGCGCGCCGATGCAGCCGCCTTCGCCCAGACCCTTGGCCTTGGTGATAGAATTTTCGCTCGGCGTTTCCATGTGATGCAGCTCGATTTCCGGGATTTCATGCGCGGTCGGCGGCATGTAGTCGGCGAGATTGGCGGTGAGGATGCCGCCGTTCTCGTCGTAGATGATTTCCTCTAGCAGTGCGTTGCCGATGCCCTGCGCGATGCCGCCATGCACCTGACCGTCGGCGATCATCGGATTAATGATTTTGCCGGCGTCTTCCGCGACCAGAAATTTATCGACCGTCACGCGGCCGGTTTCCACGTCCACTTCGACAAGAGCGACGTGGCAGGCGTTGGAAAATGTTCCGGGCGGGTCGTAGCTGCCGGTTTCGGTCAAGCCTGGCTCGATCTCGCCTTTGAACTTGTGTGTTTGCGTATAGGCCTCGCGGGCCATTTTCGCGATCGAGATGGCGCGGTCGGTACCGGCGACTTTGGCTTCGCCGTTTTCCAGCACGATGTCACCGGGCGATGCTTCCAGCAGGTGACTGGCGATCTTGATCAGCTTGGCGCGTACTTTGCGCGCGGCGATCAGCGAGGCGCCGCCGGATATCACCAGCGAGCGGCTGGCGAAAGTGCCCCAACCATACGGAGATGTGTCGGTGTCGCCATGCACCACCTTGATGACACCGGGCGTAACGCCGATTTCGTCGGCGATGATTTGCGCCAGCGTGGTACGCAAGCCCTGGCCGTGCGGCGAGGAGCCGATGCGCGCTTCTACAAAGCCGGAGGGGTCGACCGTGATGATAACGGTCTCCCAGCCGGGCGTAATCTCCATGCCGCGTGCCGCGAAAGCGGGACTGCCGTAGCCGGTGCGCTCGGAGAAAGTCGCAAAGCCGATGCCGAGATGACGGCCTTTGCCGCGCGCCGCTTTCTGCCGCGCGCGAAACGCCGGCACGTCGATGGCCTTCACCGCCATCTCCAACGTCTGTTTGTAGCTCGCCTCGTCGTAAACCAGGCCCATCGCCGAGGTGTAAGGAAATTTGTCGATCAGATTGCGGCGACGGATGTCGACAGGGTCGAGCGAAAAGGCGCTTGCGGCCTTGTCCATCAACCTTTCAAGCGTGAACGTAATTACCGGCCGCGACACGCCCCGATAGGCCGCCATGGTGCAGGTATTGGTCAAGACGCCGCGCGCCAGGCACTCATACTGTTGCACGTCGTAAGGTCCCGGCATTTCCGCCATGGCCATCAGCGGCTCCATGCCGGCCGTGGTCGGAAAACATGAATAGGCGCCGATATTGGCGACGATGTCGGCTTTGAGCGCGAGGAGCTTGGCGTTCTTGTCGAAAGCGCCTTCCAGCGCGATATGTTGATCGCGCGAATGAAACGCAGCGATTAAATTCTCGCGCCGGTCTTCGGTCCAGGCCACCGAGCTCTTGAGCTTGCGCGCCAGCCACACCAGTAGGACAAATTCGGTGCACAGCGACATTTTTTGGCCAAAGCCGCCGCCGACGTCGGGCGCGATCACGCGCAGGTCGCTCTCCGGTATGCCTAGTACATCGGCGATGGCGGTGCGCATCAGATGCGGCATTTGCGTGGTGCAGGTCAGCGTCAAACGGCCGGTCGCGGCGTCATAGGCGGCGTGGCCGGCGCGGGCTTCCATCGGCGTCGCGTTCTGTCGGTGTGAACGCGCGTCGAGCTTGACGATTTTGTATGCGGCTTTCCAGGTGGCTTCGAAATCGGCCGTCTTATACGTGCCGACAAGAATGAGGTTGCCGGGTGCCTCAGTATGGATTTGCGGTGCGCCCTTTGCGAGCGCGGCAAGTGCGTCGGTGAGGGGCTTGGTCTCGGCAATCGTGACTTCGACCAGATCAGCGATGTCTTCGGCGGCTTCTTCGCTCGCTGCGACGACGGCGGCGATTGGCTCGCCGACAAACCGCACCACACCGTCCGCCAAAATCGGCTGGCCAACTGGCTTGTAATCAAATTTATGCAGCATCGGCGTGATCTTCTTCACGGCTTTGAGGTCGGCAGCGGTAATGACGACGGCGTCTTTGGGCCCCGCGATTTTTTTGATTTTTCCCGCGGCAACCGAACTGCGCACAAAGCGCACCCAATGCGTGGCGGACAAATCGGCGGTGAAGCGGCCATGACCGCTGACCAGCGCCGGGTCTTCCAGCCGGCGGATGGCGCGGCCCACCCATTTCAACCCCGAACCTTTTGTGTGCGCTGTCATGTGGTGGAGTTTTCCAAGGCGCGGCGTACGACCGCGCGCACCAAGTCGCGCCGGTATTCACCCGTGGTCTGATGGTCTTCCAGCGGATCGATGGAGGTAGCTGCGGCTTCCGCCGCGGCGCGGAAAATTTTATCGCCGGGCGCCTTGCCGTTGAGTACGGCCTCGGCTTCCGCGATACGGCAGGGCGAAGGTTCGGCACCGCCGACGCCAACGCGCGCTTCGATAATTTTTCCGTCCGCAAGCCGGTATGTAACCAGCGACGAAGCCAACGCGAAATCGCCGGCGCGGCGGTTGAATTCGTTGAAGCCGAATTTGGCGTCTGGGGCGAGAAGAGGCAGGCGAACTTCCGCCAGCAATTCGTCCTCGGCCAGCCCGGTCGCCATGATGCCTTCGAAGAAGTCCGATCCCGCGATCAGCCGCTCGCCGCGCGTGCTCTTGGCGACGATCGTTGCGCCGAGCGTCACCGCAACCAGACACCATTCCGACGCCGGGTCGGCATGCGCCAGGCTGCCGCAAAAGGTGCCGCGCATGCGGATCGGATAATGCGCGATGTGGCGCACGACCGAGCTCAGGAGCTTGCCCAGCGGGTTGTCGACCACCGGCTTGTGAAACGCGCCGTGCCGCACGCACGCGCCAATGCTCAGCGTCTTGCCGTCACTGACGATACGATCGAGCCCTTCGACTTCGTTGATGTCGACCAGATGGGCGGGTTTTGCCAGCCGGAACGCCATGATCGGCACCAGGCTCTGCCCGCCGGCGAGCACGCGTCCGTCCTGCGGCGCAACTTGCGCTAAAATCCTCAGCGCCTCGTCGAGCGTGCGCGGCACATGGCGGATGAAGGCGGCGGGTTTCATAAGGGCCAAAAGGCAGGGTAAATCGCTGCAAGCAAACGATAAGCGCCGGGCCCGGATTGTCAAACCGGTGTCAAA
>JAYTFS010000178.1:0-11748 GCA_043734185.1 Pseudolabrys sp. | reverse complement strand
ATCATCCAACCAAGCACATCCATCACAAGGCGAATGAAATCGGCAGCGGCCACGTCGCGGCGGACGATGAGTTCCTGCACGCGGTCGCCGCGTCGGTGGCGGACGCCGGCGCTGTGCTCATTACCGGTCCGGCCAATGCCAAAAGTCAGTTGGTCAAGCATATTGAAAAGCACGATCCGCAGTTTATGAAGCGCATCGCCGGCGTGGAAACGGTCGATCATCCGAGCGACGCCGAGCTGGTCGCTCACGCGCGGCACTATTTCAAGGCGAGCGACCGGATTCAGACGCAATAGTTGCCGCGGCAAGGTTCAAAGGAGTGTGTTGGTGGAGATCAAGGTTGGCTATGAGTTGATCTATGACTGTCCGCAGCCGACGCCGATGCTGTTGGTGCTGCATGTGCATTATTCCCGCGCATCCGACATTGTTGTCCCCGATCACATCACGACCAACCCCTCGGTTCCATTAACAGCCTACCGCGACGGTTTTGGCAACTGGTGCAGCCGGATCGTCGCGCCGCCTGGCCGCATCCGGATCGCTTGCTCAGCCGTGGTCAAAGACTCAGGGCTGCCCGATGTCGTCGATCGTACAGCGCAGCAACATTCGATCGAAGATTTGCCGGAAGAGGCCATCGTCTTTCTGCTGGCGAGCCGATACTGCGACACCGAAAAACTGTCGCAGACGGCATGGGATTTGTTCGGCCATACCCCACCGGGCTGGGCACGCGTGCAGGCGGTTTGCGATTTTGTGCACAATCACATCAAATTCAACTACGAACATGCCGATCCTACGCGCACAGCTTCCCAAGCCTTCCAAGAACGGCGCGGGGTTTGCCGAGATTACACGCACCTGGCGATTGCCTTTTGCCGCTCGCTGAACATTCCGGCGCGCTACTGCACGGGGTATCTCAGCGATATCGGCACGCCGAAGCCTTGGGCCGTCGGCGATTTCGCCGCTTGGTTCGAGGCCTATCTCGGCGGGCGCTGGCACATGTTCGACCCGCGCAACAACGTGCCACGGATTGGGCGCGTCCTGATGGCGCGCGGCCGCGATGCGATCGACGTCGCGATCACGACGACGTTCGGGCCCAATACGCTGGTTAGTTTCAAGGTGGTGACGGATGACGTGGCGGCGGCGGCCTGACGCCCGCGCTCAGTCCTTCTCTTCGCTGAACGTGTCGCGGAAAGGATGCGCCAGGTAGACGCCAAGGATGGTCAACTCCTTGGAGAAGAAGGCCAGCTCTTCCAGCGCGAACACCAAATTGGTGTCGTCGGGGTGGCCTTCGACATCGGCATAGAATTGCGTGGCGAAGAAATTTCCGCCGATCATGTAGCTCTCGAGCTTGGTCATGTTCACGCCATTGGTGGCGAAACCGCCGAGCGCCTTGTAGAGCGCAGCCGGCAGATTGCGCACCCGGAACACGAAACTGGTGACGACCTTGCCTTTGCCCGGCGGCGCCCATTTCTTTTCGCGCGACAGCACGATGAAACGCGTGGTCGAGTTGGATTCGTCCTCGACATTCTCTTTCAGGATGTCGAGACCGTAGATTTGCGCCGCCAGCCGCGAGGCGATCGCGGCACGGGTCGGGTCCTTGGCTTCGGCCACTTCACGCGCGGAGCCCGCGGTGTCGGCGGCCACCACCGGCTTTAATTTCAGTTCACGGATGATCTTGCGGCATTGGCCGAGCGCCATCACGTGGCTCTGCACCGACATGATGGTTTTGAGGCTGGCGCCTTTTGGCGCCATCAGTTGATTGCGGATCGGCAGGAACCACTCGGCGATGATGTGCAACTTGGCCGTCGGCATCAGATGATGAATGTCGGCGACGCGGCCGGCGACCGAATTTTCGATCGGAATCATGCCGAGGTCGACATCGCCGGCGGAGAGCGCGGCAAAACAATCCTCGAAGGTCGGGCAGGGCACCGGCTCGTAATCCGGATAGGCTTCTCGGCAGGCGAGATCGGAATTCGCCCCCGGTTCGCCCTGAAAGATGATCTTTTTCTTGGCCATGACCCGCTACCTTTAAGCGATCCGTACGCGGACCTTCTACCCCAAGTCAATCGCCCCGCGTCAACCGCCGAGCATCGCGCGGGCTTTTGCCAGTTCTTCCGGCGTATCGACGCCAAGCGGTACGCTTTTAACGATGACCGCATCGATGCGCATGCCGGCATCGAGCGCGCGCAATTGCTCCAGCTTCTCACGTTGCTCATTGGCGGATGGCGGCAGTTTGACGAAGCGCTCCAGCGCTGCGCGCCGGTAGGCGTAAAGACCGATGTGGTGATAGTGCGGGCCAGGTCCGATCGCATCGGCGCGGGTGAAGGCGGTGGCATGAAAACGCTTAGGCGCAACGGTAGTGCCCGAAACCTTGACCACATTCGGATTGCTGCGCTCGGCATCATCGGTGATGAGGACGGCAAGCGTCGCAATGTCGACGGCCGCATCGGATAGCGGCGTCAGCGCGGCGCGGATGTCAGGCGGATCGATGGTTGGCAGGTCGCCCTGCACATTGACTACCAGATCGACGCGATGCTCCGGGTCTAGCGCCTCTAATGCTTGGTAGATGCGGTCGGAACCAGAGACATGGTCGGCGCGGGTCATCACAGCGCGTCCGCCGGACTTTTCCACCGCCGCCTGAATCGCTTCGGAATCGGTCGCCACTACTGCTTCGCCGATGCCGGCGGCCTGCGCGCGGCGCAGCACATGGACGATCATCGGCAGCCCGGCGATATCCACAAGCGGTTTGCCGGGCAGGCGGGTCGAGGCCATACGGGCCGGAATGAGGATGAGCGTATTGGGCATCGGTTAAGACGAATTGCGATGGGATTCGCGCGCTTATACGGGTTGCCAGAGCCCAGGCAAAACGGTTATCTGTCCGCCGCCGCCGGAACCTCAGTGGCGTCCTGCCCGCGCCCTCCTCGGGAGCCGTAAGTCGATGAATTCCTTCGAACTCAACAAGATCCTCGGTGCCGTCCTCGGCACCTGCCTTATTCTTCTTGCGCTCAATATCGGCGCCGGCGCGATTTTCGCCCCGGAAAAGCCGGCCAAGCCCGGCTATGACATCGCCGTCAAAGAACATGGCCCGGGCGACGCTGCGGGCGCCAAGGAGCCCGATGAGCCGATGGAGGTCATGATGGCCAGCGCATCGGTGGAAAAGGGTCAAGCAACCGCCAAGCAATGCGCGGCATGCCATACCTTTGAGAAGGGCGGCCCGAACCGGGTTGGTCCCAATCTGTGGAATATCGTCGGCCGGACGCGCGCTTCGGAAGCGGGCTTCAATTATTCGGCGGCCATGAAGGCCAAAGGTGGTACCTGGAGCTTCGGCGAACTTTATTCGTTCCTGGCCAATCCGCGCGGCGCCGTTCCCGGCACCAATATGACTTTTGCCGGCCTGTCGCGGGGCCAGCAACGCGCCGACGTGATCGATTACCTGCACACGCTGTCAGACGCCCCGCTGCCAATGCCGAAGGCGGCGGCCAACGCGCCGGCTCCCGCAGCCGGTGCTGCGCCCAAGGCTGGCGCTGCGCCGCCAGCCAAGCATTAGTTGGCAAAACGCCAATAGTTTCACGAAGCGGCCGGGCCAAACCCGGCCGTTTTCATTTCTCCGGCCCTTCCGGCTGGTGGCAGATCGAAAAACCGACATAATCACCCGCGATTGCATCGTGACGACCAAGTTGCCTGTGCCGGAGCCACTTTTCATGAAATTGACCAGACGGTCTGTCATCCAGGCGACCGCGGCGACGCTTGCGGCGCCCGCGTTGGGCGGGCTCGGCGCGTCGTCATATGTTCGCGCCGCCGCGGCTCAATCGAAAACTTGGAAGCACGGCCTGTCGCTATTCGGCGATCTGAAATATCCGGCAGGCTTCAAGAATTTCGACTACGTTAATGCATCGGCGCCGCAAGGCGGCGTGGTGCGCCAGATCGCAATCGGCACCTTCGACAATTTCAACAGGGTGATTGCGGGCGTTAAGGGCAATCTGGCGATGGGCGTCGAATTGTTCACCGAGACCTTGACCAGTTCGGCGCTCGATGAAGTCTCCACCGAATATGGCTTGCTGGCGGAAGCGGTCAGCTTCCCGGACGATTATTCGTCCGTGACCTATCGCCTGCGCGCCAACGCGCGCTGGCATGACGGCAAGGCCGTGAGCGCGGAAGACGTCATCTTCGCGTTTGAAACCTTCAAGGTGAACGATCCGGGGCTCGGCGCCTATTACCGTCACGTGGTGAAGGCGGAGAAGTCGGGCGAGCGCGAGGTAACCTTCACATTCGACGGGCCGGGCAATCGCGAGTTGCCGCAGATCGTCGGCCAGCTTCCGGTGCTACCGAAGCATTGGTGGCAGGGCACCGATAAATCCGGCAACAAACGCGACGTGACCCAGACCACGCTTGAGCCGCCACTTGGCTCCGGTCCCTATCGTCTGAAGGAGTTCCAGCCCGGCCACTCGCTGGTTTACGAGAAGGTCGCAGACTATTGGGGCAAGGACCTCAATGTTGTCATCGGCACGCGCAACTTCCAGACGCTTCGCTACGAATATTTTCGGGACGCCGATGTCGCGCTGGAGGCCTTCAAGGCAGATCAGGTCGACTGGCGTACCGAGAGCAGCGCCAAGAACTGGGCGACCGCCTATAACTTCCCCGCGACGCGTGACAAGCGCGTGGTGCTGGAAGAATTCCCGATCCGCAATTTCGGCATCATGCAGGCTTTCGCATTCAATATCCGGCGCGACAAGTTCAAGGACCCGCGTGTACGTCGCGCCTTCAATTACGCGCTCGATTTTGAGGAAATGAACAAGCAGCTCTTCTTCGGCCAATACAAACGTATCGGCAGCTACTTCGAGGGCACCGAGCTGGCCTGTTCAGGCCTGCCGGAAGGCAAGGAGCTGGAAATCCTGCAAACCGTGAAGGATCAAGTGCCAGGCGAGCTGTTCAGAAAACCCTATAGCAATCCGGCCGGCGGCAGCCAGGAAGCCACGCGCAACAATCTGCGGGAGGCGCTCGCGCTGATGCGGGATGCGGGTTACGAGATCAGGGATACCAAGCTCGTCAACGTCAAATCCGGCGAAAATCTGTCGGCCGAATTTTTGGTCAGCCAGCCTGCCTTCGAGCGCGTGGTTCTGTTCTACAAACCGTCATTGGAGCGCCTCGGCGTCACAGTGAACGTCCGCACAGTCGACAGCTCGCAATACGAAAACAGATTGCGGCAGTGGGATTACGACATCATCACGGCGTCATGGGGCGAATCATTGTCGCCCGGCAATGAGCAGCGTGACTTCTGGGGTTCGGCGGCCGCCAATCAGCCGGGTTCGCGCAACAGCGTCGGTATTAAGAACCCCGCGATCGACAAGCTGATTGAACGCGTGATTTTTACCAAGGACCGCGACGATCTGGTAGCGGCCACCAAGGCGCTTGACCGCGTGCTGCTGTGGAATTTCTACGTCGTGCCGCAATGGACTTATGGCAAAGTCCGCTCAGCGCGCTGGGACCGTTTCGGGCGTCCTGAAAACTTGCCGAAATACGGTAACGGGGCATTCCCGACCATCTGGTGGTGGGATGCGGCCAAGGCGGCTAAGGCGCAACGCTCGTGATTACGCGCCGCCAAATTTTTGGGCATGCGCTTGCAATGTCGGCGGGCGCCGTGGCCGCCGCGAAATTCAACGTGCCGGCGGCTGCGCAAGAAGGCGAACGCCACGGCATGTCCGCGTTCGGCGACCTGAAATACCCGGCGGATTTTTCGCATTTCAATTACGTCAATCCAAATGCGCCCAAAGGCGGCAAGTTCTCGCAAATCGGCCCGAACCGGCAGTACAATCAGTCGTTCCAGACCTTCAACTCGCTCAACAGCTACATTTTGAAAGGCGATGCCGCCCAGGGCATGGAGCTTACTTTTGCCAGCTTGATGGCGCGCTCGGGCGACGAGCCCGATGCCATGTATGGCTATGCCGCGCGGAGCGTCGCTATTTCCGATGGCGGCCTGACCTATCGCTTCAGTCTGCGCCCGCAAGCGAAATTCCACGACGGCACGCCGATCACCACGCACGACGTTGCCTTTTCGCTTGCCACGCTCAAGGACAAGGGCCATCCGATCATCACGCAATTGCTGCGCGACTTCAAAAGCGCCGAAGCTATCGACGAACGCACGGTGGAAGTGCGTTTTGCCACCAAACGCGGGCGCGATGTGCCGCTGTTCGTCGCCGGTCTGCCCATTTTCTCGAAGGCCTATTATTCCAAGCAGCCTTTCGACCAGTCGACGCTGGAAATTCCGCTCGGCAGCGGCACGTACAAAGTCAGCCGCTTCGAGCCGGGGCACTACATCGAGTACGAGCGCGTCAAGGACTGGTGGACCGCCGATCTTCCCGTTTCGCGGGGCATGAGCAATTTCGACGTCTTGCGATATGAATATTATCGCGACCGCGAAGTCGGCTTCGAAGGCTTCACCGCCAAGAATTATCTGTTCCGCGAGGAATTTACCTCGCGCACCTGGGCGACGCGCTACGATTTTCCTGCCTTCAAGGACGGTCGCGTCAAGCGCGACGTCCTGACCGACGATACGCCGTCGGGCGCGCAGGGATGGTTCATGAACATGCGGCGACCGCAATTCAAGGACCGCCGCTTGCGCGAGGCGCTGATCGACGCTTTCGATTTCGAATGGACCAACAAGAATATCATGTACGGCTCGTATGAGCGCACCCATTCGGTATTCCAGAATTCGCCGATGATGGCGAAAGGCAAGCCGGATGCGGCTGAGCTCGCATTGCTTGAACCGTTCCGCGGCAAGCTGCCGGACGAAGTGTTCGGCGAGCCCTATGTGCCGCCGGTGAGCGATGCCAGCGGGCAGGATCGCCGTGCGCTCCAACATGGCGCGCAACTGCTCGACCAAGCCGGATTTACGCTGACGAAGGGCAAGCGGCTGTTGCCGAATGGCGCGCCGATCAAATTCGAATTTCTGCTCGAGGAAGTGACTTTCACACCGCACCACATGCCATTCATCAAGAATCTTGCCACGCTTGGCATTGACGCAACCTTGCGCGTCGTCGATCCGGTGCAGTACCGCGCCCGCGTCGACAGCTTCGATTTCGACATCACCGTCGAGCGCTTCAGCTTTTCCGAAACGCCGGGGGATTCGCTGCGCACGTATTTCTCATCGCAGGCCGCCGCCACCAAGGGCTCGCAGAATCTGGCCGGCATCGTCGATCCGGCGGTGGACGCGCTGGTCGACATTATTATCGGCGCCAAGACACGAGAAGAGCTCACCACGGCCTGCAAGGCCCTTGACCGTGTCATCCGCGCCGGGCGTTACTGGATTCCGCACTGGTACAAAGGGTCGCATTGGATTGCCTATTGGGATGTGTTCGCCCGCCCCGCCAGCAAACCGCGCTATTCCCGCGGTATCCCGGAAACCTGGTGGTATGACGGCGAAAAGGCTGCCAAGCTGCAACAAAAAGGCAAGTAGTCATCCGCGATGCATCTCTTTATCCTATGGGATGTGTCATAAATTGTGGATGCCCGGTGCAAGGCCGGGCATGACGATCTCCGGCTCGGGCAATATAACAAGCACATGACCGCCTATATCATCCGGCGCATTCTATTCATGATCCCGACGATGTTCGGCATCATGCTGGTGGCCTTCGCCGTCGTGCAATTTGCGCCCGGCGGCCCGGTCGAGCAGGTGATCGCCAAGCTTTCGGGCAGCGATACCGGCGCCACCTCGCGCATTTCCGGCTCGCCCGGCGGCGACTTCGGGAGCCGCGGCCAGGTGCAGGGCGGCTCGGGCGTCGATGCGGTGAGCTCGAAATACCGCGGCGCCCAAGGACTCGATCCGGAATTCATCAAGAAGCTGGAAAAGCAGTTTGGCTTCGACAAGCCGGCGCCGGAGCGTTTCGCGCTGATGCTGTGGAATTACGCGCGTTTCGATTTCGGCAAGAGCTATTTCCGCGATGTCAGCGTGTTGCAGCTGATCAAGGAGAAGCTGCCGGTCTCGATGTCGCTCGGCATCACCATGACCTTGCTCACTTATCTGATTTCGATCCCGCTCGGCATCCGCAAGGCGGTAGACGATGGTTCGCGCTTCGACATGTGGACCTCGAGCGTCATCATCGTCGGCTACGCCATTCCGGGTTTTCTGTTCGCGATCCTGTTGATTATTTTGTTCGCCGGCGGGTCGTTCCTGGATATTTTCCCGCTGCGCGGCTTGTTCTCTGACAATTGGTCGCAACTGCCTTGGTACAAGAAGGCAGCCGATTTCGCCTGGCACATGGTTCTGCCGGTGGCGTCGATGGGACTTTCGGCCTTCGCCACCATGACCCTGCTGACCAAGAATTCGTTTCTCGAGGAAATCCGCAAGCAATATGTGCTCACCGCCCGCGCCAAAGGTTGCGGGCGCAATCAGGTGCTGTACGGCCATGTTTTCCGCAACGCCATGCTGATCGTGATCGCCGGATTTCCCTCCGCCTTCGTGCATGCTTTCTTCACCGGCTCGCTGCTGATCGAGACCATTTTTTCGCTCGACGGCCTCGGCCTGCTCGGGTTCGAAAGCGTGCTCAACCGCGACTATCCAGTGGTGTTTGCCACGCTCTTTATCTTCTCGCTCATCGGCGTGGTGGTGAACCTTGTCTCCGATCTCACTTACACGTGGATCGATCCGCGCATCGACTTCGAGTCGCGGGAGGTCTGAGGTGGATGAGCGCACGAGCATAAAGTCGCCCGACACCACGGCTGTCGGCATTCTCGGTCTCGATGTGCCGCCGGAACGGCGTTGGATCAAAATCTCGCCGCTCAACAAGCGGCGCTGGGAGAGCTTCAAGGCCAACCGTCGCGGCTACTGGGCGTTGTGGGTATTTCTCGCGATGTTCTTTATTTCGCTGTTTGCGGAATTCATCGCCAACGACAAGCCGATCTTCATTCACGTCAACGGCAAGTCGTTCTTTCCCTCGGTGATGACCTATCCCGACACCGCGTTCGGCGATCCCAACGATCGAAATCTGTTCGGCACCTCGGCCGACTATCGCGACGACTATCTGATGAGCTTGATCAACAAGGAGGGCGGCATCGTGATCTGGCCGCCGGTGCGCTTCTCCTACAACACGCAAGTGAGCAAGCCGCCGTCGCCGTTTCCCTCCAAGCCGACCTGGCTGCTCAGCGCGAAGGACTGTGAATACGCCGCGACCCATAACTTCGCCAAATGCGACGAAATCGAATCCAATTGGCTCGGCACCGACGATGGCGGCCGCGACGTGGTGGCGCGGCTGATCTACGGTTTCCGCATTTCCGTGCTGTTCGGGCTGGCGCTGACCATCGTGTCGTCGGCCATTGGTGTCGCCGCCGGCGCCGTCCAGGGCTATTTCGGCGGCTGGGTCGATCTGTTGTTCCAGCGCTTCATCGAAATCTGGACTTCGATCCCGTCGCTTTATCTGCTGCTGATCATTTCATCGGTTTTGGTGCCCGGCTTCTTCGTACTGCTCGGTATTCTGTTGTTGTTCTCATGGGTGTCGCTGGTCGGCCTGGTGCGCGCGGAATTCCTGCGCGGCCGCAATTTCGAATACATCATGGCCGCGCGTGCACTTGGCGTGTCGAACGGCGTCATCATCTTCCGCCATTTGCTGCCCAACGCCATGGTCGCGACCATGACGTTCCTGCCGTTCATTCTGTCGTCCTCGGTGATGACGTTGACCGCGCTCGACTTTCTCGGTTTCGGCCTGCCGCCGGGCTCGCCGTCGCTTGGTGAATTGCTCAGCCAGGGCAAAGGCAATGTGCAGGCGCCGTGGCTGGGCTTTACCGGCTTCTTTAGCATCGCGATCATGCTCTCGTTGTTGATCTTCATCGGCGAAGCCGTTCGTGACGCCTTTGACCCGAGAAAGACGTTCCGATGAGCGCCGAAAAACTTCTCACCGTGACGGATCTTTCGATCGCCTTCGGCTCGGGCAGCCGGGAGATGCTGGCCGTGGATCGCGTCTCGTTCGACATCGCCAAGGGCGAGACGGTGGCGCTGGTGGGCGAATCCGGGTCCGGCAAGTCGGCGACCGCGCTGTCGGTGATGAAACTGCTGCCCTATCCGGCGGCGAGCCATCCCTCCGGCTCGATCGTATTTAAAGGTCAGGAATTGCTGACCATGCCGGAGCGCGACATTCGCAAGGTGCGCGGCAACGACATCACCATCATTTTCCAGGAGCCGATGACGTCGCTCAATCCGCTGCACACCATCGAAAAGCAGATCGGCGAGATTTTGAGTTTGCATAAAGGCCTGTCCGGCAAGGCGGCGCGCGCGCGGGTTCTCGAATTGCTCACCCAGGTCGGTATTCCGGACCCCGCCGGGCGCCTGAAAAGCTATCCGCACCAGATGTCCGGCGGCCAGCGTCAGCGCGTGATGATCGCCATGGCTCTGGCGAACGAGCCGGATCTCCTGATCGCTGATGAGCCCACCACCGCGCTCGACGTGACCGTGCAGGCGCAAATTTTGAAGCTGCTCAAGGACACGCAAACGCGCCTCGGTATGTCGATGCTGTTTATCACGCACGACCTCGGCATTGTGCGCAAGCTCGCCGACCGGGTTTGCGTGATGCAGAAGGGCAAGATTGTCGAGCAAGGCCCGGTCGAACGTGTGTTTACCGCGCCCGAGCACCCTTATACGCGCGCGCTGCTCGCGGCCGAGCCCAAGCCCGATCCGGCTTCGCCGCACCCGGATGCGCCGATCGTGGTTTCGACCGACAATCTGAAAGTCTGGTTTCCTATCAAGCGCGGCGTGCTCCGCAAGACGGTCGGACATATCAAGGCGGTCGACGGCATCACCATCCAGGTGCGCAAGGGTGAAACGCTTGGCGTCGTCGGTGAAACCGGCTCAGGAAAGACCACGCTCGGCCTGGCCCTCATGCGGCTGATCTCGTCGGACGGGCCGATCGTGTTCATGGGAGACACCATCCAGGGCCTGAAGTTCAAGCAAATGCGGCCTTATCGCCGCAATATGCAGATCGTGTTTCAGGACCCTTACGGCTCGCTGTCGCCGCGCATGTCGGTGTCCGACATCATCGAGGAGGGCTTGAAGGTCCATCATCCACAACTCTCGTCGGCCGAGCGCGAGCGCCGCGTGGTGGCCGCGCTCACCGAAACCGGGCTCGATGCCAATACGCGCTTCCGCTACCCCCACGAATTTTCCGGCGGCCAGCGCCAGCGCATCGCCATTGCCCGCGCCTTGGTGCTGGAGCCTACCTTCATCATGCTGGATGAGCCGACCAGTGCGCTCGACATGATCATTCAGGCGCAGATGGTCGATCTGTTGCGTGACCTGCAGAGGAAGCGCGATTTGACCTATATGTTCATCTCGCACGATCTGCGCGTCGTCGCCGCCTTGGCGAGCAGGCTTTTGGTGCTGCGCCACGGCAAGATGGTGGAAGAGGGCGCCGCCACCGATTTGTTCAAGAATCCGAAAAGCGACTACACCCGCGCGCTGTTTGCCGCCGCCTTCAAGCTGGAAATCGCGCCCGAGGGCGTGGTGGCGCAATAATTTTTTTATACGCGCCGCACGCTTGTCACTTCGCTGCCCGCCGCCTTGATGCGGGAAACAGCGGCGGTAGTCGGCTCGATCGCCACCATCATGTGATGCGCATTGGCGTGAATAAGCATGGTGGAGTCACGCGCGATGGCGACATGGCCTTTCCAGAAAACGAGATCGCCTCGCCGCAATTCGCCAAGCGACGACAATTTTCCAAGCGCCAGTTCCTGCATGTAACTGTCGCGCAGGCACGCGATACCGGCGGCCTGCAG
>JAYTFS010000177.1:0-6534 GCA_043734185.1 Pseudolabrys sp. | reverse complement strand
CCACCATGGGCCTGGATCTACGGGAGTCCCGTCCTTACGAAATTCGATATAGAGCACCGGTTGGCTGGAACCTGTCGCGAGGATAGAAGCGATATGGGACGCATTTCCCATTACCGCAACGGGTTCTCCGGTCAGCACAAACTGTCCGAGATCAACTGATATCCGATCCATCCCAGCGAGCAAGACATGATACCCGCCGCCGACATTAAGGATCAAGAGTTGTCCATATGACCGGAACGGCCCGGCATAGACAACCCAGCCATCGCCCGGCGCAGTGACTTGAGCACCTGCGCGTGTGGCGATGGAAACGCCCTTTTCCTGCCCGCCCGCGCCGTCGGACGCCCCGAATTGCTTCAATTTTGCGCCGTTAACCGGAATCGGAACTTGCCCGCGCAGTGAAGCGAAGGCGATTGCCGGCGTTAACCGGCCCGGATCGCGGAATGCGGACAAAGCCGGGCGGCTGTCGCTGCGGGCGGCTTCGCGGGCAGCGCGAATCGCTGGGTCCAGACCCTGTTCGAGTTTTGCGATCAAATCTTTGAGATTGTCCACATTGTGCGCCAGATTGCTCGCGCGCGACCGCTCGGTCTCGAGCGCCTTCTCGCGTTCGGCCTGCTGTTTTTGACGCTCCTCGACCAGCGCAGTCATGCGGTCGCGTTCGCCGTCCAGCGCGGCGACTTCGGATTTCAGCCGGTCGCGCTCGGCGGCAATTTTTTTGCGAACATTCAGAAGATCGGTGAGATCGCTGGCCAGCGCATCCGCCTTTTCCCGCATTTCCGGCAATACCGCGCCCAGTACCATGGCGGTGCGCACGGATTGCAAGGCGTCTTCCGGACTGGCGATCAACGCCGGCGGCGGGCGGCGGCCAATGCGTTGCAGCGCCGCCAGCACTTCGCCGATGACCGAGCGGCGGCCGTCGAGCGATTTGCGAATGGTGCTTTCGTTTTCGTCGAGCGGCTTGAGGCGCGCTTCCGTCGCCGGGATCTGGGTTTCCAGTCCGCGCAGCCGGGCGGCGGTGTCGATCAGATCCTGGTTGAGCTTGCGGCGGTCGGCGCCAATTTGTTCGATCTCGCGCTTGAGCGCGGCCTCGGACTCGACTGATTTACGTTGCGCGTCGCGCGCGGCCTGCAGCTCCTGGTCGCGTTGCTTGAGCGTCTCAAGTTTATCCTGCGCGACCGCAAGCGCGCCCGGCAAGGCAAAGGCGAGCCCTGCGACGAGCGCAGAGCGCAGAACCAGGCCGCTGTTCTTGCAAATCATCGCCGCCAAGTTACGCCCGCAGGGTTCTACAGCAAGGTCATTCCGAAGGCACTTTTGTGCCTTCGGAATACGACCAATCTGGGACCTAAAAAAGCTAAAAAACTACGCCCTGTGATATGGATGGCCGGTAAGGATCGTTGTGGTCCGATAAAGCTGCTCCAGCAGCATTACACGCACCAACTGATGCGGCCAGGTGGCGGCGCCAAATGACAGGCGCAATTCGGCCTTGTCGCGCAGGATGGGCGCCAGGCCATCGGCGCCGCCGATCACAAAGACAATCGCAGGCCGGTCATGCTCACGAAATTTCGCGATCTGCGTGGCAAGACTGGCGCTGTCGATATTGGTCCCGTGTTCGTCGAGCAATACAATAGCCGCTTTCTCTGGAATGATATTGGCGAGCGCGATCGATTCTTCGAGCATGCGCTTGCCCGCCTCGTCGGCGCGGCTTTCACGGATTTCAACGATCTCGACGTCGCGCAAGCCGAGGTTACGGCCGGTCTGCGCCGCGCGTTTTCGGTATCGCTCGGAAAGCTCGGTTTCCGGGCCCTGCTTTAAGCGTCCGACGGCGGCAACGATGATGCGCATGAAGGCTGATTAGTTGGACCACATCTTTTCCAGATTGTAGAAGTCGCGCACTTCCGGCCGGAACACGTGGACGATCACATTGCCGGCGTCGATCAGCACCCAGTCGCCTTGCCGCAGGCCTTCGACGTAGATGCCGGTGATGGCGGCGGCTTTCAAGGCCTTCACCAGGCTGTCGGCGATAGAACCGACATGGACGTTCGAGCGCCCAGTAGTTACGACCATGTAATCGCCAATCGAGGACTTGTCGGTGAGATCGATGGTAACGCTGTCCTCGGCCTTCATGTCTTCCAGACGCGCGAGGATGATGCGCAGTGTCTCCTTGGCATTTGGGCGCAAAGGTCCAGATTTGGAGACTGGTTCGAGCGCACGATGCGTCGCCCGAGAGACTGCAGGTGTGGGCAGGGTGCTATTTCCTTTCCGTGCGTTACAGTACCTCGAAGCGTTACAGTACCTCGAAGATAGCTATTTCCGGCGCTTCTTGCCAGCCTTGCGCGTCTTGCCGGATTTAGTGGAAGTTCCCGGTTGCTTGCGCAAGGCGCGCAATGCCGTCGAAGACAATGGCGATTTGAGACCATGCAGAAACGCCCAGGCCGGCGCCTTGCGGTCGGGCAAAGTCGCGACGTCGTTTTCCGGAATGCGGAAGCGGTTCAGCGCCTGGCCCGCCGGACTGGCGGCGGCATAGAGGCTCGGACCCAGGCGGTCGATCACCACGATCGGCACCAGTTTCGAAATGCCGCGCCATCGCTGCCAGCGGTGAAAGCTGCGCAAATTGTCCGCGCCCATGATCCAGACGAAGCGCACTCGCGGGCAGCGCGCGATCAACCATAGAATAGTGTCATAGGTATATCGCGTGTTGATGACGGCCTCGAGGCCGGTGACATCGATGCGCGGATGCTGGGTGAGCTTGCGGGCAGCGGCGATGCGGTTGCCGAGCGGCGCGAGGCCGCGCGTATTCTTGAGCGGATTTCCTGGCGTGACCAGCCACCAGACGCGGTCGAGCTTGAGCCGCTTGAGGGCCAGGAGGCTCGCACCAAGATGAGCCAGATGCGGCGGATCGAAGGTGCCGCCGAACAGGCCGATCCGCATGCCGGGCGCATTGGGAGGTAGGGCGCGCTCGAGACGGGCGAATACGTGTGGGTTCACGGGCGGATCTGACCGCTTCCGCGTATGCGGTATTTAAACGTGGTCAGTTGTTCGGCGCCGACCGGCCCGCGCGCGTGCAGCCGTCCGGTGGCAATGCCGATCTCGGCGCCGAAGCCGAATTCGCCGCCATCGGCGAATTGGGTCGAGGCGTTATGCAGCACGATGGCCGAGTCGACTTCGCGCAGGAATTTTTCCGCCGTTGCCTTGTCGTCCGTGACGATGGCATCGGTGTGGTGCGAGCCGTAGCGCTCGATATGCTCGATGGCGGCGGCCACGCCATCGACCACCTTGGCGGTGATGATGGCGTCCAAATATTCGGTGGACCAGTCTTCCTCGCTCGCCTGCTTCACGCGCTTGTCGGTCGCCTGCGTCGCCTTGTCGCCGCGAATTTCGCAGCCGGCATCGATCAGCATCTCGACCAGCGGCTTGAGATGGGTCGCGGCAGCCGCGCGATCGACCAGCAAGGTTTCGGCCGCGCCGCATACGCCGGTGCGCCGCATCTTGGCGTTGAGCACGATCTTCTTGGCCATGTCGAGCGAAGCTACCTTGTCGACATAGACATGACAGACGCCTTCCAGATGCGCGAAGACCGGCACGCGCGCTTCCGCCTGCACGCGCGCGACCAGGCTTTTGCCGCCGCGCGGAACGATGACGTCGATATGTCCGTCGAGGCCGGTGAGCATTAGCCCGACGGCGGCGCGGTCGCGCGTGGCCACCAGCTGAATCGCGGCTTCCGGCAGGCCGGCCTTGCGCAAGCCATCTTGAAGCGCGGCATGAATGGCGCGGCTCGAGCGCATGCCGTCGGAGCCGCCGCGCAGGATGGTGGCATTGCCGGATTTCAGGCACAGCGCACCCGCGTCGGCCGTCACGTTGGGCCGGCTTTCATAGATGATGCCGATGACGCCGAGCGGCACGCGCACGCGCTCAATGGTCATGCCGTTCGGCCGGGTCCATGATTGCGTGACGGTATCGACCGGGTCCTTAAGGGCGCGTACCGCCTCGACGGCGACGGCGATGGCCTCCACCCGCGCGTCATCCAGCGTCAGCCTGTCGAGGAAGGCGCCGGTTAAACCGCCGGCGCGGGCCTCGGTCAGGTCTTCGGCATTGGCGGCGAGAATCTGGGCCTTTTGCGCCCGGACGGCAGCCGCCATCAGGTCGAGGGCGCGGTCTTTTTGTATCGTCGGCGCCAAGGCCAGGGTCCGCGCGGCCAAACGGGCATTCCGGCCCATCGCGGCCATAGAAGCCGCGATATCGCCGGTTCCCTCGATGCTCTTTAGCGGCGCGGTCATGACCGAAGGGCCTGTTTTCACCCCATATGGGGTCGTTTTCCTAACACGTCGGGGTTCTGGCCGCGAGGTGGCCCCGCTGGAGGTATTGTTGGGTGGTTACCTGGGGATAGCGTGGACAAATCGTCAGGGGTCGCAACGTACCACTGGACTTACACGTTGGGATGGGAGGCTCCCGCACGTTGGGGTGGGAAGCTCCCGGTGTTCATGGAGGGTTACGCCTATGGCGTACAGGTCGAGTCGTCTGCCCAGCCGGTTTCCGGTTGGTACAAAATTTGTGATTGAAGGGCGGCGCGCCGGGGAAGGCGAGGTGCAGGTAACCAGGCGTTACCTCGAATTTCCCAACGGTAAGCTGTTGCGGCTGCCGGCGCGGCCCAGAGCCCGTATGGCCCATCGGACCCGCAACCTGCGGCACGGGGCCAGTGAACCAGTCCAGGCGGCCGAATAAGCCCGTGCTTTTGGCCGACTAGGCCATTGGCCTAGTGACCGGCTACGCGAAAACCCCGGCTCCGGGGCCAGGGTTAGCGGGCGATCGGTGGATCGCCTTCAAGGCTTGCGCCTTTGAGGTACGCGTCTTTGAGATTACGTCTGAGCCGCTTCACGTGTGTCGCCGTCGCGCCAGAATAACGCGACGATGGGTATTCGGTTCCACGAACTGGCGGTGTTCTGGGCCCGACAAACACCGAGCAAATAGTTCTTCGGATTATTCTCCGCCCAGAACCAGGTCGTCGCGGTGGATCATCTCGGTCCGCCCGGAATAGCCCAAGATCAGCAGCACATCGGCCGATGACCGCCCCTTGATCTTGTCGGCGTCGTCGGCGTCATAGGCGATCAGCCCGCGGCCGATTTCATGACCGTCCGGCCCGCGCACCACCACCGCATCGCCGCGCCCGAACGCGCCCTCGACCTTGATCACGCCGGCCGGTAGCAGACTCTTACCACCGCGCAGCGCCTTGACCGCGCCGGCGTCGATCATCAGCGCGCCGCGCGGCTCCAGCGATCCCGCGATCCATTTCTTGCGCGCGGTCACCGGATTGGCCGGCGTCAGGAACCAGGTGCAGGCCGCGCCACCGGAAATCGCCTGCAACGGATGCTGCACGCGGCCGGACGCGATCACCATGTGGCTGCCGGCGGTGGTGGCAATCTTGCCGGCTTCGATCTTGGTCAGCATGCCGCCACGCGACAACTCCGAGCCGGACACGCCCGCCATCGCCTCAATTTCCGGCGTGATGCGCGCGACCACCGGCACCAGTTTCGCGCCGCCACCCACAACCGGCGGCCTGTCGTAAAGCCCGTCGACGTCCGACAGCAGCACCAGCAGATCGGCACTCATCATGGCGGCGACGCGCGCGGCGAGCCGGTCATTGTCGCCGTAACGGATTTCGGTGGTGGCGACCGTGTCGTTCTCGTTGATCACCGGCACCGAGCGCCACTCCAGCAATTTGTCGATGGTAGAGCGTGCATTGAGATAGCGGCGGCGCTCCTCGGTGTCGCCCAGCGTGAGCAGCACCTGGCTCGCCGCGATGCCGTGCGCGCTCAATGATTCCGACCACGACCGCGCCAGCGCGATCTGGCCGACGGCGGCGGCGGCCTGGCTGTCCTCGAGCTTGAGCGCGCCCGCCGGCAGCTTGAGCACCGCGCGGCCGAGCGCGATGGCGCCGGACGACACCACCAGCACGTCGCGCTTCTCGGCGTGCAGCGCCGCGACGTCGGCCGCGAGCGCGGTCAGCCAGGCAGCGTTGAGCTTCCCGGCGGATGAATCCACCAGCAGCGAGGAGCCGACCTTGACGACGATACGGCGGAAGCCCTTGAGCGACGGCGTTTTGAGCATGGGTCCGGCAGAGGTTGATAGCGCCGCGGTGTGTAGCATGGCGCTTGTTGTCCGTCATGGTCGGGGACAGCCGTGAACCTCTAACCCCGATCCTTCTCCTCGGGCGGCTTTACATGGCGAAACGTGATGAGCAGCGAAACATCGTAGACGATCTTGAGAACGCCGCAGATCACCAGCGGCAAGCCGGAGAACGAGGTCGCAAGCAAGGCTCCCGCCAGCGCGGGGCTGATGGACGATGCCAGGCTGCGCGGGACCGCAGTTACGCTGGCCGCGGCCGGCCGTTCGGCCGGTGTTACCACAGCCATCACGTAAGACGTGCGCGTCGGCACATCCATCTGCGACAACGCCGAACGGATTAAAAGCAAAGTAAGAACGACGGTAAGGTTCGGCGAAAAGGCCGCGACGATCAGACAGGCGCTAGAGGGGATATGCGTG
>JAYTFS010000176.1:0-1711 GCA_043734185.1 Pseudolabrys sp. | reverse complement strand
GCAGATCCTGCCGATCCTGATGCTGTTTGCCTCCAACGTCTTCATGACCTTCGCCTGGTACGGCCATCTCAAATTCAAGCAGAGCTCGCTGGTGCTCGTGATCCTCGCGAGCTGGGGGATCGCCTTCTTCGAATACTGGCTGGCGGTGCCGGCCAACCGCTGGGGCAGCGCGGTGTATTCGGCGGCGCAGCTCAAGACCATGCAGGAGGTGATCACGCTGGTGGTGTTTGCCGCATTCTCGGTGCTGTATCTGAAGGAGCCGTTGGGGTGGAATCACGCGCTGGGTTTTGCGTTCATTGCCGCGGGGGCATTCTTCATTTTCCACAAATGGTCGTGATCAAATTCAGCCGCCGGTGATGCCGCGATAATGATCAACCAGGCTCTTGCCGGAATCGTAGATGATATTGGCGATGCGCCAGTCGTCGCCGGGGCCGACGACGTGAACCAGGATCTTGTGCGGCACGCCGCGGTGCTCGATCTCGACGCGAACGGTGGCCGGTCCCATCTCCTCCTCGCCGGAATGGTGCTCGACCTTGCTGACCTTGATGTCGGCGCCCGGCAGCACGCGATAGCCGAAGAAGGCGTTCAGCAGCGGACCCATCATCTGGTTCTTCTTGTATTGCCGCGGCGCGCGCATCAGCCGGCGCATGCCGGGCGAGAGCAGCGCATCGAAATCGTCGTTGCTGAGCGGGGTTTTGGCGGCGTGCAGCCGGGCCTGCTTGTAATAGGTGGTCTCGACGAATTCCCGGATGCTCACGCCGCCGCATTCGGCGCGGCCGGGGCGCGAGGCGAACAGCGTCACGGCGCCTGACAATGCGAAAACAAACTGACGCCGGTTCATGCGTTGCGTGCCCGAAAACGGAAGACCATGACCCTTGGTCGCAGCCCGCCGTTCACGCGTTCACAGGCGCGTTTTCAAGCGAAGTGGCGTTCCGGTTCGCGTGAAGAAAACGCGACAAAACAAGAGTCTGCTTCGTTACTTTGAAGAAGGCGCCACCCGCAATATCCGCCCGGCCGAACTGTCGGTGAGCAGCCAGAGGGCGCCGTCCGGGCCCTGCCTGACATCGCGGATCCGCTCGTGCAGGTTCTGCAACAGCCGTTCTTCGCCGGTCACGGCATTGCCGTTCAGCGACAGCCGCACCAGCATGGTGCCGGAAAGCGCGCCGGTGAACAGGCTGCCGGACCATTTTGGAAACAGTTTTCCGGTATAGAACAGCATGCCGGATGGCGCGATCGACGGCACCCAGTATTTGACCGGCTGCTCCATGCCGTCCCTGGCCGTGGTCTCGTGGATTTTCGCGCCGCTGTAATCGATGCCGTAGCCGATCACCGGCCAGCCGTAATTCTTGCCCTTGCCGATGATGTTGACCTCGTCGCCGCCACGCGGACCGTGTTCGATTTCCCAGACCTCGCCCGACGCCGGGTTGATCGCAAGCCCCTGTCCGTTGCGGTGGCCGTAACTCCAGATTTCCGGCTTGGCATCGGTGCGGCCAATGAACGGATTGCCGGATGGCGCCGATCCGTCCGGTGCGATCCGGATCAGCTTGCCGAGATGATTGCCGAGATTCTGCGCCTGGTCGCGATGGGTAAAATGCTCGCCCAGCGTCACGAACAGATTGCCGTCGTCGGCCTGCACGATGCGGCAGCCATAATGATTGCCCGATGACAGCGGCCCTTCCTGGCGGAAAATGATTTTGGTCTCGTCGAGGCG
>JAYTFS010000175.1:0-2714 GCA_043734185.1 Pseudolabrys sp. | reverse complement strand
TGCGGCGGCGGCGACTCATCGGGGTGTACCGTGGTTTTTGAAAGTCCATCGGATTTGCCGTGGCTCCTTAGTGTGACATACGAGATCCGCGGCGGCGGGGCCGGACATTTGCGCTAGCGCGCGACAACGATCCGGGCACATTGCGAACCTAGCCGATCGGTCAAAGCAGCACAATTGAGCTACTCCCCAGTTGTCCACTTCGCAATATCGCCGCAAAGACTCGCACCGAGGTTGCCTTGACGCTGGCACAGCGATATGCAAGGCGCAACGATTATATGTGTGCACGCTTACCGACCGACCGTAAACATGAGGGCGTCATGACCACATTCGACAAGCGCGAAGAAGGCTTCGAAAAGAAGTTCGCGCATGACGAGGAACTGCAATTCAAGGCCAATGCCCGGCGCAACAAGTTGCTCGGCCTGTGGGCCGCGGAAAAACTCGGCCTCACCGGGACGCAAGCGGACGCTTATGCCAAGGAAGTGGTGGTGGCGGACTTCGAAGAAGCCGGCGAACAGGACGTTTTTAGGAAAATCCGCGCCGATCTCGACGCCAAGAAGGTGGCGGTGCCGGATTTGGAAATTCGCAGCACCATGGACGCGCTGATGGCGCAGGCGATCGACCAGATCAAGAAGAGCGGTTGACGTGACCGCGTTCGATCTCGCCCGCCGTTTGCGCGCGGGCGAAACGGTATTCTCCGCCTGGTGCAATCTGGGTTCGTCGGTGGTCGCCGAGACCATCGTGCGCGAAGGATACGTTTGCGGCGTGTTCGACGCGCAGCATGGACTGTGGGACTTGAACGCGGTCGTCACCGGTATCGTCGCGCTTCATAACGCCGCCAGCACGCCAGCAGTACGCGTTCCCCTGAATGATTTTGCGTTCGTTTCGCGCGCGCTCGACATGGGCGCCGAGGCGATCATCGCGCCCATGATCAACTCCGCCGACGACGCCCGGAAATTCGTCTCTGCCGCGAAATACCCTCCACTCGGGGAGCGCAGTTGGGGTCCGCAGCGCGCCATGATTTTGCAAGGCAAGACGGTCGCAGTTGATTATCTGCGCGAAGCCAATGACGGCACGCTGACGCTCGCTATGATCGAGACCAAGGCCGCGCTCGCCAATGTCGACGCGATCGCCGCCACTCCCGGCATCGATGCGTTGTTTATCGGTCCTTACGACCTCTCTACGGCGTTAAGCGACGGCAAGGCACAGAATATCGACGCTCCGGAAGTTGAGCGTTCCGTCGATCAAATCTGTCAGGCCGCGAAAAAGGCCGGCAAAATTCCCGGCATCTACTGCCGTGATCCTGCCCGCGCCTTGGCGATGGCCAAGCGCGGCTTCCGTTTCATCGCGGTCGGCAGCGATCACGGCATCGTGCGCGACGGCGCAGCGGCACAAGTCAAAGCTCTAAAGAGCTAACGCTCGACGGGAACCGCGGCGAGGATTTTCTCCAGCACTGCCGCCACATCTTTCTCCACCTCGGCAGCGCCGATCTCGATGATCCAGTAACCGCGCTCGGTGAGCCATTGGCATTTGTCGGCGCGCGCCGTTTTGGCGGCTTCGCCTTCAGCGTCCGGCACCAGGTCGATGACGCATTTCAGGGGAAACGAGACGAAATCATTGACGTGCTGTCCGACCGGCACCTGGCGCTTGAAGCCGCGGCCGGCAAAACGGCGGTCGTTGACCAGCGCCTGCCACAAAATCCGCTCGGCCTCGGTCGGATTGCGCCGCAGCAGCCGCGGCAGGCCACGCAACGGCGTGCGTTCCGAAGGCGCTCTACCCTCCCGGTGCTCGGCCAACAGATCGCGCAACACTTGCGCCTGTTCGCTGTCGAACGAGCCGCCGCGCGCCGGACCTTTACGGCCTTGCGCGATCGCGGTGACGACCCCGTGCAGCGTCCGGATATCCTGTTGCGTCGGCTGGATGCGCTGGAAGATGTTGCGCAGGTTCACCACCATGACCCCGCGCTTCTCCGCGGGCCGGAAGAATTCGACCTTTTCCAGTTCGCGTTCGAGATCGGCAAAGAACGATTCAAGCTGCTGCTTGGTGACCGGCGGCGATTTATCTGGCGCGCCGAATGGAAGGCCTTCGCCCGCGCGCTTGAACCATTCGTAGCCGAAGATCACCACGGCCTGCGCCAGATTGAGCGAAGCAAACGCCGGATTGACCGGTAAGGTGACAATCCGGTCGGTCATGCCGACCTCATGGAATTCCAGCCCGTTGCGCTCACGCCCGAACACGATGGCGACATTCTCGCCCGCGGCCACATGCGGCACCATTTCGGCGGCAGCCTGCTCGGGCGAAATCACGGGCTTGGCCTGGTCGTGGCTGCGTGCGGTTGCCGCCAGCACAAAGCTGCAATCGGCAATCGCCTCGGCAAGCGTCTCGTAGACGGCGGCGCCATCAAGAATGCGGTCGGCGCCGGCCGCCATGACGCGCGCCTTCTCGTTCGGCCAGCCCTGCAGCGGCTTGACCACGCGCAGTTTCGCCAGCCCGAAATTGGCCATGGCGCGGGCGGCGGCGCCGATATTCTCGCCCATCTGCGGCTCGACCAGCACGACAATGGGTGCGGGCTGCTCGATCCAGCGCTTGGTTTTGTCGGTGCCGGCACCCGGCATGACGCCCTCCGTTAAGGGCGGTATAGCCGCGCAACCTGCACGGGGGAAGCGTGCGGAAACGACGCTTCCGCCGCCCGAAACCGGATGCTATAGGGCGCGCGC
>JAYTFS010000174.1:0-8998 GCA_043734185.1 Pseudolabrys sp. | reverse complement strand
AGGTCGGCGAGGCCTTCGACCGCGGTGAGATCGAGCTTGCCGTTCTCGAAGGCGCGGCGGGTGAACTCGCCGGCCTCGGCGGGCTTGAGGCCCTCGATGGCGGCGAGCGCGTCCAGCACCGCCGCGATCACCGCGCGGCCGCCGTGCAGTTGCAGCTCGGCCACGTCCTCGCCGGTTTCGCTGGCGGGCGCGGGAAACCATAGCGCCAGAGCCTCATCGATGATTTCGTTGTTGCGCGGGTCGCGCACGCGGGCGAGCAAAGCCTGGCGCGGGGAGGGGATCTTGACGCCGAGGCCGTTAAGCGCGGCGCCGGCGCGCGAACCGGAAATGCGGATCACGGCGATGGCCGCCGGCCCGCGGCCGGAGGAGAGAGCGAAAATGGTGGGGCAGGTGGGTTCAGCCATCACCGGCGACGGAAGCGCCGGGAGGAGGATGGGTCAAGGGGGAAGCGAAAGCACGACCTCACGCCATCAGAAAATTAGTACGATCTGATATATGTTTGACCGATGTACGGTCGGCGCGTATCTCGCCGAAAATGAGCAAGAAATTTCGCGGTAAGCCTTGCACCTATTGCGTTGAACAGCCAGCAACTCAGCCGGATCATGTATTCGCACGCGAATTCTTCCTGCTTGGCGGTCGAGACAATTTGCCCAAGGTGCCTGCTTGCCAAGCCTGCAACAATGACAAGAGTAAGTTTGAGCATTACCTGACGTCGGTTTTGCCGCTCGGTGGCCGCCACGCCGACGGTCAAGGCCATTCGGGGCAACGCCGATCGTATGCAGGAGATCGACCGTTTCACCTCGGCGGTTGCCGCGTCCTTGCACGAGCAGAATATCGCCACCGGCGAAATCTCCCGCAACGTGGCGAGCGCCGCCGAGGGAGCGAAGGACATTGTCGCCGTGCTCGACCAGGTTGCTGGCGCGGTAAGCCAGACGCAGGGTTCCGCCGACACGGTGCTTGAGGCGTCGGAGAGGGTCGCGACGGCCGCCGCCAAGCTGCAAGAAAACGTCGACAACTTCCTGCACCGGGTTGCGATCTAAAAATCCGTTCGCTTGTAGCGATCAAGAAAGACGCGGATGCCCGCAACAAGTGCGGGCATGACTGCCGTGTGATGCCCCTTGTCGTAAAAACTGAACCAGCGATAATGCCGCCACGCTGCGTCCGGGCGGCGAACGAGGGGAAGCCGTCATGAAATTTGCCAGCCGATTTACGATCGTTGCGTTGACGATCGGCCTTGCTACCGCCGCCACCGCACAAACCTGGCCCGCCAAACCGATCAAAGCCTTCATCCCGTTCGGCGCCGGTAGCGCCACCGACGTTGTCGCGCGCACCGTGCTCGAAGCGCTCGCAACCGAACTCGGCCAGCCGATCGTCGTGGAAAACCGCGGCGGCGCTGGCGGCACCATCGGCATTGGCGAAGTCGTACGCGCCGAGCCGGATGGCTACACCATTCTCGCCAATTCCTCGGCGCTGGCGATCGCGCCGTGGATCGTGCCCAACTTTCCCTTTGACGTTGCCAAGGATTTGTCAGGCGCCTTTATGATCGGGCAGAACGCCAACGTGATGATCGTTGCGCCGGAGAAGGGCTGGAAGACCGTCAAGGACTTCGTCGCCGCGGCCAAGGCCAAGCCCGGCTCGATCAATTACGGCTCGGCCGGCGTCGGCACCGCCACCCACATCAGCGCCGAGCGCTTTCGTCTCGCGGCCCAGATCGAGGCCACGCATGTTCCCTACAAAGGCGGCCCGGAGGCGATCACCGACATCCTCGGCGGCCGCATCGATTTTTATTTCTGTCCCATCTCGACGGCGTTGCCGCTCATTCGCGACGGCCGCGTGCTGGCGCTGGTGGTTTCGACGCCGACGCGCGCCGGCGACCTGCCAGATGTGCCGACCCCGGCCGAGGCCGGATTTAACGCCGCCGACACCATCGTCTGGTATGGCGCCTTCATGCCGTCCAAGACGCCGCGCGACATCGTCGAGAAATTTCACGCCGCGGCCGCGAAGGTTCTCGCCACGCCGGCGATGAAGGAGAAGCTGAAAAAGCTCGCGGTCGATCTCTTGCCGATGACGCCAGCCGAAATCGACAAGTTTCTCGTCAAGGAACTGGCGTCCAACGAAAAGCTGATCAAGGCGGCGGGGATTGCGGTGAAGTAGCCGCGCCAATCAATCCATTGTCATCACCGGGCTTGGCCTGGTGATCCCGCTTAGGGACGCACTGTGCTCACCTAAGCAAGATGGCCGGGACAAGCCCGGCCATGACAATTCAGACCCTCACAGCTTCGTCGCAGCCCGCGACAGAAGCTTCCAGTCCGCGCCCTGTTTTTGCCAGTTCATCAGGATGTGCAGGTTGGTGTTGCTCTTCTTGCCGTCGATGAGCGCTTCGCTCTCGCTCGCCCAGGTGAACCGCACGATCGCCACGTTGCCGACGACATTGATTTTCGGGTCCTTGTAGTCAAGCGACAGCGTTTTGGTTTTTCGATTTTTCATGTCGGTGGCGTTGGCGATGAAGGTCGCCTTGTCCTCGACGCGGGCATCGGAGTGGCTGTAGCTGAGCTCCGGCGCGCACAGCGCGTCCAGCGCTTCGGCGTTGAGTCCGAGTTGCGCGGCGCGGAAGGCCTCGATCTTCTTGGCCACGGCATCTTCATCTGCTGAGGCCGCAAAGACGGGGACGGCGCCCAGGAGTCCGATAGCAAGAGCCGACAAGCCAATCTGGCGACGATCGATATGCATGGTTTTCTCCGTTTTTTGTGGTCGCGAGGGCAGTCTTGCAGCCGCGGTTTTTGTTGTCGAGGGCCCAGCTTCGCACCCGCGAAGACGGCCTGACATTTGTCAAAGACCGTGTCGCGCCCTTGTCTCATCATCGAGGCCACGCCATCTTTATTGTGTAGGCGCGAAGCCTGACGGTATCCCTTGAGGAGAAAGTCAAAATGAGCAACGGCAGCAAGCTTTCGCGCCCCGAACTCGACGACCGCATCGCCATTGTGCGTGACAACATCCGGCAGCTCATCGAGCAAGCCGCCGTCTCGTCGGGCGCCGAGGATGAAAGCCGCAACGCCGATCGCATCGCGCAACAGACCGAAGAGCTTGAAAAGCTGGTCAAGCAGCGCGACGCGTTGGGCAAGAAATAGCGGTTCCGCGCCACGCGGGCATTGCACCTTGCTCGTGCTTTCCGGCAAATGTTACGGTTTCCCGTGGTTTTGGTCCCCCCACGAGGACAAGCAATGCGCCGGAACGCAACGCCATTTGCCGCTATAGCGACGGCTTCCTTGCTGGTCGCGGGCGCGTTTCTCTCCGCCGGGGAGGCGCGTGCGCAAGGTGCCTGCGGCGCCGCGGCCGAGCTCGCGGTCTTGCCGTCGCCAGACGCGCCGTGGAAGGGCGCGCCCCTGCGCGTTGTCTTTGCCGCCGAAAATCCGCTTCAAGGCGAGTTGTCGCTGATCGCGCCCGATGGCCGCACGGCCACCACATCGCGCGAGCGCCACGGCGGCCCACCCTATTTCTGGTTCGCCGAAGTAGGCGCACCGGCCGCCGGCACCTGGCGCGCAACGCTGGCGCAGCTCGGCTGCAATCCGATCACGCGAGACATCGCCGTCAGCGACCGCGAGCCGCCGCGTCCAAGCGCCACCCCGGGCAGCGTGTGGCCGGTGCGCACGTCATGGAACCGCGCGACAGAGAATTTGTATTCGGCCTGGATTGAGAAGCTGTTCGATGCCTCGCTCGATGCGCCACCGTCTTGGAATGCGCTGCATGAAGTGCTGCGCGACAAGTCGCGCAACATGTTGTTCAACCATCTTGGCCTCGGCGAGGACGAGAGCGGGCAGGTCATGAAACCCGATTGCGCCGACATGCCGTATTTCCTGCGCGCCTATTTCGCGTTCAAGACCGGCCTGCCGTTCGGCTATTCGAAATGCACGCGCGGCGCCGGCGGAGCGCCGAAATGTCCGGCGTGGTTCAGCATTCAGAAGACCGATACCTCTGTGCCGGAAAAACCGATGTCGAAGCGTAGCGGGCTGGCGGCATCCTTTGCCCAATATATTCCGGTGATCGGCGACGCCGTCCATTCCGGCGCCGGGCGAACGGCCGCGGCCGACGACAACACCGATTACTATCCGGTGGCGCTCACGCAAGAAACGCTGCGGCCGGGCACCTTCTATGCCGATCCGTACGGCCACTCGCTTATGCTGACGCGGCGGTTGCCGCAGTCGGAAGGCACGGCCGGCGTGTTCCTTGCCGCCGACGCGCAGCCCGATGGCACCGTTGCCATCAAGCGCTTCTGGCGCGGCAATTTCCTGTTTGCGCAGGACGCTTCGCTCGGCAGCCCCGGCTTCAAGCGCTTCCGGCCGGTGGTGCGCGACAAGGATGGCGGATTGCGGCGGCTGACCAACGCGGAGATTGCGAAAAATCCGAGCTACGGCGATTTTTCGCTGGAGCAGTCAAAGATGGCGGTCGAAGCCTTCTACGATCGCATGGATGACGTAATGTCGCCCGAGCCGCTCGATCCGTTGCGCGCGATGAAGGAGGCAATCACCGCGCTCGAAGAGCAAGTGAAGACACGCGTCAATTCGGTCGAGAACGGCCGCAAGTTCCAGAACAGCGGTAAAGGCGAAGCAAGCATGCCGGACGGCGCGGCGATTTTCGAGACCACCGGCGCCTGGGAGGATTTCGCCACGCCGTCGCGCGACCTGCGCCTGCTGATCGCCATCGATGTGGTGCGCGGATTTCCCGATCGTATTGCGCGGCGGCCCGAGCGTTACGCCATGCCGAAAGACAGAAGCGTGGCCGCCGTAAAGGCCGAACTCGACAGCGTGCTGGCCTCCGAGCTCTCCGTGCGCAAATTCACCTATCCGCGCAGCGATGGCTCGGCCTGGACGCTCGCGGTCAAGGACGTGGTCGACCGCGCTTCTTCGCTGGAGATGGCCTACAATCTCAACGACTGCGTCGAGCTGCGCTGGGGCGCATCGGAAAAAAGCGACGAAGCGGCGACCTGCAAGCGCCGCGCGCCCGAGGCGCAGCGCGCCAAGATGTCGAAGTACCGCCCGTGGTTTCATGAGCGGCGCCGGCCGCCGCGGGCGACCGGGTAGCCGGGGTCAAATGTCATCTCCGTCGACCGCCCACACCAACCGCCTCGCCACCGCGACCTCGCCTTATCTCCTTCAGCACCAGCACAATCCAGTGGACTGGTGGCAGTGGGGAGCCGAGGCCTTGGCCGAGGCCAAGCACTCGAACCGGCCGATCATGCTCTCGGTCGGCTACGCGGCGTGTCACTGGTGCCACGTCATGGCGCACGAGTCGTTCGAGGACGAGGCGACCGCGAAGGTGATGAACGAGCTGTTCGTCAACATCAAAGTCGACCGCGAAGAACGGCCGGACATCGACCAGATCTACATGAATGCGCTGCATCTTTTGGGCGAGCAGGGCGGCTGGCCGCTGACCATGTTTCTGACGCCATCGGGCGAACCGGTGTGGGGCGGCACTTATTTTCCCAACCAATCGAAATACGGCAGGCCGGCTTTCACCGACATTTTGCGTGAAGTGTCGCGCATGTTCAAAGAGGAACCCGGCAAGATCGAGCAGAACCGCGCAGCTTTGCTGGCGCGGCTTGCGGACAAGGCCCGGCCCGCCGGCAAGGTGACGATCGGGCTCAAGGAACTCGATGCCGCGGCGAAACAAGTCGGCAACATGTTCGACCCAGCGAATGGGGGCCTGCGCGGCGCGCCGAAATTCCCGCAGCCGGCGATTCTGGAGATGCTGTGGCGCGCGGGATTGCGCACCGGTGATGTGAAGTTCTTTGAACCCGTCGAGCATTCATTGGAGCGAATGAGCGAGGGCGGCATCTACGATCATCTCGGCGGCGGCTTCTCGCGCTATTCGGTCGATGAAAGATGGCTGTGCCCGCATTTTGAGAAAATGCTGTACGACAACGCGCAACTGCTCGAATTGCTGGCGCTGGCTTATAGTCGTTCGAAGGACGGCATCGCTTCGCTCGCCTATGGCAGTGGCACGCCGCTGTTCAAGGCGCGCGCGCAGGAAACGGTGGCGTGGCTCTCGCGAGAAATGACCACGAAGGAGGGCGCCTTTGCCGCTTCGCTCGATGCCGATAGCGAAGGCGAGGAGGGCAAGTTCTATGTCTGGTCGAAAAACGACATCATCGAACTGCTCGGCCCCGAAGCCGGCGGATTTTTTGCCCGTCACTACGATGTGACCGACGACGGCAATTTCGAGGGCCACAATATTCTCAACCGGCTCGCAAGCGTTGAGCGTAGCGAGGCCGACGAGGCGCGGCTTTCGCAGCTGCGCACGATTTTGGTCGATGCCCGGGCGGGGCGCATCCGGCCCGGTCTCGATGACAAGGTGCTGGCCGACTGGAACGGCTTAATGGTCGCCGCTTTGGTCAATGCCGGCATTATTTTCGATGAACCGACCTGGATCGCGATGGCGCGTCGCGCCTTCGATTTCATCGCCAAGACCATGACCAAAGAGGATCGTCTTGGGCATTCGTATCGCGCCGGAAAGGTGCTGTTTCCGGGGCTGGCGTCCGATTTCGCCGCCATGATCCGCGCCGCGCTGGCCTTGCATGAAGCGAGCGGCGACGGGGCTTTGCTCGAGCAGGCGCTCACCTGGCAGCGCGCGCTCGACGCGCATTACGCCGATCCGGAAACCGGCGGCTATTACTGGAGCGCCGACGACGCCACGGACTTGTTGTTGCGGCCGCATTCGACCTCGGACGACGCCACGCCCAATCCGAACGCGGTGGCGGCGCAAAACCTGGTGCGGCTCGCCGTGCTGTCCGGCGACGACAAATGGCGCGACAAGGCCGACCGCCTGATCGAGGGCATTCTGTCGTCGGTGGAGAAAAACCTGTTCGGCCATGTCGCGCTGCTCAATGCGCTTGAACTGCGGCTGCGTGGCGCCGAAATCGTAGTGACGGGCAGGGATGCCGACGCGCTGTTTGCGGCGGCGCTGAAAATCCCGTTCATCACCCGCGTCGTGCTGCGCGCGCCGACGGCCAATGCATTGCCGGTGACGCATCCGGCCCGCGACAAGATCGCAGCGGCGCCCGGTGGCGCGGCGTTTGTCTGTGTCGGGGAGCGGTGTTCGCTGCCGGTGACGAAGCCCGAAGAAATTGCCGCGGCGGTTGCGGGTATGAGAGTCTAAACGGCTTTCTTGAGCGCCGCCCGCTTCGGCAGCCACTGACTCCACGGCTCGGGCGCGATCAGCGTGTTGCTGGTCCACACCGGCCAGATGACGTTCTTGTCGTCCATGCGCCCGATGATCGCCGGCTTGTGCAGATGCTGGTTCTCGGCGTCGAGCACGATGTCGAAGCCGCTCGGCGCGCGGATGCTGCGGCCGGCAAGCGCGGCGCGCACCGCCTGAACATCCGTCGTGCCCGCGGTCTGCACGGCTTGCGTCCAAAGCTGGAAGCCAAGCCAGCTCGCTTCCATCGGATCGTTGGTCATCGCTTTCGGGTCGCCGGCGAATTCGCGCCACTCCTTGATGAAGGCATGGTTTTCCGGCATGTCGAGCGTGTGCAGATAAGTCCAGGCCACCATGTGGCCGACCAGATTGCGTTCGTGCAGCGCCGGCATTTCGGCTTCGCCGAGCGACAGGCTCATCACCGGCAGGCCGTCGGCGTCGAGGCCCTGGCGCGCGCGCTCGCGGAAGAAATGCACGTTGGCGTCGCCGGACAGCGTCGCGATGATGCAGCCATCCCGGCCGGCAAATTTGCGGATGGCGTGGACTTTCTCTTTCCAGTTCTTTTCGCCGAACGGCGCTGCGCGGCGCCGGACAGCGTGCGCATGGTGGCGTCGGCGCGCGCGAGTTCCGTGGTCGTGCGCTTGGTGGCGGCGCGGGCGTCGTCGACTTGCTGGGCCGAATTCATCACCAGCACTTCGACGTCGCGCGCTGCGACGGCAACGCCGGCGACATCGGCTGCGGCTTGCGTCGCGGCGTTCGACGCCTCCGTGACCTGCTGCGCCATTTGCTTATTGCTTTGCACTAGCTCGGCCGCGGTGCCGCGGATGCGCGCGCCGGCATTGGTGAAGGCATTGACCACTTCCTCAACCGCGTGGCGGAAATTGCCGGTGAAGAACAGCCGGCCGGCGTGATGCAGCCGTGCCTCGGTCTCGCGGCGCAGCTGATCGACCGTCAGCGTGTCGGCTTCGATCAGCGCCGCGCGCACCGTTTCCGCCGTGCCGGCGAAACCCTGAATCGCGCCGTCGCCCATGAGCTTGGGCAGAGACGTATAGCGGTCGCCGCGCGCGATGCGGTCGATGGAGGAAATGATCCGCGCCAGGCGGCGTTCGGCGAAAATGCCGACCGCGATGGCGCCGAGAACGGCAACGACGAGGGCCGCGAAAATGCCGGCTTGCAGGCTGGCCGCCACCGCAAGGCTGACAACGAATGTCGGCGCCGCAATCCACAGCGCGGGACGCGGGATTGGGGCACGTTTGGGCGGCGGCATTGATTCCACTCGTGGCGAGATTCCGCCCGTAAAATCGCGCCAATATAGTTTCCAAACCCTTTCGAAAGGACTGTAAACGCCGCATCAATTGCGGGCAAAGCCGCTCAAATTTTGGGCGGTTTCGGCAGCCGAAAAGAAATGGCCGGGCGACATAGGCGAGCGAAGCGACGCCGTCCTTTGGACGGCTATGCCCGGCCTTTCCAATTGCGCGCGTATTGCGCCGTTTAGGTGTTCATGCTCTCGAAGAATTCCGCGTTGTTTTTGGTGTTGCGGAGCTTGTCGAGTAGGAAGTCGATGGCATCCATCGTGCCCATCGGATTGAGGATGCGGCGAAGTACGTACATCTTCTTGAGCACGGCCGGGTCGGTGAGCAGTTCTTCCTTGCGGGTGCCAGAGCGCGTGATATCGATGGCCGGGAAGGTGCGCTTGTCGGCCACCTTGCGGTCGAGGATGAGCTCCGAATTGCCGGTGCCCTTGAACTCTTCGAAAATCACTTCGTCCATGCGGCTGCCGGTATCGATCAGCGCGGTGGCGATGATG
>JAYTFS010000173.1:0-2228 GCA_043734185.1 Pseudolabrys sp. | reverse complement strand
AGTGGCCAGATCTTGGCCACCTGCTCCTTGTATTTGAAACCGAACCAGTAGGAGACCCAGTCGCCAAGCGCAGCCCCAATGCCCCCGGCGATCCAGATCGGCCAGAAGCTGATGCCGCTGACGCCGATCAGCGCGCCGATCGCGACCAGCGCGCCCCACGCCGGAACCAGCAGCGAGATAAAGGCCAGCGATTCACCGAATGCCAGCAGCAAAACAATGGGTGCGGCCCAGGCCTGATGATCGCGCACGAAACTGGCCAAGGCGCGCGCAAAATCTTCCATTCTTTGAACGCCTTCCCGCCCCGTATCTGACCGTCGAATCTTCCTGCGGGCTCGTCGCCTGGCGACAGGTAAGCCAGCCGCTTGCGTGACTTCAAGTCACAAAGGCGGACACGGAGCGTGATTTCAACCGCCCGCTCGCGCGCAACCGGCTTTCTTCCCTCCAAAACAGGCATTCCACACGATCGGAGGCTGTAAACGAGGCGGCTCGCGGCAATCCCGCTTCGGATGCGCCTAGCTCTGCGGAGGTGGCGGCCGCTTCGGCTGTCGCGGCTTTGCGGGACGGGGCTGTGCCGGCGCCAGCGGCTGCAAGGTCACGGTGACCGGATTGGGTTTGTGATCCTGCGCAGCGCCGGTGTAGGCATCGACGCCCATCCCGACCAACCCGCCGACCAGTACGTTGCCGGCGAAGCCCGCCGCGCCCGTGCCTGGAATTTCCTTGGTGAGAGGGATGACCTGCGGTTCATAGCCCTCCTTGTTGATGGTGACGGTGATGTCGGCGCTTCGCTTGGCCACGACGACACAGGGAGTGACGCAGGAGGTGGGATTATCGAGCCCCGATAGCTCGGCGGTCGCACCCGGGGGTGTCGACACGATAGAAATGTTTTCAGTTGTTCCACGCGATACCGACGCACAGCCAACACATGGCAACGCGATTGCCGCGGCCAAAAGCAGCCTTATCATTGATTATTTTCCCCAAACCCATTTTGACCTTCACGCAACCTTTGGATGAAAGCAAGCCGACGCCGCCCCCCGCGCGTTGATATTGTTAACCGCACGGATTCCGGTCATTGCTGCGCCCGACGGAAAGCGCTCTGTCCGGGCCGGCCGTCACTTTTTAAGCCCAACCGTGGCATAGTCAGACAGACCGATTCGCGGCGCGATCTCGCGCGCATTACATGAAGAACCATGTCCAAGCCATTGAAAAAACCTGCAAAAACAAAATCCAGTGACGACATCTTTGGGGCGCCGGAACCGAAAGGCCGCGCCCCGTTGAAGGTTGCCGCCCGCTCCAATAGTGCCGAGGCCGGCTATACCGCGGCCGATATCGAGGTGCTGGAGGGGCTGGAGCCGGTCCGCCGCCGGCCCGGCATGTATATCGGTGGCACCGACGAAAAGGCGCTGCATCATCTGTTCGCCGAAGTGATCGACAACGCCATGGACGAAGCGTTGGCGGGCCATGCCTCCTTTATCGAAGTGGAACTTGGTGCCGACGGTTTCCTGACCGTGACCGACAATGGCCGCGGCATTCCCGTCGATCCGCATCCGAAATTCCCGAAGAAATCCGCGCTCGAAGTCATCATGTGTACGCTGCATTCCGGCGGCAAATTCGACTCCAAGGTCTACGAGACCTCGGGCGGTCTGCACGGCGTCGGCGTCTCCGTCGTCAACGCCCTCTCCTCACTGCTCGAGGTCGAGGTCGCGCGCGAGCAAAAGCTCTACAAAATGTCGTTCGAGCGTGGTCATCCCAAGGGCAAGCTACAGGACCTCGGCAAGATCAATAATCGTCGCGGCACACGCATTCGCTTCAAGCCGGACACCGATATTTTCGGCGCCAAAGCTGCGTTCAAACCGCAGCGGTTGTTCAAGATGGCGCGCTCGAAGGCCTATCTGTTCGGCGGTGTGAAAATCCGCTGGCGCTGCGATCCCGAACTGCTGCGCGGCCTCGAAGATGTGCCTGCCGAGGACGAATTCCACTTCGTCGGCGGCCTAAAGGACTATCTGGCCGCCGCCGTTCACGCCGACACGCTGGTGCATCCGGATATCTTCTCCGGCAAATCCGGGCGCAACGGCGCCCATGGCGCCTGCGAATGGGCGGTGGCGTGGACGGCCGATGCCGACGGCTTCCTGTCCTCCTATTGCAACACCGTGCCGACGCCCGATGGCGGCACCCATGAATCCGGCATGCGCAGCGCCATGCTGCGCGGCCTGAAGGACCACGCCGAGCGC
>JAYTFS010000172.1:0-1938 GCA_043734185.1 Pseudolabrys sp. | reverse complement strand
AGGTCAACCCCAATCTCGAAATCGATCGGCAGGACACTGTCGTCGCCCGGGACCTTTAGTTTCATTGCTTTCGAATATGTCGTTTTGACCTTGCTATCGGCCGCTGTTTTGAATTTGTATTTAGTGAGCAATGTCTTGATCGCCTCGTGCTCTTCGACAAACTCCACGCCGATAGCAACGCCGATATCCAGCTTCTTATCCTTGAGAAGGCGGTTGTAATCGATTCCGTGAGGGCCGCCGGTTCTCCATTTGTCGAGCGCGGCTTGGGTACCAGGTCCGAATTTCCCATCGGGCTCGGTCTTCAATGCAATCTGGGCCCGGCTGACAAGTTCCACAAAACTGCGGCCGACCGTGGCCTCGGCAATGGCTGCGTCGTACTCGGCCTTGGCTCCCGACACTTCGTAGAGCCGCATCGCCAGATGCGGGCTAAAGACGATTTTCTTTCCATACGGGTCGCCCGCGTACCAATTCAGCGCGGAGTCGACATCCAAAGCCTTAGCCTTCCGCCGCAAACCTCCTCCTTGCTGCACTGTGTGCACCAATTCGTGCGCCAACAATTCCTTTCCTGCTCTCGAATCTGGATTGTATTCACCGGCCCCGAAGAAGACGTCGCGTTGGCAGGTGAATGCTCTTGCGTTGAGACTGTCGGCCATGCTCTGCGCGTCGGTGCCCGAATGAACTCTGACATCGCTGAAACTTGTGCCGATTTTCGTCTCCATCTCATTTCGGACCGAATTATCCAGTGCACGTCCGCCGTTTCGGCCGGCCAGTTGCGATGGGAAATCGGCGGTCGTCTCAGGCAAGGTTTCACGCAGGGCGGGTGCGACACCCGCTCCCTTGATCTCGGCCGACCGGCCATCGGCGACTTTTCGCGCGATCTCGTCAGCTTGCCTTTCGTCGGGGCCGACCGGATCACTGACTTCAAATGATTTGGGCTGAATGACCGAGGGCTGGTCGCAGGCCACACCACAAGGCTCTGCACCCACGCGCGGGTACGAGGCGGAGCGAACAGCTATCCGGCTGAAATCCTGCCCGAAGCGTGGCTCCATGAACGCACGCGTCGCCGCATCGAGCGGCTCGCTCGGCGAGCGCAGCACCTCATGCACGATCGGAGGGACGCTCGTTGGGTCGCTGCCATCGGCGGAACGATTCAGCGGAGATTGCTCCGTCTCGCACTTGGGACAACCGCCGCCGCAAGCGCATTTGCGCTGCAAGACGTGATGCGACCGACCAGGGCGCGCGAGCGCGCGCTGCGCGCGCACCCGAGACGGCGCCACCGACTGTTGCCGGGTCGCATGGGTGTGCAGCATGGCGGTCCCCCGCATGCCCAAGGGCGGGCGCAACAAGTGCGATCCTATCCGCCGAACGCTACAATCACCAGTGGTGAGCGCCGAATTTGTGCATCCTTCGCCGCTGCCCCTGGACGATGCCGCCTGGCCGCGGTTCGTGAAACTGCCTGGTCGCCTGGCCGTACACGATCTGATAAAATAGCAATCGCGAAATCTGGTGGGAGATAAAAATGATCAAAGTCGGCGTGTTCTATCCGCAATCGAAAAAATTCGACTGGGACTACTACCTCAACACCCACACGCCGATGCTGGGGAAGCTGATGGGTTCGGCCTTGAAAAAGGTCGAGATCGAGAAGGGCATCGCGGGTGGCGCGCCGGCACGGAAGCGACCTACCAGACTGTCTGCAATCTGCATTTCGACTCGGTCGAAGCGTTCCAGACAGCGTTCGGCCCGCACGCGGGCGAGATCATGGGCGATATCGCGAACTACACCGACGCGCAGCCGATTGTGCAGATCGGCGAAGTCAAAATGTAGTCAGCCGCTGACATCGATGATCGCGAATTCCGGCGGCACGCCGATACGCAACGGCACGCCGCTGGTACCGAGTCCGCTCGTCACATACAGGTGACGCCCACCTTCCTCGATGTG
>JAYTFS010000171.1:0-6959 GCA_043734185.1 Pseudolabrys sp. | reverse complement strand
AATGGGCAGCCCGACGCTACCCCGCTCAACCCTGCACGACGGTACGCGGTCACGTCGTGTTCAACTTTTTAACCAGCTCATCGAGTTCTGCTGAGGCTTCGTCAAGCTCTACAACATATGCAGCGGTTTGGATTACCGGTTTTAAGGCTTGCAAACCATCGTCATGGTGGGCCATCCATTCCGCCCCGCCCGGCCAACTGATATGTTTGCCCCCGTTGCAGCGCTCCTCGAACGTTTTCCGCAATGCCGCAAGTGGTGGAAGTTCTATGCCGCTATATACATTACCCCCAATGCGTCCTCGAAAATGCATCGTCCCCCAATCCTTTGTTAAGGCTCGCTTGATCCTGATTGGACCAAGCCGACGGAGGTCTTGAGGCCCTTTGGATTGAATGAAGTTATCGAAGCCAGTCGGCATCATATTATCGCTGCCGCTCGTGACGATCACGTGGGGCTTTTCCGGCAGTGAGAACGGGGCAACTCCCTCGCGACACCATCCCTCGATCATTAATTCGATACCGTTCCGCGTGCGTTCCTGCTGCTCAGCAAGGGCCTCAGTTTCAGGCACGTCGCGGAATTCAAACCCGGAAAGATCAATGTTGAGCAAGTAATGGAGCAGGTTAGCCCGCCCGCCGGCCGCCATGTCATCGCAGATTGTTCTGAAATATGGAAAATCTTTGCGACGCTTATCGCTGACGTTTAGAATGAACCAGCGCCGCTCGTCCTGAGTAGCGGGTATAGCCCATTTGGCGTTAGTGCAGATGAAGACGTGCAGGAAATTCTTTACCTGATACGCATTCACGCCCTTCGGCTCGATCATAATTGTTTGGCCGGTGAGCAGGGTCTTGGCGATCTGCTCATGCACCTTGTTTTCAGGCCTCAGACATTCGTCAGCGAGCAAGATGGAGCAATGTTGCAAGTGAGAGTTAAACCGCCCGGTGAAGTGCTCGGGATTAGTAACAGTCCAGTAGTGTGTCCCAAATAAGCTACCGAACTCATCAACCGCAACGGTCTTGCCAACACCCTTTGGTCCGATCAAGACAACTCCAACCTCGCCGCGCTGATCGGGGAACTGAACGGCACATGCCATCAACCGGATTAAGTAGTTGTAGTGATCTCGATTGCCCAAACAGATATTGTCGCGCAGGTGTTTGAGGTAGGACACGTGGCGTCGTCCCTTGATCGGTGCCACCGTGAAGCCAGTCCACAGATTGAGCTTGCCGCCGACGATGTCGGCATCAGTGCTTGGCGCGTAGGTCAGGCCTTCATACTGGCGGCGTTCTCTTTGATCCCACCACCAGTCGCCAAGTGGTCTGGAAACAGTTTTAGTTTCTGTTGCGCCTGTTTCAACGCCATTTTCATCCTTGACCTTGGTCTGTATCTGATGGTTGTGCCGGTACTTTGAATGGAAGGCTTTGAAGTCTTGTGGGGTTTGATAGACCGGAACCTTCCGGCCCTTGTAAATATCGTCATCTTCCCATGTTAGTACCCGAGTCTTACCCCCGTGCAGCACCACATGATGCTTCTCGTTCATGGCCGCCAACTTGGGGTCGATAGCGAATTCATCACTCCGGGAGAGGATACGGGTTAGTTCTCGATGTACGTTGGGCTTCTCCCGCAGGCAGGTGCCGATTGGCCAATTCATCAAGCATCGAACGATTGTTTCGTCAGTAACGCCAAGGCGCTTGCATTCGCATACAAAGCCAAACGCCGCGCGACTACGGTCGCCAGCAAATCCGGCGGCGTAGTTGGGATGACTCCATTTCGGATCGAGCATTGCAACCAACGGATCGTTTGGATCAATCGGATCATATTCGTCCGATGGAGTGAATTGCCCCGCCTGTTGATCTCGCTGTTCCTTGGGCTTCTCATCGTGCGGCGGGAAACTTTCAATGGCGTGTGCAGCATCGTGGCTAAATTCTTGTAGCACACTGGCCAATCTGCCGGTCTTGGTGTTGACGGTGCCGGGCAGTCGGGCAATGCGGTCGATATTGCGGCAACCGTCGGCGAAGTGGTCGCCGAAGGCTTGCTCGATGCCCCGACCGTAGCGTTCGACGGTCTCGGTGAGCGGCCCGTTCACGTTGTTCTGGCTGCCATCCACCGGCGCCGGCTTGTCGAGTTTCCAATACCCCCAGAAACCGCGACCGCTATCAATCACACAGTTCGGGTGTGGCAATCCGTTCGGCAACGCCGTTGTAAGTAGCGAAAGAATTGCCGCGCGCTCGGCCTCAAGTGACTCAGGCTTGCGTGGATCAAGGTCTACCCAGAGATGACGCGCTTCGATTATGTCGTTCTTGCTGGCCTTCTTGTGAAGAGTTCCCCTGACGGGGTTCGGAGTAAAATAGAGATCAAAGCCAGCATTGCCGCTGTCGGTGATGAAGGTTTGCTGTCCTGCGCGGTCGTCCGCGTCAAAATGCCGGGCTTTGATATCATTCTTACCGTTGCCTTTTTTGATAGCAACGAGATGGCGCTTCGCGTTGCCAAAAAAATCGTCAAGAAAGTCAAGCGCCGGGTTCGGCGATCCGCTCTGATTGTCTTCACCCGCTTCTGATGTAGGCTCTTGCTCGGCCTCTCCCTCCGCGAAGCCTGCACCAAATACGCCGTCGTCAATCGTAGCCATGTCAGGAGCAAGCCCGGCCTCGGCGATTTCGTCGAAAGTTAACGCCGCGGTAGCGTTGTCTGGATCGGCCGCACTCTTGCTGCGGCTCATAGCGCGTGCCCCCGTTCCGGCCTCCAGCCGTATGAGGCTTCGCGTTTTTCACCCTTTGCGTCGAGCCATTCATCAATCTCGTGCTCGAACCAAGCGGTGCAACCGGGGCTCAATTTGACGGGCTGTGGGAACTGGCCTCGGTGGGCGAGGCGCCAGATGCTGCTGGCGGCCAACCCGGTCTTCTCAGCCACTTGCCGGATACGGATGGTCCGGCGGGGCAGGGTCATTTCGGTGCTCATAATCGTCTCCTTGTCCAGGAGGCGGCACCATGATGCATCATGGACATCAGCGGTTACACGAGCGGCTCGTGAAATTTAAATGGTCATAGCGGGAGCGGAAGTCGGCTCACGTAGGCGTTGATAAACGTCATCGACTACCGATGGCGCGCTCTAAGGCCATAGCAACTCTCACTCAGTTGGAAGCGGACCCCGATCCAGGGCCGCTTCAATATCGCGCCGCACTCGGCTTATACTTGCCTCAATGCCAATTTCGTCAAGCCAGTGAAGAACCGTCATGACCGTCTTCGCAGACTTAGCGACCTTAGCATCCCGGCGGTACTTCCGGTCTACGACGTATCGCAGTATCAGATTGACATGATTTCGTCGGTATTCTGCCTGCCGTTTTGCAGGGCTCTTGCTCTTCTTTCCCCGCGCCTTCAGGTCGGCCACCAAAATCGCCAACGCCCAGCGTTCCTCGGGGGAGTAATCTGGTATTCCTCGCCCAGTTAACGCGCGGGCTAGAAGTCTCTCCGCGGCCAGTATCTCCGCTGCCGACAGATCCGCGTCTTTGGCGCTCATTAGGCTGCCTGCTGGGGAAAGTCTTCGTGTTTGTTTTCGTAGATTTCTAGACGGTCGGCCACCAGCTGTATTGCCTCTGCGTGCTGCTGACGATAGCGACCCTTGCTGTAAGTCCCGAGGAGATGGTTGTTCTCGGGGGTCTTGTGGCCGAGCATTATACTAATAATGTGCGGTGCAGTATTTAGCTCTGCTGCCAGTGTCGCGCAGGTCCTCCGCAGATCATGCCGCGTCCACCCGCTGGTCCCGGTCCGCTTGAAGATGGACTTCGACCAGCGGTCCCAGTTGTCCAGTTTAGCGCCGCGAGCGCCCGGAAACACAAGGTCGGTCCCTTTTTTCCCTTTTTGCATCGCAGTCAGCATCAAGATCGCTTGCCGAGGTAATGGAATGACGAGCGGTTGAGCAGGCACCTGCTTTTTTCGCGCCCGGCTTCGCGTATCCTTCCGGCGCCCGGCGGTGATCGTCCACAGGCCGGCGTCAAGATCGAACTCGTTCCACGTCGCCGAACAGACTTCATCCAGTCGGACAGCCGTCCATAGCATTATACGGGCGGCGCGATCATGGGCCCCTTCCGTGAGCCCCGGCAGCACCCTTGCGAGGGTCTGGCGGTCAAGCACAGTTTGCCCGCCTTCTTGGGTGTCTCGCTCGGCGGGCTTTTCCAGCTCGGAGAACCCCCTTAGCATCAAACCGCGCTTTGCAGCCCACCGCGCCATTGGCTTTAGGTAGGTGATGGCACGGCTCGCCGAAGACGCACGCGGGTGAGCGTCGGCCACCAGCTGCAGCTCCTGCACGGTGATATCGGTCGCGGCTCGGTCGAGGTGCTTACCGAATACATGTCGTATACGCGCGACCTGCTCACCCTTCGTCCGCAAAGACTGCCCATCCCCCCGATCAAAATAGGCGGTTATTGCACTTCCAAACGTTCCTATCCCGGCTTTCGCGTCCTTTACCCGCTGCCTGGCCTCGCGACGCTCGCTAGTCGGGTCGCCGCCCTGTTTAACCGCCTGTTTCAGTGTTTCTGCGCGCCGTCTCGCCTCTGCCAGTGATAAGTTGGCACCTACGTCAAACCGGCGCCGTTCACCTTTTGCGTTGCGGATGTTGAGTGACCAAAACCGACCACCTCCGCTGATGCGAACTCGAAGGCCGGGCAGGAGACCGTCACCGAGTTCAATGATTTCACCATCATGCGGGCGTACGGCGTCGAGACGTTTCGCGGTCAGCGGCTGTATCTGCTTGGGCATCTGATCCCCGAAGGTTCCACCTAGGTTCCAAAAGATGTGAGATTGGCTGAGACGAAATGCAATAGCCTGAACGCAAGAAGTACTTGAAAAATAAGGACAACGCAAACGGCGAGGCGTCTCAGGCCGCATCATCTGAGGTCATGCAATATCGGTGAACGCTTACTGTGGAACAGGAGGTCCCCGGTTCGAGCCCGGGCAACTGTACCAAGGCACCCCCTAAGTGCTTATGAGACAGCAAGTAATTGAACAGCAACGGCTATTTCGCTCGCTCTAAATACAAAAGGGCGTACAAATGGCCATTAGAATGGTCTCCTTAAAAAGTAGCAAGACCGGAGAGTGGATGGCTCGGAAGGGCATCCCAGCAGACGCGCGCGCTGAGTACAAAAGGCTATATGGCGTGGGGCACGAGGCGATCCTGCGCGTGCCATCGAACATATCAAAGGCTCAGGCTAAAGCGCGTTTAGGCGAGTGGCTGGCCGAAGTCGAAACGCAGATTGAGCGCATTCGCGCAGCGGCGAAGGGGACCGGCGAACCTCTCACAGTCCGAAATGCCTTGGCACTCTCTGGTCGCTGGTATGAGTGGTTTTTGGCCCGCCACGATGATGATCCGGGATCACCCGAGAACTGGGCTGATCGCATGGAGCATCTGACGGAGCGGGTCTGGTATCCGCACGCACCGCTCGAGCATCTTGAGGACGTTGACCCGGACCCAACATGGCCTTGGACCCGATGGCCCGAGGTGCGCGAAGCCGTCAGACCTGAAGAGGCTGAGATGGCACTCACAGCATCTTTCCTAGCCAGCGAAGGATTGGCTCTCACGCACGACGCACACATTCTGTTCGTTGATGCGGTCTCACAGAGGCTGTTTACGGCACTATGGGTAATGGAGCGTCGAGCCCATGGCGACTACTCCCGAGACGCCTATCCCGATACGTTCCCAACTTACATTGATCAGCGGCGCGGTGTGGTCACGACAGGTATGGACTGTTGGGACCTCTTTGGGGCCTATGTGGCTGCGCGAAAGCCCGCCGATGGCACGATCAGCCGATGGCGAGCAGTGTTCAAGCACCTGCAGGCAACATACCCCGGCAGCGCGGGCGCTCTGACCGAAGACAATGCGCGGACTTGGAAGGACGCGCTTGTGACGCCCAAGCGCGCTGCGGTGACCGTGGATGCCGTGTGGCTGCCAGCCGCGAAGACGGTTTTCGCTTGGGGTGTGATGCAGAAGCATGTCCGCACTAATCCATTCGCCACCGTCAAGATCGACGTTCCCAAGGCAATCGTGCTTCGCGAAGACGGGAAGGCCTTCAAACCGGACGAGGCTCGGGTGATCCTCAGAGCCTCATCGGCGATCACCAATATGAAAGATGCGTTCCCGCGCGCAAAGCGGTGGGCGATGTGGCTGTGCGCCTACTCAGGCGCTCGCTCGGGTGAAATAACCCAGTTGCGGGGGATTGATGTCACTGAGCGCGGCAGCTTTTACGTCATGAAGCTCACGCCCGAGGCAGGCTCAATCAAGACCAGCAGCGCGCGAACGGTGCCACTTCACGAGCATCTGGTAGCCCAAGGGTTCATCGAGTTCGTGCGGGCTCAGGGCGATGGGCCATTATTTTATAACGTGCGAGCAGCCAAGGACACTGAAGCGGACCCGTTGAACCCTGGTCAGTCACCATCGATCAAAACGCGAGGTCGCCTTGGTTATTGGGTCAGAGAGCTGGGGATCAAGGACCCCGAGGTCGGGCCAACGCACGGCTGGCGTCACCTATTTCAGCAGATTGCAGACCGCGTGGGCATCGCTGAAAAGATCAGTGACCGCATCACGGGCCACGCCCCGGCTAGTACGGGTCGCAAATACGGTCCGGCCACGGTCGAAGACATGGCGGAGGCTCTAAAGAAGTTTCCGCGTTACGTAGTGTAGCGCTGATCACTCGAATCGAGGAGAAAACATAGTAACTTCATCACACGCAATGTTCACGAGCAGCATGAGTTTCGCTTGGACGCTGATCGGGGCTGACGAGCGCGCCACTGTGGCCACTCAAGGTGCGCTGAAGGCTCGTATCGATAACAAGTACGACGGCGCTCTTGTGCTCTTGGGGTCTCACAAGGACCTCAGGAAACACAAGAGCGCCTTGCGACAATCGTAATTCAGCACTCATGCGCCTCTCAGTTACTGGAGCCTCAATGCCAAATGCCGCGTCACCGAAGAGCACAGGAGCC
>JAYTFS010000170.1:0-4912 GCA_043734185.1 Pseudolabrys sp. | reverse complement strand
CGCGCCGCCGCCACGCGCCGATCATACGGGCAAAGGCCGCATTCTGCTGGTGGAGGACGAGGATGCGGTGCGCGCCTTCGCGGTGCGTGCGCTCACCTCGCGCGGCTACACGGTGATTGAGGCCGATTCCGGGGAAAGTGCGCTCGCCGTCATCGAAGGCGACCTCAAGGGCTTCGAACTGATCCTGTCGGATGTGGTGATGCCCGAAATGGACGGCCCGACCTTGCTGCGCGAACTCCGCAAGCGCGGCATCAAGACCCGGGTGATCTTCGTCTCCGGTTACGCGGAGGACGCTTTCGAAAAGAATCTCGAAGGCCAGACCGATTTCGCTTTCCTGCCAAAACCGTTCTCGCTCAAGCAGCTGGTGGAGAAGGTGAAGGAAGTGATGGAAAGTTAACGGCCGGCGCGCTTTGGTCGACGAGCGAATTTGCGCTCGACAGGCAAGTGAATATGGCTCTGCGTAAATGCTGACTTGGGACAGAAGTGGCGCATGACGACTGCCAATAAGGAGAGCCTTCGGCCCGGTCCAAACGCTGCCCTTAATTCGCTGTAAGGCACACCGCCGCGCTTGTCCGGCCGCTGCCGCGGGCGCACTCTGCCGCGATAACATAGGGGCAAAACATGACTTGGTTGACTGCGAAAATCGGCCGCCGTGGCGTGCTGGCGGGTGGAACTGGTCTTGTCGCGGCTGCCATGACATCGCCGGCCCGCGCCACCGTTCCCGTACCTTATGACTGGTCGGCCTCGCCGCCGATGACTGACCGGGCCCAATATATCGACTGGATGGTGAAGAACCGCGGCGAGGATCCGGGCTTCCTTGGTGCCCGCTTCGATCGCCTCAAACTGATGCTGGCCCACCACGATCTGTGGGACAATTCCGTAAAGCGCGCCTATCTCATGACCCCGCGCGAGGAGTTCGTGCTGCCTAAGGCCCGCGACCAAACCTATGTCAGCCATTTTCTCGATATCGGCTTCGGCGTCACGATTACCGGCCCCAACACGGTGTGCCGCATGACCAACACGCTCGCCATCAAACGCGGTGAAAAGGTGCTGGAGATCGGCACTGGCTCGGGCTACCAGTCGGCCATCCTGTCGAACCTCACCGATCAGGTGCACTCCATCGAAATCATTCCGCCGCTCGCCGCCCGCACCCGCAAGCTCTACGAGGCAATGATCGCCAAGGGTTACAGCGAATACCGCTCGATCATCGCCAAGACTGCCGATGGCTATTATGGCTGGGCGGAGGCCGCCCCCTTCGACAAGATGATCGTGACTTGCGGCATCGACCATGTGCCGCCGCCCCTGCTGAAGCAATTGAAGCCGGGCGGAATCATGGTGATCCCGATCGGGCCGCCTGGTTCCCAGCATGTGCTGAAAGTGGTGAAGCAGCAGGCCGCCGACGGCAGCTTCACCGTCACGCGCAGCGATATCTATAATGGCGGCGTCGTCAATTTCGTGCCCTTCACTGGCCAGCGCGGCAAGAACGCCAACACCCACAGCAGTACGCCCGGCTAGACTGTTTCCTGATTGGAGGCCGCCAAAATACCCGTGCCATCGGCGATGAACGGCTGATTTATATTTCACCCGATCTGGAACCTCTCAAGAGTATTGGACTTGAGCAAGGCTGGACGCTGCTGCGATTACGCAGGTAAATTCTCCACAGCAAATGGGCATGTATGACTGTTGAACAGACCACGCATGAACAGACCACGCAAAGCCGCCCTCCATCGCGCATGACGGCACTCGGATGGCTGGCCATCGCGGGTGCTGCGCTTGTTGCAAAAAGCGATGACGCTTTGCCAAGCGGTTTTAGAGATAGCGATGTTGACAAGGGTCAGCGGCAATCTCGAAAGGGGGGTTCGGAACGAAAATTCGTGTCCCCCCTTTCAGCCACGGCAGCGGCACCGAAGGTACACTGGTTTCAGCTCGCTAAATCCCTGTTTTTGCGATTTTCGAATGATCGCATAATGGCCGTCGCGGCAGGGACAACATTTTATGCCCTTCTTGCCGTGTTCCCCGCACTTGGCGCACTCATATCCCTTTATGGTTTGATTGCCGATCCCGCGGCCATTCAAAGCCAGATCAGCGCGCTTTCCACCGTCATTCCCGGTGGGTTGGCTGAGATAGCGGGTGAACAGGCCAGGCGCATTGCCAGTACTAATTCGAGCGCGTTGAGCTTTGGGTTCGTGTCGGGTCTCGTCCTCTCGATCTGGAGCGCCAATGCTGGAGTGAAAGCCTTGTTTGACGCTCTCAACATTGTTTACGAAGTCCGCGAGGTTCGTAGCTTCATTCGGCTGAACGCCACGTCGCTTGCATTTACCGCCGGCATGATCGTCTTCATTATAATCGCTTTGCTTGGCACCGTCGGTATTCCGGCAATCGCCAGCGTCGTTCACTTGGGAGGCCCCGCCGCATGGCTCGTGGAGTTAGCGCGCTGGCCGGCCTTGCTCGTTGTAGTTGCCGTTTTGCTTGCCGTTCTCTATCGCTTTGGTCCTTGTCTCATCGACGCAAAGTGGCGTTGGATTTCGCCCGGTAGCGCTGCCGCCAGCATAGTGTGGCTTGCGGCATCGGCGGGTTTTGCGTGGTACGCGGCACATTTCGGTTCATATAATCAGACTTATGGCACACTCGGCGCCGCCATTGCGCTTATGACGTGGATGTGGATCTCGCTGAACATTGTGCTGGCTGGTGGTGAAATAAACATGGAGATCGACCGGCAAGCAGGAATCGCGCCGAAGCAAAAAGCAACACAGTAACCATGGAACCATTTCGACGCCCCGGCGTTCCGATACCGAAGCTTAAATAAACGCTTTTGGAACATGAGAGGCAAAAATGGCCATTACGCCGCAAAACCGCACGTCCCCAGCGTCAGAACGCTTTGGTGCGTCGTCAGATACTGAGAAAAGCGCCAGCGAAACAGTCAAATCAGCAGTTTCCGGGTTGGCGGATGCTACATCGAAGACGGCATCGGAGTTGAGCAGCGCTACATCGAAGACGGCATCGGAGTTGAGCAGCGCTGCATCGAAGACGGCATCGGATATAAGCAGCGCTGCGTCGAAAACAGCATCGGATTTGAGTAGCGCAGCAGCGAAAACTGGCAGTGCCATTGCCGATCAGGCGACCGGATTGGTGGAGGGGGCCGCTGAAGCGGTGAAATCTCAGGCAAATACCATAAAATCGTCTGGCGCCGATGCAGTCTCAGGGCTTGCTAGCAGTGCCCGGGATTTTGCGACGGGCATCGACAATCAGTCTCCCCATCTCGCGGAGCTGGTGCGAAGCGCAGCCGATGGCGCAGATAGCCTCTCTCATAAAATTCGCGACCAGGATTTCGCCGAATTATTGAATTCTGTGACCGGCTTTGCGCGCAAGCGGCCAATGCTTGCCGTGGGTTTCGGCGTACTGGCTGGCTTCGTTTTGAGCAGGTTGCTGCGCAGCAACACAAATACCTGATCACTTTTATTCCGAATTGGCGAGAGCGGTGCCGAAAATGTACCTCAAAGACATCTTCATTTCGGCATCCGCGCACGCAGGAAAGTTGGCTGGGCTGGAACTTGATCTCCTCAAGAGTGAGACAAACGGAACGGCATCGGGTTTGGCAACAGTCATAATATACGGCGCGATCGCTTTTGTTTTTTGCTTCTTTGGTCTCGCCTTTTTGTTACTTGCGCTGGCCTTTTTTCTTATCACTTTGGGGCTTTCCGCCTGGGTGGCGACAGGAATAATTGCCTTGATCGGAGTGGCCGTTGGGGCGTCATGTGCCTTTATCGCGAAATCGAAACTTAGCGATTTGTCCATCGTTCCCCGTCGTACGATTGTGCAAGTTAAAAAAGATGTCGCGGTATTGTTCAGGAGTTTAATCGATGTCTGATGTTTCTATCGACATTATCGAAAAAAATGCGGCCTTGGAACTTGATTTGCTGGCGGGCGATTTACGAGAATTGCGGCAACGCACCCGGCCGGCGCGTGTGGTTCGCGATCTGCAGGATAGTGCAATGCACGTAATTTCGCCTTTAGTTGATAAACTCGGCAGCGCAGCCAAAAATTATCCGATGGGAATCGCTCTTTTAACCGTCGTTGGTGCGGCAGCTGCACGGGTGCCTGGTCCGGCCGCCGGCAAACGTGAGACAGTTCTGGCTCCCCACCACTCGACAATAGACCGCAAATCTAATGCATCGCGCATGTCCAGGAGCAATACTGCATTACTGGTTGGATTAGGAGGAGTGCTGGGATGCGCTCTCGCTCGCCGGTTCCCGATCAGCGATCAAGAGAAACAACTTGTCAATTCAGCCAAAACAGATATTCGGCGGACGCTCATCAACGCATCCACGCAGCACGTTAATGACCTTCTCAAGGGTGACACTAAAAACGCCCACGCCGTAAAATTGGCGCTGGCGGGAATTGCTATCTTGACCCAACGCTTTGCGACCGTCGCACCAACAACACGGCCTGTTGGTGCACCCGAAATATCTTCAGCATCTTGAGTTCGGTTCCAACTGTACAACCCCAGGTAGCCTGCCGAGGAAACTCAGCGTCGCAAAGAAGTCGGCAGAGGGATTTCCGCAATGGCTGCGCCATTTCCCTTCCACACAGCGCAGCGGGAAAACACCCTAGCCGCTTCGGCTTCGGGATGTGCTGAGGGGATTCTGGCCGTTGCAGGGGCGGTGGAGGCGCGCTTGCGCCCCTCAACGCTCAGTCACGTACTTGAAATTTACCTTAGATCATTGATTTACCTCAAATACTTTAAGCCGCAAAATTTGCACTTGCAGTGCGAACAAAAATAGAACATACATAAAACACCGCTGGAATTGCAGCTGTTTGCGTCCGGCGGGCCCCTGTGGAATAAGGAGTAGGCGCATGGCGCAGGCGAATCTTCGAGTTGTTGAGAACACCAAGTCCATGGACAAGAACAAGG
>JAYTFS010000169.1:0-5752 GCA_043734185.1 Pseudolabrys sp. | reverse complement strand
CGAAGCTGCATCCAACGACGAATTCTCCGCGCGACTACGCCGAGATCGGCGCTTCATTTCTGATCATTATCGCCGTTCTTTTCGGGCTCGGCAGACTTGACTTGCTGCCCAAGCAGTTCGGCGTGTCCGAGACGATGAGTTACGGCCTCGTCTTTATCATCGGCGTGGTCGCCTCGGTGTCGTCTTGCATCGCCGTTACCGGCGGGCTGCTGGTGGCCGTGGCCGCAAAATACAACGAAGCAAGTACCACCCTCACGCCAATGCAGCGGATGAAACCGCACCTCTATTTCAACGCGGGGCGCATCCTCTCCTACACGCTGCTGGGCGGAGCCATAGGCGCGCTGGGCTCGGCGCTGACGCTCTCACCGGAGATCAATGGCTTTCTCACGCTAATCGCAAGCGCGGTCATGATCCTGCTCGGGTTTCAAATGCTGAGGCTCCTGCCCGGGCTCACGAGATTTCTGCCGACCATGCCGAAATCCTTCAGCCACATCATTCATGATCTGGCCGAACGCGACGCCAATGGCGGGGCATTTGTCTTGGGCGCAGCCACGTTCTTCCTGCCGTGCGGTTTCACGCAGGCACTGCAGCTCTACGTGCTCGCCAAAGGCAGCTTTTCAATCGGGGTGCTGACCATGCTGGCATTTTCGCTCGGCACGCTGCCCGCGCTCCTGTCACTTTCGGCCATGTCGAGTTTTGCGTCCGGCAACGTCCAGCGGCACTTCCTTAAGTTTGCCGGTGCGGCGGTGATTGTGCTTGGCATCGCCAATATTCAATACGGGCTCGTCCTGACCGGAAGCGCCATGAACGTTGCTACGCCGAACACGCCGCCAGCCCAAATGACCTCATCACAAGAGCCGCCTGCGCAAATGGCCGCGACACAGGACAAACAAGTCGTGGTGATGCGGATCGACGACTTCAGCTATATCCCCAAGCGCTTTACCGTCACCCAGGGCGTGCCGGTAGAATGGCGGATCGACGCCAGTGCGGCCGCTGCCTGCGGGCGCTTCCTGCTCGCGCCGGGGCTCGGCATTCGCACGCTTCTATCTAACGTCAGCACGACGACGATTTCGTTTGTCCCGCAGCGGGCCGGAGAATTCGGCTTCAACTGCGGCATGGGCATGATGACGCCAGGCTCCTTCACCGTCGTTCCGAATGGGCGCGGGTAGGAGACCGAACATGGCCACGACAACAACATTCGCCATCGGCGGCATGCACTGCGCTGCATGCGCGGTCCGCAACGAGCGTGTCTTGCGCAAGATTCCGGGCGTGCTGGAAGCCAACGTCAACCTTGGCACCCGGCGCGCCCGCATCGCCTTCGACGAGACGGCCGTGACTGAAGCAGTGCTGCGGGGCGCCGTGGCCGACAATGGTTATGAAGTCCTGGCAGATGGCGAGGCGTCTGACCCCAGGCAACTCGCGAAAGAAGAGGTGCGGATCGCCAAACAAAGGGCGTTTTGGGCGATTGCTCTTGGCGCACCCGTGATGGTGCTGGCGATGGCGGACATTAATCTGCCCTGGGCATATCTCGGACGAAATCTCAGCATTTGGCTTCAAGCCATTCTCAGCAGCGCCGTCATTCTGGGCCTCGGGTTCGATTTCCACCGCGGCATGGTGGCTCAGGCGCGAAACTTTGCCGCCAACATGGACACCTTGATCTCGCTCGGCACGCTGGCGGCGCTGCTCTACAGCCTGTGGGGCATGTGGATTGGCAGCCACCATCTTTATTTCGAAACGGGGGCGGTGATCGCGGCACTCATTCTACTGGGGCGGTATTTTGAGGCCCGCAGCCGGGGCCAGGCCGGCGAAGCCATCGGCAAGCTGATGGAGCTGGGCACAAAGACCGCGCGCGTGATCGAGGGCAGCGCGGAACGCGACATTCCAATCGAAGAGGTAAAAAGCGGTGACATCTTGCTGGTGCGGCCCGGAGAAAAAATCCCGGTGGATGGCACTATCGTGCAAGGCGGCTCCAGCGTCGATGAAGCCATGTTGACCGGGGAAAGCATGCCGGTGACGAAGACTTCAGGTGACGAGGTGTTCGGCGCGACTATCAACCTGTCGGGTGCATTCCAGATGCGCGCCACGAAAGTCGGTGAGGATACCGTGCTGGCGCAGATCGTGCGCATGGTCTCCGAAGCGCAAGGCAACAAGGCGCCCATTCAAAAATTGGCTGACACGGTATCCGGCATATTCGTGCCAGTGGTTCTCGGCATTGCGCTTGCCACAGCCGTTGGCTGGTATCTCTTCACGGGCGATCTGTCGCAAAGCTTTGTCCCAGCGGTTGCGGTCTTGCTCATCGCCTGTCCCTGTTCACTCGGTCTTGCGACGCCGACCGCCATCATGGTCGGGACCGGCGTTGGCGCGCGTCGCGGTATTCTAATCAAGAACGGAGAGGCGCTGGAGCGTGGCAGCAAGATCGATGTCGTCATGCTCGACAAGACAGGCACGCTGACGGAAGGCCGACCGAAGGTGACGGAGGTGATTGCACTTGTGCGGGAAATCGCGCCGGACAACGTACTTCGTCTCGCGGCCAGTCTCGAACGGCTCTCGGAGCATCCGCTGGGGCAAGCCATCGTGCGTGCCGCAGAGGAGAAAGCCCTCGGGACGGAAAGCGTGGCGGATTTCGCCAATGTCGCAGGCCTGGGCGTCAAGGGCCGCGTGGAAAACACTGCTATGCTGGTCGGGAATACGCGCTTTATGCGCGAGGAAGGCATTGAACTCGGCGCAGCGCTTGCGCAGATCCAAGCCCGCCAAGCGCGGGCGGAAACCGTGGTGGTCATCGCGCAGAATGGCAATCCTGTCGGCCTCGTTGCGATTGCCGACACGCTGAAAAGTGACGCCAAGCAAGCCATCGCGCATCTGCGGGCCCAAGGCATCGTTCCCGTGATGATCACCGGAGATAACCGCAAGGCCGCAGAGGCCATCGCGCGCGAACTCAATATCGATCAGTACTTCGCCGAAGTTCTCCCGCAAGATAAGGCACACCAAGTTCGGCTTCTTCAGAAGGAAGGCAAGCGCGTCGCCTTTGTCGGTGACGGCATCAATGATGCACCCGCTCTTGTACAGGCCGATCTCGGCATCGCCATCGGCACCGGGACCGACATTGCGATTGAGGCAGGCAACATCGTACTCGTTAAAGGCAGCCCGATGAAAATCATCGAAGCGTTGCGGCTGTCGAGCCTAACGTTTCGAACCATCAAGCAAAACCTGTTTTGGGCCTTCTTCTACAACGTCGCCGCGATTCCGCTGGCGGCGTTTGGCCTGCTGAACCCGATGATCGCGGCGGGAGCGATGGCGCTCTCTAGCGTCAGCGTGGTCGGAAATAGCTTGCGGATCAGGCGGCGGACACTCGTTTAGTGGAGAATGTCTACTATTGGCACTTAGCGGACAATCCTGTTGCGCCCAAGTTTGTTCGCTATTGGAGTAACAACGGACAAAGGCCGGCGTTGGGGCTGAATTGCCGGCAGCGATTGACCTAAAGCGGACAGCTTTCGCGCAACATCCGAGGGTTATCCCCAGGCCACACTTAAGGGTTCGCTTCTAGCAGACGAAGCCATAGTTTCCAGTCAGCCAATATCAGGTAGAGGATCGAGCTATGCTGCGCTGGTTTCATGCCTTAATGCCGAAGGAGGAGCGCTTCTTCGACATGTTCGCGAGCCATTCGCGGGCTGTACTGGCTGGCGCTCAGGCATTGCGCGCTATGCTCGAGGGGGGCGAGGCGGTGCGGGCCAACTATCAGGCCGTCATGGACCGCGAGCAGGATGCCGACGACATAACTCGCGATGTGCTGATTGCTGTGCGCCGCACTTTCATCACGCCATTCGACCGCGGCAACATCCGCGATCTGATCACCTCGATGGATAACGCTATCGACCAGATGCAGAAGACTGCCAAGGGCGTCATCCTGTTCGACGTCACCGAGTTCACACCCCAGATGAAGGAGATGGCTGACGCCATCGTGAAATGCGCTGAGCTGGTGCAAGAAGCTGTGCCGCTGCTGCGCTCAATCGGATCGGAGGCCGCCCATATCAGTGATTTGACCGCGCAAATTTCCGCGCTCGAAGGCCGCGCCGACGAATTGCACGATATCGGCCTTAGGACGCTCTATCTGGCCAACGCCAATTCCAATTCAATGGCGTTCTTCGTCGGCAATGAAGTTTACGATCATCTGGAAAAAGTCGTCGACCGCTTTGATGACGTGGCCAACGTAATGCACGGCATCGTTATCGAGCACGCTTAGTCACGCCGGGAACGAAAGTCGATGGATGCCGCCGCGCTCACGCTGCCGTTCCTCCTCGCGCTTATTGGCGTTGCTCTGGCGTTCGACTTTCTCAACGGCATGAACGATGCCGCCAATTCGATCGCAACCATCGTGTCGACGCGAGTATTGCGTCCGCAGTACGCCGTGGCCTGGGCGGCATTTTTTAATTTTGTTGCATTTCTTTTTTTCGGCCTGCATGTAGCGGAAACAGTGGGTCGCGGAATTGTCGAGGCGAACGTTGTCGATTCACGCGTGATCTTCGGCGCGCTGGCCGGTGCAATCGTCTGGCAGATCGTCACACAGCGGTTGGGAATCCCGTCGTCGAGTTCGCACGCCCTCATTGGCGGTCTGGTCGGTGCCGGCCTCGCGAAGGCCGGAATTCATGCGGTGGTTTGGTCCGGCGTTGGCAAGACAGTCGCCGCTATTTTCCTGTCGCCGGGCCTGGGTTTAGTCCTTGCGTTGCTGTTTATGTTGATTGTGTCTTGGGTTTTCGTCCGATCGACGCCACACGGCGCCGACGGTATTTTTCGCCGCGTTCAATTCGTATCGGCGTCATTTTACGCGCTCGGACATGGCGGCAACGACGCCCAAAAGACCATGGGAATCATTGCCGTCTTGCTGTTTTCGCAAGGTACCCTGGGCACGGAATTTTATGTTCCGTTTTGGGTGGTGATCGTGTGTCAGATCGCGATGGCTGTCGGCACGCTGGCAGGCGGCTGGAGAATCGTGCGTACGATGGGATCGCGCATCACGAGCCTGACACCGATGCAGGGCGTGTGCGCGGAATCTGCAGGATCGGTCATGCTGTTTGCCGCAACCAGCCTTGGCATTCCAGTGTCCACCACCCACACCATAACCGGAGCGATCATCGGCGTCGGGGCGGCGAAAAAAGTCTCGGCGGTACGCTGGGCTGTCGCCAAGGAAATCTTGATCGCATGGATTATCACGATCCCGGCGTCTGGGATTCTTTCGGCGCTATTCTACTGGCTACCTGGGCTAATTGGCTAAATGCTGCTTTCAATCTCGATATATTTGATTTGCTTTACTCGTCTGTAATTGCACGGACGAGCTTACCTAGCGTCGTTAATCCTCTTTTTAGGATCCACCAGATTGCAGCGATGACGCTGACGAACAGGACTAGGATTGCTCCAAACGAGCCGAAGTATAAGAGCGCTTGAAGGAGCGACGTAGCCATAGGACTAAGACACTATTGGAGCAGGCCATATTTCTCATATAGCGATTGGAGAGCAGTGTAGTGGCACGGTCTTCACCGTCTACATCAAATGTATAGCTGGTTGTCTGATATTGGCACTTAGCGGACAATCCAACTGCCCCTGCGTTTGTCCGCTTTTGGGGTAACAACGGACAAAATTCGACTTTGGCCCGCGACCGTTTGTCCGCTAATGACCCAAAGCGGACATTCGCTCTCACTTATTTTGTCATCAGTTGTCCGCGACAGTCTAAAGCGTCCAGCACGCCACCGTCTGCGGC
>JAYTFS010000168.1:0-20358 GCA_043734185.1 Pseudolabrys sp. | reverse complement strand
CGTCAGCAGCCGCCGATACGCCGGTTTGGCGATCGATTGCGCGAGGCCTTTTATCGAATCCGGGTGCGCAGACGCACTCGCCAGGCTGGCGCGCGCCATAGAGACCTCCGTTCGGATTTTCCCCTACCCGTGAATCGGAAGACTGTGCCGCCGCTCTTTCCGAATCACTTGGCGATTGGAATCCATGAGCGCTGATTTGTCGAGAGTCCGAAGAGTCAATTATTAAAAAATCGTTACCCACGAGTCTTTTAGGCCACAATTGGCCGGCGGCACGACTTTTCAGTGCGGGGCGAGGGCGCGATCCACGATATCGGACAAATCGCGCGACAAGTTGGCCGTAGCCTTGATGCGCGCCAGCGCTGCCTCCGCCTTGGCGCGGCGGCCCGCCTCTAAAGTCCGCCAGGTGCGAAACGAGGTGGCCATGCGCGACGCCAATTGCGGATTTTTCGGGTCGAGCAGGAGGATACTGTCGGCGACAAAATCATAACCGGCGCCATCGGCGCGGTTGAATTGGGTCGGATTGGCCTGCGCAAAGGCGCCAATCAGCGAACGCACGCGATTGGGGTTGGCAATGGAGAAGGTCGGATGAGCGGTGAGGGCGTGCACTTTTTCCAGCGTGTCTGGCTGCGGAATGATGGCCTGTAGCGAGAACCATTTGTCTATTACCAGCGCATCCGCGGCGTAGCGCGTATAAAAATCGACAAAAGCACGCTCGCGCTCAGCGCCGCCATGCAGCGACAGCGTCCCCAATGCGGCCATGCGGTCAGTCATGTTGTCGGCGTCGTCGTATTGCTTGGCCGCGCGGGCAATTCCCGGGGCCGCTCCGGTTGCAGCCAGAAGGTCGAGCGCGGCATTGCGAAGCGAGCGCCGGCCGGCATTCGCTGCATCTGGCGAATAGGGACCGGCGATTGCCATACGATTGTAAGTTGTGACGAGTGCCGCCCCAAGCCGCTCGCCGATCGCCGCGCGCAATGTCAAACGCGCGCGGAAGATCGCGTCAGGATCGATATCGCGGCCGATCTCGCGCGCAATGTCGCCTTCGCCCGGCGGCGCCAGCGCCAGCGCAACAAAGGCCGGCTCCAGCGATTTGTCATCCAGAATGGCGGCCAGCGCCGCGATCATTTTTTCATCGGCGCGCGGCGGTTTGCCGGCTCGCAGCGCGGCCACATTGTCGATCAAAAGCCGCATCGAGCTGGTTTGCAGCGCCTGCCAGCGATTGAACGCGTCGGCATCATGCGCCACCAGAAAATCCAGATCGCTGCCATTAAGGTCGGTAACAAGCTTGATCGGGGCAGAGAAACCGCGATTGATCGACAGAACAGGATGTTCTTCCAAGCCAGAGAACGCAAAGCTGTGCGACGGCTCGGTTAGCTCCAGCACGTTACGGTCGAGCGACAGGTCCTTGCCGTTTTTCCCGACCAGTCCAAAACGTAACGGGATCACCATCGGCGCTTTATTCGGCTGGTTCGGCGTGGGCGCGAGACTTTGTGCACATTCGACCGTGAAGGTCTTGCGCGCGGGATCAAACTTGGTACGTACCTTCACCTCAGGCGTGCCGGCCTGGCTGTACCACAACATGAACTGGGTCATGTCGCGGCCGCTTACATCCGCAAAACACTGGATGAACTGGTCGACGGTCGCGGCATGCCCGTCATGGCGCGCAAAATACAAATCCATGCCGGCACGGAATTTTTCTTTGCCGATGAGCGTATGAACCATGCGCACCACTTCGGCGCCTTTTTCATAGATGGTGCTGGTGTAGAAATTGTTGATCTCTTTGTACATCTCCGGCCGCACGGGATGCGCCAGAGGCCCGGCGTCTTCGATAAATTGGGCGGCGCGTAAGCCGCGCACATCGGAGATGCGCTTGACCGGCCGCGACCGCATGTCGGATGAAAATTCCTGATCTCGGAAAACGGTGAGACCTTCCTTCAGACAGAGCTGAAACCAGTCGCGGCAGGTAATGCGGTTGCCGGTCCAGTTATGGAAATATTCGTGCGCGATGACGGCCTCGATCTGGGCATAGTCGGTATCGGTCGCGGTGTCGGAGCTTGCCAGCACATATTTGTCGTTAAAGACATTCAGCCCCTTATTCTCCATCGCTCCCATGTTGAAGTCGGAGACGGCGACGATCATGAAAATATCGAGATCATATTCGCGGCCGAAGACCTGCTCATCCCAGCGCATCGAACGCTTGAGCGAATCCATGGCATAGGCGCAACGGCCTTCCTTGCCGGGCTCGACATAAATGCGCAGGACAACATCGCGCCCGGACATGGTGCGGAAGCGATCCTCGACATGACCAAGATTTCCGCCGACCAAAGCAAACAGATAAGACGGCTTGGGATGCGGGTCTTGCCACATCGCGAAATGCCGCCCGCCCGGCAAATCGCCGCTTTCGATCAGATTGCCGTTCGCCAAAAGAATAGGGGCTTCTGCTTTGTCGGCTTCGATGCGCGTTGAGTAGACCGCCATCACGTCGGGACGATCTGGAAAGTAAGTGATGCGGCGGAAACCCTCGGCCTCGCATTGCGTGCAATAGGTGCCGCTTGAGCGGTATAGCCCCGAAAGCTGGGTATTGGCGGTTGGATCGACCAGTGTTTCGATTTCAAGTGTGAACGGGCCGTTCGGCACCTGCGGGATGATCAGGCTATCGGGGGTTGCCGCATAACTGTTGGACGGCAGGGCTTTGCCGTCGAGTTTGAGCAAGGTGAGCGTCAATCCGTCGCCGTCCAACGCAAGCGGCGCCGCGCCGGATTCCGGATTGGGTTTGAAGGCGAGGGTGGCGCGCACTTTCGTCCGCGTCGGATGTAGCGAGACGTCGAGCTTGACGGTTTCCACCAGCCAGGCCGGCGGCAGGTAATCCTTTAAGCGAACGGGGTGGTCAATGTCGGTGCGCATGAACTTGATCTAGGACGGACAGGACGAAATTGGAAGCCAAAGCGGGCGTGATTTATTTTGTCGGCTCGGCGTGACCAATCACGCGTTTGATTGACGGCGAGCGCACCCGCAAGGCGCGTTCCAGCGCATCGACTTTCTCATGCACGGTCTGGACGCTGAGCTCGGGATCGACGCGGCAATGAAAATTTACGATCTCACCATCGGCGGTCTCGCGCACGCGCACGTCATGCACGTCGCGGATGGTGCGGGTTTCCGGCGCCAGTTCAGCCAAGGCCATCTCGACCGCTTTCACCCGCGCCGGTGGCGCATCGCGGCCCGATGCAGCTTGCGGTTCCAGCGGCTCGATATGGGTTTCCACTTCGACGTCGAGGCCCAGTTCGCCGGCAATCGCGTTTTCCAGACCGTCCGCCAGGTCGTGTGCGGCGCGCAGCGTGAGATCGCCGTCGACTTCGAGATCCAGCGAAACGGCCAGCCGGCCGCGGATTTCGTGCACCGTCACGTGATGGACGGCGAGCGCGCGATTGCGCGCAATCACCATCACGCGATCGAGCACCGTCTCGTTGCTCAGCGCGACCGGGTCGGTGGTGACGGTCAGCTCCGCGCCCGGCATCTGCTTGTGAAACGCGGTCTCGATATCGCTTTTGATGGTGTTCACGCGATCGAGCGGCAGCGTGCGGCTGACCCCGACGACGAGATCGATGAACGTCTTGTCACCCACGGCGCGGGACCGGACGTGGTTGACCGCGACTACGCCCGATACGTTCGCGGCAATCGCTGTGAATCGCTCAACGGCACCTTCAGGCGCGGTGTCGGTCAGTGTGTCAATGGTGCGGCGTCCCAATCGCCAGCCGGCGGTGCAGACCAGCACGGCCACCAGCAGGGCCGATGCGGAGTCTGCCCAAGCGAAACCGAAATGCACGCCGACCAGCCCGATCAGAACCGCAAAAGACGACCACAGATCGGATGAAAAATGCAACGCGTCGGCCTCCAGCGCCTGACTCTGCGTTTTCCTGGCGGTACGCGTGAGCGCGCGGGCGCGAAAGTAATCGACCAAGATCGATGCGAGGATGACGCCGAAGGCCCAGACGCTTGCAACTACAACATGAGTTTCGTGCTCAACCAGGCGCTTGATCGCTTCCCAGATCACCACACCCGACAGCAGAAACAGCAGCGCGGTTTCGCCCAGCGCAGAAACGCTTTCGACTTTGTCGTGGCCGTAATTGTGTTCCTTGTCCGCGGGCTTTCCCGAAATGCGCACGGCGGCATAGGTCATCACGGTAGCGCCGAGGTCGATCAGCGAGTGGCCGGCTTCCGACAGAATGGCGAGCGAGCCGGTGGCAAAGCCGACCAGGCCCTTGGCGATCGTCAGCATGGCGGATGCTGCAATCGAGGTGAGCGCGACCTGTTCTTTTTCGCTTTGCATCGTCTAGGGGTGTAGCCCAAACGCGGCGGAATATCGACCGCGCTAGCCGCTGTTGCCTCTAAATCGCAATTGACTTGCCGTCGGCGGCGGCTGAGCGCGTCACCGCATCGAGAATGCGGATATTGCCGAGCAACTGGTCCGTCGTGAAACGATAGGGCGCACGGCCCTCGACGGCGTCGGCCCAGGCTTCGAAATTCATCCGAACCGTATTGGTGTGGGTATAATCGCGGGTCACCCGAATGCCGTCCGGCCCGCAATGAACGAAGCTTGACGATATCCCTTTGTCGACATTGCCGCCTTCCTGCACCTCGACCCAGCCTTGGTCGCCGATCAACGTGAAACGGCCATAGAACGGCGGCGTCGACAGGCAGGTGATGCGGCCGCGCGCCCCGCCGGCGAAATCGATTTCGGCGCTGACAAAATCCTCGGCGGGTGAGGGGAAAATCTGCGAAGCGGTGCGAGCGGCAACGCGCGTCGGCTGGCCTGCGAGCGATACGAACATGTCGCCGAGATGGATGCCCAGCGCGGTCCAGGCGCCGGCCGGGGCATGCTTGGGATCGCGGCGCCAGTTCGACGGGTCCATTTTGCGGAAATTGTTGTGGCTCACATTGGCGTCCATATGCTGGATTTTTCCGAGCGCACCGCTCTCGAACAGGCGCCGCATTTCCTCCATTGCCGGCTCGTAACGTCTTTCATGGCCGATGCCGAGCACGCCGCCGGCTTTGGCGCTGGCCGCCAAAATGCGCTCGGCGCTGGCCGTCGTGAGCGCCAAAGGCTTTTCGCAGAAAACTTGCTTGCCGGCGGCGAAGGCAGCGATTGCCATTTCTTCATGCAAAGCATGCGGCGTCACCACTGCGATGGCATCGATGTCGGAACGCTCGAGCAGTTCATTGTAGTCAGTGACCAGATCGAAGCCATGCGACCGTGCGAATGGAGCGGCCATGTTGTGGTCGACATCGCAGCCGGCGACCACCTTGAAGCGCGGACTTTCCGTGAGGCATGTCACGATCTGCTTGCCCCACCAGCCGAGCCCGATAATGCCGATCCCGATCATGCGCGATTTTCCTCACCTGAAATGTTGCCAGACAATGCGGGCCTTGCCGTCCTTGCGCAATATGCCCTGTGTCAGCCGTTATAGACATGCCGCGGGGATCAACTATCCTGTCGCAGTGTCAAAAACAGAGGCATTCCGAATGCCCTTTTTGGTGAGGAAACGATGACCGAAACGACCACCGAGCACCTCGCCCGTTTTGCCGCGTCTTTGAGCTACGACGACATTCCGGCGCGGGTGCGCGAACAGTGCAAGGATGTGTTGCTGGACACCCTCGCCTGCGCGCTCGCCGGCCATGCCGGCGAAGAGACGGGGCAGGTGTCGCGTTTCGCTGCAAGCCTTGCGACGTCTTCGGAGAGCACGGTGATCGGCGGCGGCAACCTGTCGCTCGCCGGCGCTACTTTGCTCAACGGCTACCTGATCACCGCCGTCACGATGTGCGACATCCATCGTTCGACATTGACGCATGTGACGCCTGAAGTCGTTCCGCCTGCGCTTCTCATCGCGGAGCGCGACGACCTTTCGGGCCGCGACCTGCTGGTTGCTTTGGCAGCCGGCTTCGAAGTCACCACGCGCGTCGGCGTCGGCTCGGATTATCCCGCCGTTCGCGCCCGAGGTTATCACGGGCCGGGTGTGTTCGGTCCGTTTGGCGCTGCTGCGGCGGTCGGACGGCTGCTCGGTTTATCTCCCGAGGCGATGGCGCGTGCGTTTGGTCTCGCCGGCAGTCAGGCCGGCGGCACTTTCGCCGCATGGGGTACGCCAACAGTGAAATTCCATCAATGCCGTGGCGCGCTTTCGGGCCTGATGGCGGCGCTGCTTGCCGAGCAGGATTTTCTGGCGACCCGCGAGTTCCTCACGGCGAAGGACGGCGGCTTGTTCACCACCTTCTCCACCGGCGGGCACCCCGAAAAGGTCACCGATGATCTCGGCAAGCGCTGGGAGCTTGAGCAGATCGCGCTTCGGCTCTGGCCTTCGGCCTCATCGATACAGGGCATGAACACGGCTTTGTTCGACGCGCTGGAGGAGCATCCCTTCAAGTTGAAAGACATCAAACGCGCGCAAATCCGGCTCGCGCCGACCGTGTTCAACCTGCACGGCAAGCTGTCGAAGTATAAAGCGAAGTTCGACGCGCTGATTTCCGCGCACTACACCGCGGCGGTGATCCTCCAGGACCACATGCTGACACTGGAGCAGTTCACGCCAGAACGCTACGACGATCCCGTGCTGCGCAAGGCCGCGGCCGAGCTGATCGACATTCAGCCGGATGAAAGTCTTAAGGACGTTCAGTCGGCGGTCGAATTCGAATTGCTCGACCGCACCAAGATCGCCAAGCGCTGCGATTTTCCGCGCGGTTCGGCTGAAAATCCGCTCACGCGCGCGCAGATCGAGGGCAAACTCCGGACCTACGGACAAGGCCGTCTCTCGCCGCAGGCCATCGACCGCCTGGTTGCAGCCGTGGCGTCGCTGGAAAATCTCGGATCGGTCCGCGAGCTGATGCAACTGCTGCGTCTGGACAAGCGCGCGGCTGCGGCCTGAACAAATAAAAAAGGAGGAAACCGTGAAAAAAGAACTTTCGTGCGCCCTTACAGCGGTAGCGTTTTTCTTGTCCCCAGTTTCGACCATCGCATCACGCGCCGAAGTCGCTGAACTTCATATGGCGACGCAATTCGGCATCGGCACCTTGCCGATGATCATCGTCGAAAAGAAAAGTCTGCTCGAAAAACATCTCGCGAAAGCGGGTCTCGACCAAGTCAAGGTGACCTGGCGCCAATTTCCCGGCGGCGGGCCGATGAATGATGGTCTCTTGTCGGGCAGCCTCGATATCGTCAGCGCCGGCACTACGGTATTCGTAACGCTATGGGCGAAAGCCGCCGGAACACAGACCGGCGTGCGCGGCATCGGCGCCGTGTCCAGCCTGCCGCTCTATCTGATGACGCGTAATCCAGACGTCAAAAAGATCGAAAACCTGAGCCAGAAGGATCGAGTCGCGGTAACGACGCTGAAGGTGTAGGTGCACGCGATCTTGCTGCAGATGGCTGCCGAAAAAATCTGGGGCCCGGGTAATGCAGAGCGTCTCGACACGCTGGTCGTGCAGATTCCGCACGGCGACGCCGCCGCCGCCATGATTTCCGGAGCGGGTGAAATCAACAATCACTTCACCGCGCCGCCGTTTCAGAACATGGAGCTGAAAAAGGCCGGCATCCGGCGCATTTCTTCGGACCAGGAGATCCTCGGCTCGCCGTCGACTTACATGGTGGCCTACACTACAGAAAGGTTCCGGCGCGACAATCCGAAAATCTATCAAGCTTTTGTCGACGCGCTCAAAGAAGCGCAGGACTCGATCGCCAAGGACGGCGCCGAGGCCGCCAAGATTTATCTTGAGCATTCCAAGGACAACATCAGCCTCGATGAGGCCACCGCGATCATCAAGGACACGGGCTCGTCGTTCACGATGGCGCCGAGCAATGTGATGACTTTCGCCCAGTTCATGGCTAAACGGGGCATCATTAAGGTTGCGCCGACCTCATGGCAGGATATGTTTTTTCCCGAAGTGCAGCACTTGCCGGGAAGCTGACGAAGGGCTACCGCTTCGCGACGACGCCCTTATTCTGTGATTGGAATGGTTGAACTCACCAGGAAGTTCTCAATCGCACCGATGATGGAATGGACCGATCGGCACTGCCGGTTCTTCCATCGCCTGCTCTCGCGCCGGGCGCTCATTTATACCGAGATGCTGACGACCGGCGCGATTTTGCGCGGCGACCGGGACCGGCTGCTCGGCTTTGATGCGTCCGAGCATCCGGTCGCGCTTCAGCTTGGCGGTAGCGATACACAAGCCCTCGTGCAATCCGCTCGTATCGGTCAGGACTTTGGCTACGACGAAATCAATCTCAATGTCGGCTGTCCGTCCGACCGCGTGCAGGAAGGCCGCTTCGGCGCTTGTTTGATGGCGGAGCCAGCGCTGGTTGCCGATTGCGTTGCCGCCATGAAGGGGGCCGTGAAAATTCCCGTGACCGTGAAGTGCCGCATTGGCATCGACGACCAGGATCCGGAGCAGGCGTTGTTTTCATTCACGGATGCGGTGAAGGCGGCTGGCACCGACGCCCTGATCGTGCACGCGCGCAAGGCCTGGCTGAAGGGATTGTCCCCGCGTGAAAACCGCGACGTGCCACCGCTCGATTATTCTATCGTGCACCGCCTCAAGGCGGCGCATCCCGACCTCGCGATCGTGATCAATGGGGGCATCGCGAATCTGGAGCAGGCGCAGGTCCAGTTCGCCCATGTGGATGGCGTGATGATGGGGCGGGCCGCTTACCAGGAGCCCTGGCTGCTTTTGGGTGTCGATCCGATGCTTACCGGCGAGCCCGCGCCGTTTGCTACGCCAAAAGAGGCGGCCATGGCGCTGATGCCCTATATCGAGCGCGAACTCGCCAAGGGCGTGCGGCTTCACTCCATTACGCGGCACGTGCTGGGCCTGTTCCGCGCAGTGCCGGGCGCACGCGCGTTCCGCAGGCATCTGGCGACCGAGGCGGTCAAGCCCGGCGCCGGCGCGTCGGTCATGGCTGACGCGCTTGCGCAGATGGTGGACACAGCCACGGATTTGTCGAACATCGCGGCATGATCCGCGCATGATTTGCGCATGACCCCGAAAAGTGGATACCGGTTTTCGGAAAAGATCATGCGCCAATAAAAAAGTGGACATATGCTGCTAGGTTATCCGATCGGCGAGATCGTGCTGCTTGCGCTCCTGATTTTGGGCGCCGGCGTTCTGGTCGGCATTTTCGCCGGCCTGTTCGGCATCGGCGGCGGCGCGGTGATCGTGCCGGTTTTGTACGAAGTATTCCGTGTGCTCAACGTGCCTGAAGACGTTCGAATGCAGCTGTGCATTGGGACGTCGCTTGCGATTATCGTGCCCACCACGGTTCGCGCCTACATCGCGCACAAGAAACGAGGCGCCGTGATCCCTGAAGTTGTGAAAATCTGGACGGTGCCGGCGCTGCTCGGCGTCTTGATCGGATCCGTGACCGCATCCTACGCCCAGTCCGCCGTCTTCAAGATTGCCTTCGTGATATTTGCAACCTTCATCTCGGTCCGCATGTTGATCGGGTCCGACCGCTTGAGCCTCGGCACCGAATTGCCTGGCAAGGGCTTGCAAAGAGTGTATGGCTTCATCACCGGGTTGTTTTCGTCGCTGGTCGGCGTGAGCGGCGGCGCGGTATCGAACGCCGTGCTAACGCTCTACGGCCAACCGATGCAGCGCGCGGTCGCGACCTCCGCCGGCGTCGGCGTGCCGATCACGATTGCCGGTACCCTTGGCTACATGCTGGCGGGCAGGCCGCACATGGGGCAACTGCCGCCTTTTTCCATTGGCTTTGTGTCCGTGGTCGGTTTTGCGCTGATGGCACCGGTATCGAGCTACACCGCGAGTTACGGCGTGCGGCTGGCGCATTGGCTGCCGCGGCGGAAACTCGAAATTGCCTTTGGAATTTTTCTGATGTTCGCGTCGCTGCGATTTATTGTCAGCTTGATATAAAGGCGGCTTACGGATTCCCGCGCATCCATAATCGGTCGCCGCGCACTTCCCAGCTTTCCAGCCGGTTGAGGAAGCTCATGCCGAGCAGGTTAGTCTTGAGTTGTCCGGCTCGCGCCACCAGCGCCGGCACCGAACGCTCGACCAGTCCGCCAACAGCCAGCCGGTCAAGCGTGACGGCGGCGGCGCGGGTACGACCATTGGCGGTGTCCACGTTGATCGAATAATTGAGTACTTCGATTGGAAGGCCCGCAGCCTTGGCGGCTTCCTGTGTTAGCACCACAGAACTCGCACCGGTGTCGAGCACCATGGGTATTTTCGTGCCATTGATATGCGCGGCTATCGCGAAGTCGCCACCCTTGCCGCGTACGACCTGGGCATTGCGGCCGAGATTCGCTACGTGCCCCGGCACCAATTCCGCGTAAACGCGGTCGCCGATATCGCGCAGCTCGAAGCGGTAGCTGTAGCCGATGACCAGCACCAGCCCGAGCGTCACCCAGAACAGCGCCGCCTCGATGGCTTTCGACAGCCGCTCGCGGAAAAGAACCAGCACCAAGCCGCCTGCAAAAACCAATAGCGCAACCTTGAGCACGAGGGCCGCGGTGTCATGGCGCAGCAAACTAGCGATGGCGTCCTGGTCGTTGCTGGCGATGAACGCCGCAATCGACAGCGCCATGCCGAGCACGAACAACAAAACCAGGCGTCGGCTCACGAAATTACCCTGTCGCGGTTTTGACATTGGCGGCTTTACTTGAGGAAAGGCGGGCAGGCAATTCATGCATCACGCGGGCGCGTTCCGCAGGCGCCATGGCGGTCCAGCGCGCAATCTCGTCGATGGTGCGGCCGCAACCGAGGCAAATCCCGGAACGGGCATCGAGGGTGCAGATATTGACGCAGGGACTTTCGATCATTGTCCGTCTCAAGGGCGAATGGTTGCGACCATAAATGCCGCGGTCGGGAACGCAATCGCGCAATTGCGTAACGTTGTACTTAAGTACCGGCCCGGAACAGCGGCCGGCGGCTGAGGCGGGCCCTTTCCTCCGGGGAGAGAATAGGTTCGCCCGGCGGGGTAATAGGCGGCGCCTGCATGGTTGGCACAGTCGTTATCGGCGCCATCGCCGCGACGACGCGTTCCGGCGGGAAAGTGACAATCACTTCAGTGCCAATGCGCAGCTTGGATTTGAAGACGAACGTGCCACCGTGCAGGTCGGTCAGGCTCTTGGCGATGGGCAAGCCCAGGCCGGCGCCCTGTTCGGCCGATTTGATCGAATTCGAGCCTTGGCCGAATGACGCGAGCACGATCGGAATTTCCTCCTCCGGAATGCCAGGACCGGTATCCTTCACACTCATATATTGGCCACCCGACGCGGTCCATCCAACTTTCAGCCAGATTTCGCCGCCTTGCGGCGTGAACTTGATCGCGTTTGACAACAAGTTCAGGCAGATCTGGCGCAAGGCGCGCTCGTCGGCCCACAGCCGCGGCAAATCGTTTTCAAAGACCTCGTGCAGAATGATGCCGCGGTTGGTGGCGCGCAGCTTGAGCAGATGGTGGCAGTCTTCGATGATGCCGACCAGCGAAACAGATTCCTCGTTGAGTTCGTAGCGGCCGGCCTCGATGCGCGACAGGTCGAGAATTTCGTTGATCAGGCCGAGCAGATGCACGCCGGAATTATGAATGTCGGCGGAATATTCTTTATAAGCCACCACCGCATGCTCACCGAAAACTTCCGTTTTCATCACTTCGGAGAATCCGAGAATGGCGTTGAGCGGCGTGCGCAATTCATGGCTCATCTGCGCGAGGAAGCGTGACTTCGAAATGTTGGCGGCTTCGGCGCGCTGGCGCGCCTCGTCGGAAATCGCCTTTGCCTGTTCGAGTTCGCCGATCAGGGCGTCTTTTTCCGCGCGTGCAACCAGGGTAGCGAGCGTGGTTGAATAGAGCCGATAGGCAAGCAAGGCGAAGTAGCCCTGCGCGGTGATCGCCATGGTGGCGAGGATGTAGTCGCGCAGCGTGCCCTGCAGGACGAAGTTGAGCGCGACGGCAGCCGTGACCGGGAAGGTCGCGGCAAACACCGCCATCGGCAGGCTCGACGCCAGCATGCTGGAGACCGCCACCACCAGCAGCATGATGAACAGCATAAACGTGCTTGAGCTTTCGTCGACGCCGACCGGATGGATCAGGATGAACATCCAGGCCAGGCCGTAGAACAGGTCGAGCATGATGAAGCGCAGACGCCAGGCGCGCGCTGCAATCTCATCGACCGGCTGGTCGAGGAACTGGCGGCATTTGGTGACCATGACTGCGTGGATGACTAACACCGACGCCGTCCAGGCGCCGGCGGTTATGGCGCCGGTCCAAAGACTGGATAGGAAGCCGATGGTTGCCACCAACAGCAGCATCACCAGCGAGGCCGAAAGGCGGTTCTGCGCGTATTGCCGCAGCAGTTCGTAATCGAAGGCGGGGCGGGTGCCGCTCGAGGAGGTCAGCCGGTCGCGGGCTTCGCGCACATATTGCGCGGCAAGGCGGCGCTTTACCGGCGAAGTTTCCGCCGGAAGCGCAGTCAGATCGGGCTGTTCACCAGGAATAGGCATGGAAAATCGACGCTTTTACGCACAAAGCCAAGTGGGAACCTCGCCCAAATTCCTTAAGACCAAGCTTAAGACCTGCCTAAAATCCCTGGTTAACGATTGTTACCCGCTCTTTTTTGCAGGGGTACTTCCAGCACAATCGGCTAGTTTCGGGCTGGGGAGACCGCAATGAAGCTCTACGACAGCAAAATGGCGCCCAATCCGCGGCGCGCCCGCATATTTCTCGCGGAGAAAGGCATCACCGTGCCGACCGAGCAGGTCGACATGATGGTCATGGCGCACAAGACGCCGGAATACACGGCGATCAACCCGTTCCAGCGCATGCCGACGTTGGTGCTCGATGACGGTACGGTGATCGCAGAGTCGATGGCGATCTGCCGCTATTTCGAGACGCTGCAGCCGGACCCGCCACTATTCGGCAAGGGCGCCAAAGAGATCGCGCAGGTGGAAATGTGGAACAGGCGGGCCGAGATCAATTTCTTTGCCAATGTGGCGGCGGTATTTCGCCATCTGCACCCAGCGATGAAGGAATTGGAAGTGCCGCAGATCCCGGCTTTTGCAGAAGCCAACAAGCCGCGGGTGACGTGGTTCCTGGAATTTCTCAACGGCGAATTGGCGAAGCGCGAATTCGTCGGCGGCGACCGCTATTCGGTCGCCGACATCACAATGTTATGCGCCGTCGATTTCATGAAGCCGGCGCGGCTTACAATTCCTGAAGGCGCCGCCAACGTGAAACGCTGGCACGCCGCTGTGGCGGCGCGGCCGAGTGCCCGCGCTTGATTAGCGATCAAGCCGCGCGATCAGGCTCGACGTATCCCAGCGCTTGCCACCCATCTTCTGCACTTCGGAATAGAATTGGTCGACCAACGCCGTGACCGGCAGGTTGGCGCCGTTCTTGCGCGCTTCTCCGAGGCAGATGCTCAAGTCCTTGCGCATCCAGTCGACCGCGAAACCGAAATCGAACTTGTTCGCCGCCATGGTTTTGTAGCGATTTTCCATCTGCCAGGATTGAGCCGCACCCTTCGAGATGGTGGCAATCAGCTTCTCGATATCGAGATCAGCTTTCTTGGCGAAATGAAGGGCCTCGGCGAGGCCCTGGACCAATCCGGCGATGCAAATCTGATTGCACATTTTTGCCAGCTGGCCCGACCCTGGCGCGCCCATCAAATTGCAGGCCTTGGCATAGGCCGCGATTACCTTTTCGGCGGTTGCGAAGGGACCAGCATCGCCGCCGCACATCACCGTCAGCGCGCCGTTCTCGGCGCCGGCCTGACCGCCAGACACCGGGGCGTCGATGGCATCGAAGCCGCCTTTTTTCGCCGCGGCGTAAAGTTCGCGCGCGATTTCGGCTGACGCGGTGGTGTGATCGACGAACAGCTTGCCTTTGCCCATGCCGGCGAAGGCGCCGTTGGCGCCAAGCGCGACTTCGCGCAGGTCGTTGTCATTGCCCACGCAGCACATCACGAAATCCTGGCCCTCGACCGCGGCCTTCGGCGTTGCAGCGGACTTGCCGCCGAATTGGTTGACCCATTTCTCGGCTTTGGCGGCGGTGCGGTTATAGACCGTCACCTCGTGCCCACCTTTGGTCTTGAGATGCCCGGCCATAGGATAGCCCATGACGCCCAAGCCCAGAAATGCCACCTTCGCCATCGTCGTCCTCCGTGATTATTTATGCGCGCTTTGGGCAATCTTGCCCAATTCTGCTCGCAATAGGTCATTGCAAAGGCGGGTGCGTCAACCCACCCTTGCGAGCCTTTGAATTTTGTGTCGCCAATGGCTGGAGGGGGAGGAAGCCATGAAAAAAACCATTGCACGAATGTCGCTTGCCGCGCTCGTGCTCATGCCTATCCAGACAAAGGCCGAGATCACCGAGATGCGCGTGCCGCTAGGGGCAGGTGGCTTCGGATTTCTCCCCCTGCACATGATGAAACAATACGGGCTGATCGAGAAAAAAGCGGAGGAGGCTGCCCTTAAGCTCACCGTGAACTGGTCGAATGTCGGTGGTCCGGCCGTGATGAACGACGCGTTGCTGTCCGGCTCGGCCGATTTCATATCTGCCGGCCCGCCGGCTTTCCTCGTGCTGTGGGATCGCACCAAAGGAAACGCCGGGGTGAAAGGTGTCGCGGCTATGAGCACGATGCCGATGTATCTAAACACTCACGCCGAACATCTGCGCACGCTCGACGACATCCGCGAGGACGAAAAGATCGCCGTCACGGCGGTCAAAGTATCGATCCCGGCCATCATCATGCAGATGTATGCCAAGAAAAAATACGGTGCCGCGGACACCTTCAAATACGACAAGTATACGATCTCCATGCAGCACCCGGACGGCGTGGTCGCGCTGCTTACCGGCAATAAGCAGATTGCCGCGCACTACGCTTCGCCGCCGTTTCATCAGCGCGAGCGCAAGGAAGCCAATATCCGAACCATCATGACCTCAGATGACGTGATGGGAGGGGCTACGACCTTCACCATGATTTCGACGACAACCAAATTCCATGACGAAAATCCAAAAGCCTATGCGGCGTTCGTCGCAGCCCTCAAGCAATCGTTCGAGATGATCCGCTCGGACAAGAAGGCGGCCGCGCGAGTGCTTCTGGATTCGATGGGCGGCAAGGGCTGGACCGTGGAGGAACTCGCGGAAATGCTCAACGATCCGAATATCTATTATACGACCAAGCCCGAGAACGTCATGAAATACGCAACGTTCATGCATGAAATCGGCTCGCTCAAAAACGCGCCGGGGTCGATCAAGGATCTTTTCTTCAGCGAAGCTGACGTCGGCGCAGGCAACTGATAGGTAGACGCAATGGCTGTGACCAAGGACCAGGTACTGGCGGCACTAGCGAAAGTGGCATCGCCCGACGGCGCGCCGCTGCCGGATGCGCACGTATTGTCGGATGTGGTCGCCAGCGACGGCAAGGTGTTCTTTTCGATCACTGTCGATGCGGGTGCCGTGAAAGCCTGGGAACCTGTGCGCGCTGCAGCGGAAGCGGCCGTGCGTGCCGTTCCGGGCGTGCAGTCCGTCTTGGTCGCCTTGACCGCGGAACGCGCCGCCGGCGCTGCTTCGCGAGGGCCGCAACCGGCTCACGTCGCCACCCAGCCGCGCGCGGCAGGCAAGCCCGCCGCGCAAGGTCATGCGCATGCGCACGGCGCCGCCAAAGAGAACCCGGGCATTCCCGGCGTCGACGCGATCATCGCGGTTGCATCCGGCAAAGGCGGCGTCGGCAAATCCACCACCGCGGTCAATCTCGCGCTCGGCCTACGCGACCTCGGCCTCAAAGTCGGCGTCCTCGACGCCGACATCTACGGGCCGTCCATGCCCAAGCTGCTCGCGATCAAGGAAAAGCCGGAAACGCTAGGCGGCAACAGGCTCAGGCCGATCATGCGTTATGGACTGACCGTGATGTCGATTGGGTTTCTGATCGAGGAAGAAACTCCGATGATCTGGCGCGGGCCGATGGTGATGTCAGCGATCACCCAGATGCTGCGCGACGTCGAGTGGGGCAAGCTCGACATCATGGTGGTGGACATGCCGCCTGGCACCGGCGACGCGCAACTCACCATGGCGCAACAGGTGCCGCTCAAAGGCGCCGTCATCGTCTCGACGCCGCAGGATCTTGCGCTGATCGACGCGCGCCGCGGCGTTGCGATGTTCAAGCGAGTTAATGTGCCGGTGCTCGGCGTCGTCGAGAACATGAGCTATTTCTTGTGCCCCGAATGCGGCACGCGCTCCGATATTTTCAGTCACGGCGGCGCACGCCATGAAGCGGAACGGCTCGGCGTGCCGTTCCTCGGCGAGGTGCCGCTGCACATGACCATCCGCGAGAAATCCGATGCCGGCCTGCCGGTGGTCGCCACCGAACCGGATGGCGTGCATGCCAAAATCTATCGTGACATAGCCGCCAAGGTGCTCGAACAGATCAAAGGCGGCGCGTCGGCCGGCCGCGTGGCGCCGAAGATTGTGATCGAAGCCTAACTCATTCTGGCGGAGTGCCGATGAAAGCGCGGACCGTCCTTTGGCTGGCACTTGGCGCTTTGATCGTTGCAGCGATTCCGTCGTCATTGATGGCGCAGGCCGCACCCCCACAGGATTTAGCCTTCGCCCGTTTCATCGCGCTTGTCCGCGGCCACTTGCTGACCGGCGACGAATTGGCCGGTCAGCGTCGGTGGGAAGCTGCAACCCCGCATTTGGGTTTTCCGCGCGAGGAGATCTACGGGGTAATTCGCGACGACTTGCGCAACTATAAGACGCCGCCGTTCGACGATGCGCTCAAAGCGCTGGTGCGTGCGGCGAAGGCGCGTAACGCCGCCCAATATGTCAAAGCCCGAAAAAATGTGGAGGATTCCCTTGCCGCGGCCGACGCCGCCCTCAAGACGAAGGCACCGAGCTGGCCGCGCTTTGTTATGGCGGTGGCGATCGAGGTATTGAAGACGGCACCCGACGAATACGACGACGCCGTCGTCAAAGGGCGCATAGCCCGTCCGATCGGCTACCAGACGACGCGCGGCTTTATTCTGCAAGCAGACCGGATGTTCGAAAGCGCGGCGGGAGAACTTGCCGGTGGCAATGCAACCGCGCTGAGCGAGATCCGCGCCGGCTTTGCCCAACTCAAGCAGGCTTTCGCCAGCGTGGCCGCGCCCAAGCAGGTGCCGATGGATTATGCGGCGGTCCTTAGCGTCGTAACGAAGATGGAAGTGGCCGCCGGCAAGCTGACCTAAGGGCCTCGCTGCCCATATTTTGGGGGTCTTTTGAGGCCTTTCCCCACTACCAACTTTGGTTGAACCGGTGCAGACTAGATTTAACGTGGGCGCTCGGTCATGTTCTGGGCCATGACCCGAGAGGGATAAATCGGGCGCACGCGACGAACTAAGTTTCCGCTACAAAAAACCACAGGGAGGAATTCGGAATGAAACGTCGTCAATTTATCAAGGCAGCCGGTCTGGGCGTTGCCGCCAGCGCGATCGCCGCGCCGGCGATTGCGCAATCGTCGCCGGAAATCAAATGGCGCATGACCTGCAGCTGGCCGAAGTCGCTGGAAACACTTTACGGCGCCGCCGAGACGATGGCAAAGGGGGTTGCGGAAGCGACCGACAACAGATTCCAGATCCAGGTCTTTGCCGCCGGCGAAATCGTGCCCGCCCTTCAAGTCGTCGATGCTGTGCAGAACGGTACCGTCGAATGCGGCCACACCGCCTCGTACTATTATTTCGGTAAGGATCCGACCTTCGCGTTCGGCACCTCGGTCGCGTTCGGTCCCAATGCACGGCTGAACCAAGGCTGGTGGACGCAGGGCGGTGGCTCTGACGTGCTCAACGAATTTTATAAGAAGTATAACGCCACGGCCATTCTCGCCGGCAACACCGGCTGTCAGATGGGCGGCTGGTTCCGCAAAGAGATCAACTCCGTCGACGATCTCAAGGGCTTGAAAATGCGGATCGGCGGATTCCCCGGGCGCGTTCTCCAGCGTCTTGGCGCTGTGCCGCAACAGATCGGCGCCCCAGACATTTATCCAGCGTTGGAAAAGGGCACCATCGACGCGGCCGAATGGGTCGGTCCCTATGACGACGAAAAGCTCGGCTTCTACAAAGTCGCGCCGCACTACTACTATCCGGGCTGGTGGGAAGGCGGTTCGATGCTGTTCGCCTTCATCAACCTCGACAAGTACAACGCGCTGCCGAAGCACTACCAGGCGGTTCTTCAACATGCTGGCGCATACGCCAATACGTCGTGCATGGCGAAATACGACCAGCTGAATCCGGCGGCGCTACGCCGCCTGCTCGCCAATGGCGTGAAGCTGCACGGTTTCTCGCCGGCGATCATGGAGGCTTGCTACAAAGAAGCGATGGCACTGCACGACGAAATTTCGAAGGAAAATGCCAGCTTCAAGAAGGTGAATGAATCGATGATGGACTTCACCCGGAATGGCTATCAGTGGTTCCAGGTGGCAGAAGCCGGCTACGACAGCTTTATGATCCGCCATAACCGCGGATAATAGTTACGCTGAAATGAATAACCCCGGAGCCTTTGGCTCCGGGGTTATTTTTTTTGCGACTTGCCGGCTGCTATTTTCTCGTCGGCTGACTGAAATCCAGCGGCGGCAAATCCATTTGTGGAATCTCGATCCTTACCTTCGACGGATCGACATTCGGCGCCTTGTCGATCCAGTACGTGACCGAGGCCGGCCATAAGATGACGATGGCGACGAGAATCACCATGGTGCCGATCCATGGGATAGCGCCCCAATAAATCTCCGACGTCTTGATCGATTTCGGAGCGATCCCTCGTAAATAGAACAGCGCAAATCCGAACGGCGGATGCATGAAGCTCGTCTGGATGTTGGCGCAGATCAGAACGCCGAACCAGATCAGGTCGATTCCGAGCTTGTCCGCGGCCGGCGTCAGCAACGGAATGATGATGAAGGCGATCTCGAAGAAATCGAGGAAGAACGCGATGAAGAAGATAAACAAGTTGGCGAAAACCAGGAAGCCAACCTGTCCGCCGGGCAACCCAGTCAGCAAGTCTTCGATCCAGACCTTGCCGCCGACGCCCTGGAATACCAGGCTGAACACGCGCGCACCGATCAGGATGAACACCACCATGGCGGTGATGCGCATGGTGGACGCCATGCCTTGATAGAGCAGCGGCCAGGTCAGCGTGCCGTAAAATGCCGCGAGCGCAATTGCGCCGACCGCGCCCATCGCGCCGGCCTCGGTTGGCGTCGCTAGACCGGTGAAGATTGTCCCCAGGACCAGGAAGATCAGACCAAGCGAGGGGATCATGCCCCGCATACATCGTTTCCAGAGTTCCCAGCCGTGCAGTGTGCGGGCCTCTTTCGGAAGCGCCGGCACGTCCTCCGGCCAAAAGACGCTAACGATGAAAACCCAGCCGCAGAACAGAAGCACCTGAATGATGCTTGGGCCGATTGCGCCGGCATACATGTCGCCGACAGACCGGCCCATTTGATCGGCCAACACCACCAGCACGAGGGAGGGCGGAATTAGTTGCGTAATCGTGCCGGATGCCGCGATCACGCCCATGGTATGGCGCGTCGAATAGCCGTACTTGAGCATCGGCGTCATCGAGATCACGCCCATCGCGATAACCGAGGCCGCTACCGTTCCGGTAATGGCGCCCAGAATGGCGCCGACGAAAATCACCGCATAGGACAGGCCGCCGCGCACGGGCCCGAACAACTGGCCAAATGAATCGAGCAGATCTTCCGCCAGTCCGCAGCGCTCAAGGATAGCGCCCATGAAGGTGAAAAACGGAATCGCCAGCAGCAGATCGTTCGACATGATTCCGTAGAGTTGATACGTGATATTGCCGAGAAAATCGGACGTGATCAGGCCGAACTCAATTCCGATAAAGCCAAAGAACAATCCTGTCGCGGCAAGGCAGAACGCTGCCGGATATCCGACCAGCATAAAGAAAACCATGCCGCCGAACATGAGGGCCGGCATATTGTTTTTGATGAACATCATTGCAGGGGTTTTTCGTACTTAAATTCGATGTCGATGACATGCTCAAGGGCGGCGATGCGTTTGATGATTTCGGAAACGCCCTGCACCGCCATCATGCAGAATCCAATCGGCAGCAATAGCTTTACCGGCCAGCGGACAAGCCCGCCGGCGTTCGATGATTGCTCATTTTGGAGCCACGATTCCAGGAACCATGGCCAGGTGAAATAGGTGAGAATGATGCAGATCGGCAGCAGGAATAGAACGCCGCCCACAATGTCGATCCAGATTCGCGTCCGCTCGGACACCATGCCGTAGACGAGATCGACCCGAACGTGCTCGTTCATCCTCAACGTGTATGGAGCGCCGAGCAGCACCATGCCGGTGAACATGTACCATTGG
>JAYTFS010000167.1:0-4726 GCA_043734185.1 Pseudolabrys sp. | reverse complement strand
AATGGCGCGCGCGCCCTTGATTGCAGCCAGCGTACGGCTGTCGAGGTTGTAGAGATCGCGGCGTGTCTGCAGCTTGCCCGCGTCGTCGACAAAGATCGTCTGATAGGTCAAGTAGATCCAGATCGGCCCCGAATCCAACGAAATCTCGCGCTCGGCGCCGCCGGCGTAAAGCTCCTTGATCTTCTCCGCCGTCCACTGCTCCTCAGGGTGCACCATGCCGGCAAGGACTTCGGCGTATTTGGGCGCATCCTGCACGCGCATGCAGCCGTGACTCTCGGCCCGCACGACGTGGGCGAACAGGTACTGGTCCGGCGTGTCGTGCTGAAACACCGTCAAGCGATTGAAGAAATTGAACCGGATGTGCCCGAGCGGATTCTGGCCGCCCGGCGGCATCGTGATCTCCGTCTCGCCGTTGACGCGTTTCACGCGGAACCCCATCCGCGCCAGCGCGCCGGGCTCCCGCGCCTCCGCCGGCAGGTACTCGTTCCGCACGATCGACGCAGGCACCTTCCAGGTCGGATTGATGCTGATCGAATCCATCTGTTGCGCCATCAGCGGGCTCGGCATGCTCGGCTTGCCGATCACGACGCGCGAGGTCCAAATCTGCCGCCCCTCGTGGATCACCTTGAGGGTGAAGTCGGGTTCGTTGACCTCGACACGCGATTTGCGGACATCGCGGTGATACCAGCGCCAGCGTTCCATGTTGGCGATGATGGTATCGATGCGACTGTCGTTCGTGGGATTGAGCTGTTTGACCATGCGGGCATCCAGACTGCCGGTCGCCGGCAGATTGCTGCTCCGCTGAAATTCTTTGACGGCCTCGGCAAGCTTCTCGTCATAGCGGACATCGGTGGCCTCGCCGGGAACACCAAGCCGCTCACGCAATTGCGGCACGCGGGCATCTTCCATCGGACGCTTGCGGTTGAGGGTGAGCACCCGGCCCGCTGCGATTGGGTCGCGGACACCGCCACCCGTCTTGCCGCGCAGCTGCGCCAGCGCGGCTTTGAGCTTCTGATAATTCTCGTAGGGCGGGCTGAACTGATCGAGCGCCTGGCCGGCGTCGGTTCCTTCGGCGACGGCCGCCAGCACCACGGCCGGATCGGGCGCTCGTTGCGGCAACGCGATGTTGTCCTCTCTGACCTGGCGATGGGGCATACGTCCGGCCTGCAAGTGCCGCGCATAGGTCAGCACCGTCTGCGTGAGAGTCAGTTCGGCCTCCGCCAACGCGTCCGGCGAAAGCCCATTAAATGCCGGTGTCTTGTAGTCGGCATGGTCGAGGCCGTCGGCATCGGCATTCTTGAGGCGGGCAATCACCGCCTTGCTCCGCCCATTCTCAACGCCCTTGTCGAGCCAAAGAGGCGCGAGATTGCGCTTTTGATAGAAAGCTTCGACGGCCGCATACATCTTTTCGTCGGCGAAGATGCGGTTCGGCTTCGCGGCCAGGAGTTCGCGAACCCGCTCCGCGATCGCCCGGTCGGCCGGATCGAGCGAAGCCAATGGATCAGGCGCCCGGCTCTCCTCGGGCGCAATCGCTGGAGCCGCTGCCGGCACAGCGCTGGCCGGCGGTGAGATCAGCACCTCGCCGGCTGGCGCTTCGCCTGCTTTCGAGAGGTCGGTTAGACCCGCCTGGGACGGCTCCGTCTGCTGCCCGCGCGCAGATATTGGCGCCACAAGAACAAGCGCAATTGCTGCGCTTACAAGGAACTGGTCAAGACGGAGCGCACTCATCGGGGTTCCCTCAAAAGCTCGGTGAAGTGGCCGGGAGAACGCAAACGATATGCTCGCCGGTTCTCGCGTGGCCAAGCGCTCCGGAGTGAAACACGCTATCGGTGCGCCCAGCAACAGGTGGCGCCGCGTTTTCCAGCTACTTTCGCGCGATTTCGGTGCGCTCGTTGCTACGAAGTTCAATGTCGCTTATCGGCACTTAGCGGGCATCCCGCCCCGTTCGCCGATGTCGACTATCGGGGTAAGAGCGGACATAACAAAGTGACGGACACATTTCCGAATATCCAGCAGCGAGGCAGATCGTGCGCATCGCCAGTATCCTGATCGGCTCAGTCATCGCGCTTTCGACAATTGTGCTGTCCGCGCTTCCATCCGCCGCGCAAACCTGGCCGACGCGCCCGGTGCGCGTGATCCTGCCGCTTGGTCCCGGCGCCGGCGCTGACATCGGCGCGCGGCTGATCGCGGAAAAGCTCGCGGCGAAATGGGGCCAGGCCGTCGTGATCGAAAATCGTCCCGGCGGCGACGGCTTTGTCGGCATCACGGCGTTCCTCAGCGCCCATGACGATCACATGCTGTTCTTCGGCCCGGCGGCCTCGTTCACCGCCCACCCCTATCTGCACGACAAGCTGCCTTACGATCCGCGCGATCTCGCGCCGGTCGCGCGCGTCTCCGCCACGCTGATCTCGCTCACCGTGCCGCCGCAACTCAACGTCAACTCGCTCAAAGAGCTGTTCGCCATGGCGCGCGCGGCGCCCGGCAAATTGAACTGGGCCTCCGTCACCGGCGCCACCGACGTGGTGATCGCAGCCTTCCTCAAGCGCGAAGGGCTCGACATGGCGAAGGTGCCGTATCGCGATCCGGTCCAGGCGCTGAACGACGTGGCCGAGGGGCGTCTGCAGTTTTACTGGTCGTCGCTGGCGATCGTGCGGGGCGCGATCGAGGCCAAACGCGTCAAGCTTCTGGCGATCACCTCCACCGAACCTTCGGCGGTGGTGCCCGGCGTGCCGACCGCCACCCAGGCCGGATTCCCCGGGCTCACCTTCGACGGGCTGGTCGGTTTCTACGGCACGCGCGACATGCCGAACGAATTGCGCGAACGCATCGCCGCCGATGTCCGCCAGGCCCTCGCCGATCCGAAAATCGTGCAGCGGTTGGAGGCCAGCGGACAGGAGGTGGTGCCGGGCTCGGCCGCAGAGTTCGCAGCCGACATCGAGAAGCAACGCCTCGGCGCCGCCGAGAACGCCAGGGTGCTGGGCCTAAAGGCCGCGCAGCCGCAATAGCTGCCGTCAGCGTGCCTCACTCCAATGACTTCCGCTCATTTGGTTTCACCTGCTTTTGAGCATGCGGTACAGCAGTCGGGCGCCGTGGGTCGGCGCCGATGCAGGCCACTGTTCTCGCGGCACGGCAACCGGCCAAGTCGGCAACTTGGCATTGTCGCGCTTGAGTTGGCGCCTTTGCTCTCGGTTGGTTTTTATGCAGCCAAATTCGACGCTCTTGCAGGTCGGGTTGTGCCCGTGTTCGTCGCAGGTCGTAATTATCGCACTCACGCACCCGTACTTTCCTTTTGCTTTTCACTCGACAGCCACGAACACGCCAGCGCGGGGATGCCCACCAGAAGTCCTTTGACGACGAACCACCACCACACAGACACATCGAACCACGTACCGATAAGTACGGCGCCTATTGCCCAGCCCACCGCTCCGGTAAACCACGGCCGCATAGCAAGCATTTGGGCTAGCCAATCGACCAGCGCCAAGAAAAAGCCGCCAAACATCAGACCGAGCAGCACTCCCAGATAAGAATCGACTTCGATGTCAAACCGCACAGCCCCTACGGTCACGAGGCTAGCGACAGGCAGAAAAAGTCCCAAGATGCACAGCGCGAACAGGACCGGGCCAAGCAATATGAAAACCACGAATCTTTTCATGCCGCCCTGCCCGACAGCCACGAACACACAGCGGCTGGAATTGCGCCGACTAAACCGAATACCCAAACATCTATGGTGCCTGCCCAAGTCACAGCCAGAACTGAAACCCCATAGGCGAAAAGGGTTGTGCCGATGACACTAGGAACGGGTGTTTTAGCCAAGAGCCAATCCACCCCAGCCAGCACGAGCCCTGGCCCAATGAAAACGGCGCAAACCAACGCCGGCCCGGACACGCTGTCTACCTCTGCGCCCGTCAGAATGTAGAGCACGGCATACAACGAAACAGTCGCAATCGCGGGAAAGAGGAAAAGGAAAATTAGAAACCGCTTCATGCTGCCCTCAATAGCGCGTTCGCCATATCCAAAAACTTTCAGTTTCGGGCTTGCGATGGTTCTCTGGCTTGCGCCGCAACTCCATGACGATTTGGTCAAACTTGGCCTGCAACTTTACCTCCGGCGTCGCCTGTCTTAGTCGCGATTCCCCTTTCTTAGGTTCGCCAGCAGGCGGTGTGTCTTTCCACCGTTCCTGGTTGAGGAAGGTTGGCGCAAACGCGGCGCGGGCGGTGTGAGGCAAGGACTTCGGCCCATGTCGGCTAAGGGCCCCATTGGCGTCCATTGGCGGACCTTGCGTCATAATTCCAAGATATCCGCTCTTACCCCGGAAGCAGACATTCGGCTGACGGGTTGGCATATCCGAGAAAGCGCCAATGGGCGTCTGCCAGCCCTTGGCGGGCGGGCTTCCCCTTTGCGCCCCGGGTGCCTATAAAGCGGACAACGCCTTGGCGCGGCGGCAAATTCCCCCGCGCTGGCAAGACCCTAGGCGGCTCTCCATGGCGAAATCGACGGCCCGAACGATCTACGTGCTCAACGGCCCGAACCTCAATCTGCTCGGCACCCGCGAGCCGCATATCTATGGGCGCTCGTCCCTCAAGGACGTCGAGAAGCTCTGCCGCAAGACCGCCGATGCGCACGGCTTCAGCGTCGAGTTCCGCCAGTCGAACCACGAGGGCGTGATCGTCGATTGGATCCAGGAGGCCGGCGCCAAGAAGGCCGTCGGCATCGTGTTCAATCCGGG
>JAYTFS010000166.1:0-2322 GCA_043734185.1 Pseudolabrys sp. | reverse complement strand
CGCCGCGGATGGGGTCCATCGGCCGATATATTTTCCGCACGACGTTCGGTGCGTTTCTTGTCGTGCTCGTCAGCCTGACCGCTGTGATCTGGGTCACGCCGGCGTTGCGCGACTTCGACCTGATGACCAACCAGGGGCAGACCATCCTGGTGTTCGTCGGCATCACGGGGCTGATCATTCCTCTGCTGATCTTGGTGATTGCGCCGATCGCGCTGCTGATTGCGGCCGCCCATGTGCTCAACAAGATGTCGACGGATTCCGAAATCATCGTGATGAATGCATCCGGCATGTCGCCGTGGATTCTGTTCCGCGCCTTTTTGTCGGTGGGTATCGTGGTTTCAGTGATCGTCATGGTGATCAGTGCGTATTTCGCGCCCAAGGGCCTGCGAATGTTGCGCGACTGGCTCACGGAAGTGCGCGCTAATGTGGTGAGCAACATCGTGCAGCCCGGCCGCTTCACCGCGATCGAAAGAGACGTCACGATTTATATTCGCGAGCGGCGCAGCGACGGTCAGTTGCTCGGTATTTTTCTCGACGACCGGCGCAACCCGGCGGAGCGCATTACAGTTCTGGCCGAAGTTGGCGAGCTTTTGGACAGCGACAACGGCACCTTCCTGGTCCTACAGGCCGGCTTTGTGCAGCGCCACGAGTTCAAGGAGCGCGATCCGGCAATGGTGAAGTTCGAGCGCTATGCGTTCGATCTGTCGCAATTCGCCGGTGGCCCACAAGCAGTGAAGTATTCGATCCGCGAGCGCTATCTTTGGCAATTGATGTTTCCCAACCCCACCGATCAGAACTACATCGAGCAGCCGGGCCAGTTCCGCGCCGAATTGCATGACCGGCTGGTCGCACCGTTGTATCCGCTTGCCTTCATCGTGATTGCGTTTGCCTATCTCGGCGCACCGCGAACAACGAGGCAAAGCCGCACGCTCTCCATGGCCGGCGCGATCGGTGGCGTCGCGCTGCTGCGTCTGATCGGATTTGTTTCGACCGTATTTGGCGCCACGATACCGTGGATTCTCTCGCTGCAATATCTGGCGATCATCGCCGCGTTCGCCTTTGGACTGTTCGTGATCCGAACCGGCCTCATCCTGGAGCCGCCGGCATTCATCGCGAACTGGCTCGCCGCGCTCACCGAGCGCATCACCCAACGTTTCGCCACGCCGTGAGATTTGCATGTCGATAGTAGGGGGAACGCTCGCGCGATATTTTGGCCTACGCTTTTTGGGCTCGGCGCTGCTGGTATTCGCCGGCTTCTTCGTGCTTATCGCGTTGATCGACTACATCGAATTGATGCGCCGCGCGAACGATCTGCCGAATGTCTCGGCAACTCTCGTCGCCAAAACTTCGTTATACCGCGTGCCGCAGGTGAACGAGCGAATCCTGCCGTTCTGCGTGCTGATCGCCGCAATGTCCTGCTATCTCAATTTGTCGCGGCGCCTGGAACTTGTCGTGGCGCGCGCCGCCGGCATGTCGGCATGGCAATTCGTTTCGCCGGCACTGATCGTGGCCTTTGTGCTCGGGATTTTCTTCACTACCGTCTACAATCCGATTTCAGCGGTCCTGCAAGAACACTCAAATCGATATGAAGGCGAATTGTTCGGCCAGAATCCCACGGCATTGCGCGGCAATGGCGGGACCTTCTGGCTGGCGCAGAAAAACAGCGACGGCCAGGCCATCATCAATGCCAAATCGAGCACCGGCCAGGGCGCGGCCCTTGATGGCGTTTCAGTTTTCACCTTCGACGATGCCGGCCATTTCAAGCAGCGCATCGAAGCGCGCGCGGCCGTGTTGGAACCTGGCACCTGGCGTCTGCTCGATGCCCGCGTCCATGAATTGAGCGTCCTGCCTGTCGATCTGGCAGAATATCGCCTCAAGACGAACCTGACGGCGGAACAAGTTCGTGAAAGCTTTGCGACGCCCGAAACCGTCCCATTTTGGGAACTTCCAACGTATATCAACATCGCGGAACACGCCGGGCTGGGCGCCGCAGGCTATAGATTGCAATTCCAGAAGCTTTTGGCGCGGCCATTTTTACTTTCTGCCATGGTTTTCCTTGCCGCCGCTGTCAGTTTACGGTTCTTCCGCTTCGGCGGGGTCCAAAAGATGATTTTAAGTGGTGTGGCTGCGGGCTTTCTGCTTTATGTTTTATCGAAAGTCACCGAGGACTTAAGCAATGCCGAGCTGATGCACCCTGTGTCGGCAGCTTGGTTGCCTGTGCTCGTCGCAGGCCTCACAGGGTGTATTGCGTTGTTGTATCAGGAGGACGGGTGATGGCGGGGCTGGCTAGCGCTCGTCCACCAGCGCCCAGGCCTCACCGCC
>JAYTFS010000165.1:0-3360 GCA_043734185.1 Pseudolabrys sp. | reverse complement strand
ATAAAGCGGCAATCTGCCCTTCATGCATATGAAAATGCGGGCATTTTATTTAACGCGGCTTCAACGCTGGCGGCTATGAATTCGTTAAGGATAAGGAATGGTTTCCACTCCTTGATCGCCTGCCCACTTTCGGCTCACATCGTCATGGATGATTTGGGGGAAGCAATGGAAGCCAAGGCGCGGTTTATTCTGGCGGCGCTGATGTCCGCCGTGATGGTGATGATGGTGACGCTGCTGGTCACCTGGCTCAATCTTGGCTTTCGTCCGGATTTCATAGGCCAGTGGGTAAAGGCCTATTTCATCGCATGGCCGATCGCGGCTACGACCGGCTTTTTGGTCATGCCAATGGCAAGGCGCGCGACCGACGGCATCATGCGGTTAATCGGCTGATTACTGCGCCGGCTTGATATCCAGCACCTTGCCGATGGCCGCCACAGTGCCACGCTGCTCAGTGAGCGCGGCGGCGAATTCGGCCGATGTCCCCGGATTGATCACCTGCCCGGTCGTGCTGAGCCGCGACATTACCTCCGGATCGGCGGCGATCTCCTTGATGTCGGCGGCGATCTTGGCGCGCACGGCTTCCGGAATTTCTTTCGTGCCAAGCAAGCCGACCAGACCGTCGAACTCCAGCGACTTGTAGCCCTGCTCACGTCCAGTCTTGATATCCGCCAATGCGTCGGCATGCTGGAGATTGGTCAGGGCGATCACCTTGACCTTTCCGGCCTGCACCTGCGGCCGCATGATCGCATAGGCGCCGACGAAGGACTGGATGCGGTTCTCGGAAAGATCGTTGATGGCCTGAACCGTGTCTTTGTACGGCACCTTTGCCATGTCGAGCTTTTCGGTTTTCAGGAAAGCCGCAAACATCAGATCGTTGGCGCCGGTCACCGAGGCGTAATTCAGCTTGCCCGGCGCCGCGTTGATCTTGGCGGCCAATTCCTTGACGGTGCTCACGCCAAGTTCGGTCGGCACGCCAAGCGCGATCAGCGTATTGGTCACGCGCGCAATCGGTACCAGATCATTGATGTCGTAAGGCAGCTTCTCGTGCAGCAACGGATGCGCGGTGAAGGTCGACGCCGGCGCGAACAACAAGATGTGATCATCTTTGGCGCTGGTGACAGAAGTGATTGCGACGAATGCATCGCCGCCGGGGCGATTTTCCACCACCACCGGCTGGCCCCATTTCGCCGTGAGCTTATCCGCAAACACCCGCGCGGTGATGTCGACGCCGGAACCGGGACCGAGCGGAATGATGAACTTGACGGACCGCTGCGGCCAAGTCTGCGCCGTTGCCGGCGCTTGCGCCAATGTCGCGGCAAAACCAAGAAGCGTGAGGGCACAGATCGAACGTCTCAGGTTGAGCATGATTCCTCGCCGTTAGGCCAAAAGGGCCAAGTAGAATTTAAATCTCAATTTATCGACGTTCCACCATGCATGCAAATTTGCGTGAGCGGTATTTCGCGACAGGAGGTTTTTTGGTGAATTCGGCCCGCTTTTAGCCCAATCGTCTCGAAAATCCTGTTGTGCACACATACCGCACTGCAACTTTTTTCGCAGTCGGTATTTTATCATCGAACGATCAATCGGTTGCAGTCGCCATGCCGCCAACGCATGGCGCTTAGCAAAAAAAATTGCCGCAGCGTGCAACCAGACTCGGTTCCATTGCGTTCTGTGCTAGCGTTCCTTCACCCCAACAAGGGAGGCACGAAGTGGACCTTTCCTTGAGACTGAATGTACTGGCGATGTTCGCCGCGTTTGTTTTCGTCGGCGCGGTTGTTCTGGGAGCATTCTGAGTTCAAGAGGCCGACGACGACGCCGATCCAAATAATCAAATCCAGCATGAGCTGGTTCAACTGAGGCAACACCGGAGAGCCCTCTCCGGTGTTTGTTTTTTCACGCCGCTGCGGTGGTTTTCGCCGCGTGCGGATTGTAATTGAGGATCGGCGCCAGCCAGCGCTCGCATTCCGCCACACTCCAGCCTTTGCGCTTGGCGTAATCTTCCACCTGATCACGCTCGATCTTGCCGACGCCGAAATAGTGGCTCTGCGGATGGCTGAAATAAAGCCCGCACACCGCCGCCCCCGGCCACATCGCGAAGCTCTCGGTCAGTTTGACGCCGATGCGCTGACTGTCAAGCAGACGAAACAGTGTGGACTTCTCGGTATGGTCGGGCTGTGCCGGATAACCGGGTGCAGGCCTTATGCCGCGATATTGCTCGGCGATCATTTCATCGCTGCTCAGTTTCTCCTCAGGCTCGTAGCCCCAGAATTCCTGGCGCACGCGCTGGTGCAGCCGCTCGGCGAAAGCCTCGGCCAGACGATCCGCCAGCGCGCTGACCATGATGGCGGAGTAATCATCATTGGCGCGCTTGAAGCGCTCGGCCACCACGTCCTCGCCGATGCCGGCGGTCACCGTGAAAGCGCCGATGTAATCGGCCAAGCCGCTGTCGCGCGGCGCGACCAGATCGGACAGTGCCTCGTTGAAGCGGCCCTCGCGCTTGGAAAGTTGCTGGCGCAGCGAATGCATCGTCGCGATCGGCTTTCCTCGCGCCTCGTCGGCATATATGTGAATATCGTCGCCGACCGCATTCGCAGGCCAGAAACCGGCCACCGCGCTTGCCTTGAACCACTTCTCCTTCACGACCTGGTCCAGCATGGCGCGGGCGTCGTCATAAAGCGGCCGCGCGGCCTCGCCATATTTCGCATCGTCCAGAATGGCGGGGAATTTGCCGCTCAACTCCCAGGTCGCAAAAAAAGGCGTCCAGTCGATGTAATCGACCAGTTCGGCAATCGGGTAATCGTCAAACACCTTGGTGCCGAGGAACGTCGGCTTCGGCGGCACATAAGCTCCCGACCAGTCGAGCTTCAGCGCATTGTTGCGCGCCGCCATGAGCGGCAGCCGCACTTTGTCTTCCTGCGCGCGGGCATGCGCCGCTGCGATCTTCAGATATTCGCCGCGCAGATCCGACACGTAGCCAGCCTTGCCATTTGTGGACATCAGCGCCTGCGCTACGCCGACCGCGCGGCTGGCGTCGTTGACATAGACGGCCTGCCCGCGCCGGTAGTTCGGGTGGATCTTCACCGCGGTATGCACGCGGCTGGTGGTGGCGCCGCCGATCATCAACGGCAGATCGAAGCCCTGGCGCTCCATTTCGGCCGCCACATGGCACATCTCGTCGAGCGACGGCGTGATGAGGCCGGACAGCCCGATCATGTCGGCCTTTTCGGCACGGGCTGTTTCCAGGATTTTCGCCGCCGGCAACATGACGCCGAGGTCGATCACTTCGTAGTTGTTGCACTGGAGCACGACGCCGACGATGTTCTTGCCGATGTCGTGCACGTCGCCCTTCACCGTCGCCAT
>JAYTFS010000164.1:0-1908 GCA_043734185.1 Pseudolabrys sp. | reverse complement strand
GGCGATGACCCAAGACGAATTCCTCAACCTCGCACTTTGCAATCCCGCCAATAAAATCATCGCCGAAAAACTGTTCGAGCTGGCGTTGCCCGATGCCTGGATCGTCGCGGGATGCCTGGTGCAGACGGTGTGGAACGCCCTGACCGGGCGCGCCGTCGATTACGGCATCAATGATTACGACGTGTTCTATTTCGATGCCGATACATCGTGGGCGGCCGAGGACGCCGTGATCCGCAGGCTGCACAGTGCGCTCGACAAACTCGACGTCAAGGTCGAGGCGCGCAACCAGGCGCGCGTCCATCTCTGGTACAGCGAAAAGCATGGCCTGCCCTACCCGCCGCTGTGTTGCTCGACCGAGGGTATCGACCGCTTCCTGACCAAAAATACCCAGGTCGGAATCCGCCGCACGGACAGAGGCCACGACGTCTACGCGCCGAACGGATTCGAGGATATCGCCGGCCTGATCGCGCGGCCCAATCCGGGCGCTAATTTTTCGCCGGCGAATTATGAAGTGAAGGCGAAGCGATGGAAGGCGCTGTGGCCGGAGATCACGGTGCTGCCGGCGGAGGCGGAATAGTCGTCATTGCGAGCGAAGCGAAGCAATCCATCGGGCAGCGAAGAAAGTGTGGATTGCTTCGTCGCTACGCTCCTCGCAATGACGACAAGCAGTTTCTGCCGCAGCTACCGCACCACGCCCGACGTGAACCCGGCCTTGCGCCGCGGTGGCTTGATGTCTTTTTTCAGGAAGCAATGGGCATCCTTGCCGGCATAGCCCGGCCGCGCATAGGTCCAGGCCCGGCATTTGTTGTCGGCGGTGCAGGCGGCCTTGCAGGCTTCGTCGCTGTCGTCGCTCTTGACCTCGAAATTCTTGTAGTCGCCGCCGAAGCGGTCGATCGAGGTCTCGACCGCGCTGTTTCTCGGCTCGACCACGCCGGCGCCGCGCACGCCGGAGACGCAGCAATTATTCTGGGCGCGCGCCGGCACGTTGCTCTTGAGCCAGCACACCGCGCCGTTGGTGATGTCGGTCGGATAGCTGAAGGTCCATGACCGGCAACGCTTGTCGCGCTCGCACACCAGCGCGCAATCGGCCGGGTCGCCCGAGGTCACCGGCGCGCTCAGATAGTCGCCGCCCGGCCGGTCGAAATTGGCTTGCGCGAACGCGATGCGCGCAGGCGCAAACGCCGCCAAAACGGCGAGCGTCACCAAACACGCCCTGACGAGGCGGCCTACCCCCATGTGATTGCTTTCGAATGCGCGCGTTGTCCGAAGACGGCCATTTGAGCCACATCAACCTGTACGGCGGATGAACGGCCCAAATCGCAACTAACGCCAGGAGCGTGATGATCTCATCACGCTCATCCTTTTGTTTGCGCATGATCTTTTGCGGAAAACCCGGTGCCCCACCCCGCATCAAATGCGGGGCATGCTTTTCCGGATCACGTGTTAAAAAGCATATTCCTTGTAGGCCGGTTCCACGGAGCCGCCCCAGGCGCCGTTGAATTTCTCCAGCATCTCTTCGGCCGGCGTCCGGCCGGATTCGAGGATCCGCTCCAGCGGCTCGAGGTGGCGGCTTTCGTCACGGCCGAGATGATCGATGCGGCCGCGCCGCCGCAAGCCGGCATGCGCCAGCGTCAGGCATTCGCGCGCGATCTCGAATAGATAGCGGTCGCGGATCCGGGCCTTGAAGCCGAAGCGCGGCACGTCGTCGCGCAGCGCCTGACGTTCCACCGCCGTCCAGTGCTTCACCAGATCCCAGGCGGCGTTCAGCGTGTCGTCGTCGTACAGCAGGCCGACCCAGAATGCCGGCAGCGCCGGCAGCCGGCCCCACGGCACGCCATCGGCGCCGCGCATTTCCAGATAGCGCTTCAAACGCACTTCCGGGAAAATCGTCGAAAGGTGATTGGCCCA
>JAYTFS010000163.1:0-26726 GCA_043734185.1 Pseudolabrys sp. | reverse complement strand
GATGCTCAACATCCAGGTCGATACGGCAGAGCGGCCTTCGAATTTGCCCGCTTGCCGCCAGATGTCGAGGAACACCTCGCTGATCAGGTCCTCGGCGGTTGCTTCGTTACGCACCAGCCGCAGCACGAACCGGTACACTCGAACATGATGCCGTGCGAACAGCACCTGCATGGCGAGCCGGTCACCGCCTGCGATCCTTGCGATCAGAACCTCATCCGAAGTCGTTTGCATCGCAGGCTAATGGCTCGTTGTGAGTGGGTCGCTCGGGGCGGCGCCCAGGTTCAAGGCAAAGCGAAAGAAAATTACGCCTATCCGGCCGGCCAACAGGCGGATACCGCTAGTTTCTACTGTTCAGGCGTGCCTGGGCAAGCCAAGCCCCCGCGAAACCCCGCATATAACAGGGTTTGCCTAAGATTCGGTGCCTTTGAACCTTCCCGCGCAGCCTGCGACCCATGTTCAGGATGTGAGACCACATCCATCAAACAGGAGTTACCGCTATGATCCGCAAGCTCGCATTGGCACTCGGTGCCACTATCGTCCTCTCCGCCGCCGCTCTGTCTCCCACAACTGCCTCCGCCTGGGGCCATCATCATCACTGGCACGGTGGCTATGGCATCGGTATCGGCTTTGCGCCGGCCTATGTCGCCGCGCCGGACTGCTACACTGTGAAGAAGCAGGTTCTGTTGTCCGACGGCACCCTGCGCTGGCGCCGGTTCACGGTCTGCAATTAAGCAACCGTGGCTACCCAATAACCCCGGCTTCGCGCTGGCGAAGCTGGGGTTTTCTTTTTGGAATTTGTTATGCTGTCCCTCAATAAGCGGCCGAGTAACGGGGGCGTCACCACGGCGGCGGTTCAGGGAGGATGTCATGACAATTTCATGTGCTGCGCGCGCCGCCATTTTGGCCGGCGCGTTCGCCGCGCTGCTTGAGCCGGCTATTGCCGCGCCGCCGGCGCCGACCCCCATCACCCCGCAGCTTATTGAGGCCGCAACCAAGGAAGGCAAGGTCGTCTACTACACCGCGATCGATCTGAAAGTCGCGCAAGCCTTGGCCAAGAACTTCGAGCAGAAATATCCCGGCATCAGCGTGCAAGTCGAGCGCACCGGCAGCGAGCGCATCTTCCAGCGGCTGGCGCAGGAACGCGCCAGCAACATCTTCACCGCCGACGTGCTCGATAGCACCGATCAGGCGCATTTCCTGACCTGGAAGAAACAGGGGTTTCTCGAGCCGTTCATTCCAACCGAAGTGCTGAAATGGCCGGCGAGCGAACGCGATGCCGACGGCGCCTATGCCAGCGTGCGCTTCACGCTGATACCGATCGCCTACAATACGAACATGGTGAAGCCGGAAGACGCGCCCAAGAGCTTCGCCGATCTGCTCGATCCGAAATGGATGAGCAAGATGGTGAAAGGCCATCCGAGCTATTCGGGCGCCCTGGTGACCTCGACGTTCCAGATCGTGCAGGCCATCGGTTGGCAATATTTCGAGAAGCTCGGCAAGCAGAAAGTGCTGCAAGTGCAATCGTCCACCGAACCGCCGAAGAAGCTGTCGCTCGGCGAGCGTGCGGTGGCTGCTGACGGTCTTGAATATGTGTACATCCAGCTGATGGAGGGCGGCTCGCCGATTGCGATTGTCTATCCGACCGAAGGAACGCCGTTTGTTCCCAGCTGTCAGGGCATCGCCAAGAATGCGCCGCATCCGAACGCCGCTAAGCTGTTCATCAGCTACATGGTGTCGCAGGAGAACCAGCAGTATCTGGTGGATACCGCCGGCTTGCGCTCGTTCCATCCGGATGTGAAAGAAAAGCCCGGCCGCGTGCCGCTGTCCAAGATCAAGTTGCTGCCTTCGGACCCGGTCGCACAGGAAGCGGCGACCGAAGAACTCAAGAAGAAATATTCGGAGTATTTTGGAATATGAAAACGATCGACGGCTTTAAGCGCAGCGAGCTCAAGACCTCCGGCGCGCGCATCGTCGTCGCCACCGCCGGCAGTGGGCCGCCGCTGCTGCTGATGCACGGCAATCCGTTCACGCATCTCAACTGGGCCAAGGTGGCGCCGGCGCTGGCCAAGGAATTCACCGTGGTATGCACAGATCTGCGCGGCTACGGCGATTCCGAAAAGCCGCCGGGTGGCGACGACCATTCCGGCTATTCGTTCCGCGCGATGGCGCTGGACCAGGTCGAGGTCATGGCGGCGCTCGGTTTTGACACGTTTTTCGCTGCCGGACATGACCGCGGCGCCCGCGTGCTGCATCGGATGTGCCTTGATCATTCCAAGAAAGTTCTGCGCGCGGCAATCATGGACATCATCCCGCAGCATTATCTCTACGGTAACATCACGTTCGACTGGGCCAAATTCTCCTGGCACTGGTTCTTCAACATTCAGCCGACGCCGATGCCGGAGAAGATGATGGGTGCCGATCCAGACTGGTTCATCGAGAAGAAGCTGGCGAAGACCAAGCAAGGCTTGTCGTTCTTCGATCCGCAAGCTCTCGCCGAATACAAGCGCTGCTTCCGCAACCCCGACACGATCCGTGCCATCTGTGAGGACTATCGCGCCGGCGCCAGCATCGATCTCGTGCATGACGACAAGGACTTCGACGCCGGCCGCAAGGTCGACTGCCCGGCGCTTATTTTATGGGGTGCGACCGGCGGCGTCGGCCGCACCAAGCCGTCACCCGGTGAAATATGGAAGAACTACGCGTCCAAAATCGTCGCCGCCAAGACGGTGCCGAGCGGACATTACCTTTCCGAGGAAGCGCCCGTCGAAACCACAGCCGCGCTACGCGAATTTTTTGCGGCCGCTTAAGCCGCAGCTGGCGCCGGCGCCGCCAAAAAGTTACGCGTGGCGTAATAGAGCAGGTGGCGATTTATGCTATAGCCCGCGCTGTGCGCAGTCAGTGGCAGGATGGCGAACTGGCGGTCGCCGTTCGGTAGTTGTCGATAAAAATCGATCAGGTCGTCATTGGTCGAGTTACCGTCGAATTCGCCGCGCAGCATCAGAACGGGCGACATTATTTTCTTCGGGTCAACAATTGGCAGATTTGCCGCCATGTCGAGATATGTGCCGCTTGGTATCGTGTCGCCGAATTTCATTTCATCGGCAATCAGCGCTTCGGTCATCGCCGGGTCATAGGCCGATGCGTGGCCGTCGCGGGTAAAGATCGAGCGGATCATTGCCGCATCGCGCTTGCGACGGGGATTGGCGCGCAACTCGTCAATTCGCTGCCGGCGCCGTTCGATCTCCGCCGCGCCATTGCCCTTGTAAGTGAAGGCGCAAAGGATCAGCCGGCCGACGCGCTCGGGCTCCGCCTGAGCGAAGGCCGCCGCGCGAATGGCGCCGGACGACGTGCCGTAGAAATGCGTTTTTTGCTGGCCGGTCTCAGCCGTCACGACCGGCATCGCGGCTTTTAGGTCTTCGACGCCGCTGGCGATATCGGAACTGTTGCCGGACGAGCCCGAATAGCCGTAGCCGTCGTGATCCATGGTCCACACGTCGTAGCCATAGCGTGCCAGCACATTCATCAGCGAGTACTCACTCTTGCCGGGCACGTTAAGGTCATATGACGACCGCGCTGAATTCGACGAGCCATGCACAAGAAACACAACTGGCAGCGCCGCTTCGCCGGCACGGGGCGCCCCGAGGCGCTTGCGCCAAAGATTAAGTTTGACGTCGTCTTTCTTGGCCCAATATTCCGCGCTCCAGATGTCTTCGGCTGCGGCCGCAGGCGTCACCACACCCGACAAAAGTCCGGCGCCGATGCCTAGTCCTGCGCCTTTCAGTACGGTGCGGCGCGGCAAGTCTTGGGACTTGGCTTGATTCTTCTCACGCATGGGATGTTGCCTCCAATGGTCCGGGCTTTGCATCCCGGTTCCGGCCACAATTGCCTTTCAGTCATTGGCTTTATAGGCAGCCAGTGTAGCAGAATATGGGCCGGGATGGCACCGCACTCGCGCGGGGCGGAGAGTTCTGCTACTGGGTAAAAAATCGCGCTGATTTGGCGCGTGGCGTTGCGGGTCTCTTGGCCGGGGACTTGCGCGTTAATTCGGAGGAAAGATGCTGAAATTTTTGCGCGTCACGGCGCGCTTTATCCAGGACAAGATCGGCTGGAATCGCATCGGAGTGCTGCTGAGCCTCACCATCATCACTGTCGCCGCAGTGGTGCTGTTCCGCATGCTGCGCAATATCGACATCAACGAAGTATTCAGTGCGGTCACGGCCACGTCATGGGTCCGCATCGCGGCCGCCGCGTTGTTCGTCGCCGGCGGCTATTTCACGCTCACCTTTTACGACCTATTCGCTTTGCGCACGATCGGACAAAAGAAGATTCCCTATCGCATTGCCGCGCTCGCCGGCTTCACCAGCTACTCGATCGGGCACAATATCGGCGCCACGGTATTTACCGGCGGCGCGGTGCGCTATCGAATCTATTCGGCCTACGGGATCGACGCGGTTTCGGTGGCCAAGATCTGTTTTCTGGCGGGTCTGACGTTCTGGCTCGGCAACGTCACCGTGCTCGGACTTGGCATTGCCTTTCACCCGGAGGCCGCGGGGCTGATCGATCAACTGCCGCCTGCGGTAAACCGTACACTCGCCGTTGCGATCCTGGCGATTCTGGTCAGCTACGTGGCATGGGTCTGGAGCGCGTCGCGCGAAATCGGACGCGACGAATGGAACGTGAAATTGCCGAGCGGGCCGTCCACTTTGCTCCAGATCGCCATCGGCATTCTCGATCTCGCTTGCTGTGCGCTTGCCATGTACGTGCTGCTGCCAAGCGAGCCGAATATCGGATTCGTGACGGTGGCGGTGGTGTTCGTATCGGCGACGCTGCTCGGTTTTGCCAGCCACGCGCCCGGCGGGCTCGGCGTTTTCGACGCCGCCATGATGGTGGCCTTGTGGCAATTCGACAAGGAATCGGTGCTGGCAGGACTGTTGCTGTTCCGGGTACTCTATTATCTGACGCCGTTCGCAATCGCGCTGGTTATTCTGGGCGTGCGCGAAATCTGGCTCAATATGCACGGCGCGCGGGTCAAGGCGGAACTGGCTGCGGTAACATCGGTGACCGCTCCAATCCGCAGCGAGATCAACGTCAAGAATACCGATGCCGGCTGACGGATGGCGATAGAAGATGACCGCCGAGAAGACTGGCCGCGCCGGGTGCGTGCCGCGTGGCTGGCATTGTCGGGTCGAACGGGCATTAACGCCAGCGCCGACGGCGCGCAGCCGTTTACCAATCGAGCGGCGCCGCATCCGCAAGCTTTGCTGATTGAATCGCTGATCGGCGGATTGCCGGGGCCTGCGATCGTGCTTGATCACGGCGGCCGCGTAATCGCGTTCAATGATGCGGCGACAACACTCGCGCCCACATTGCGTCGCGGCGAGCCGGCTTTGATCAGCTTGCGCATGCCGGAACTGGTCGATGCGATCCGGCGCGCCGGAAAGCGGCGTGAACCGCAGCGGGTGGAATTTTTCGAACGCGTGCCGCTCGACCGCTGGTTTGAGGCCTTTGTGGTACCGGTGAAGCTTGCGAATGTCGGCGATACTCATTCCGACATTCTGTTGATGACGTTCAATGATCTTTCCCCGCTGCGCCGCGTCGAGGAGATGCGCGCCGACTTCATCGCCAATGCCAGCCACGAGCTGCGCACGCCGCTGGCCGCGTTGCTGGGCTTTATCGAGACTCTGCAAGGTCTCGCCAAGGACGATCCTGTCGCGCGCGAAAAATTTCTCGCCATCATGCAGGGGCAGGCAACGCGCATGGCGCGTCTGATTGACGATCTGCTGTCGCTCTCGCGCATTGAGCTCAATGCGCATCTGCAACCCAATACGGATGTCGATCTGGCGCCGATCGTGCGGCAAGTTGTCGACGGATTACAGATGCTGGCGCGCAACCGGGGCGTCGATATCAAGGTCACCGCGCCCGCCGAATCGCTGATCGTTCTCGGCGACCGCGACGAACTAATCCGTGCGCTCGAAAACCTGGTCGAGAACGCGCTCAAATACGGCGAGGCCGGCAAGCGCGTCGATATCACGCTGGCACGCGCTCAAACCCGCGCCGGCGCGCCAGAGGCCCGCATGACGGTGCGCGACTACGGCCCTGGCATTGCGCCTGAGCATCTGCCGCGCCTTACCGAGCGTTTCTACCGCGTCGACGTGGCTGACAGCCGCGCCCAAGGTGGAACCGGCCTGGGGCTCGCGCTGGTCAAGCACGTGCTCAACCGGCATGGCGGCAGGCTGACCATCGAGAGCAATCTGGGTGCCGGCGCGGCTTTCATCATGCATCTGCCTTTGCGCACCGGCGATTCTGCTGCTGCGAATGAATTGCCATAGATATCATTGGGTTACGCCGTCATGTGACTGTCACCTAATGTTTATAGAACGGTGACATGCGACGCCTATGGCTGAATGCAACTTCGGAACGTCTTTCGTCAACGAAAATAAATCTCGTCCGAAGATCAGTCTTGGAGCGCGTTTCAAAGCAACAGCGGCCGTCCACAGAGTGGACAAAGGGCGAAGTTCCTCGGGCGTGGCCCGTGGACGCCTATGACCGCAAACATGGAGAGAGCAATTGAAACACTGGACCGCAGTAGCCGCCGCCGGCTTTATTGCCGCTGCCGCTTACGGACCCGCCAACGCCGCCGACATCTCGGGTGCCGGCGCCACCTTCCCCTATCCGATCTACGCCAAATGGGCCGACGCCTATAAAAAAGAAACCGGTAATGGACTGAATTATCAGTCGATCGGTTCCGGCGGCGGCATCAAGCAAATCAAGGCCAAGACCGTGACCTTCGGCGCCACTGATGCGCCGCTCACCGGCAAAGACCTCGACGAAAGCGGCCTGGCGCAATTTCCGATGGTGATGGGCGGCATCGTGCCGGTCGTGAATCTCGACGGCGTCAAGCCGGGCGATCTCACCATCGACGGCCCGACGCTCGGCAAAATCTTCCTCGGCGAAATCACCAAGTGGAACGACCCGCTGATTGCGAAGCTCAACCCGAGCGCCAAGCTGCCGGATCAAGCCATCGCAATCGTGCACCGTTCGGACGGATCGGGCACCACCTTCAACTTCACCTATTACCTGTCGGAAGTGAGCGCCGATTGGAAGTCGAAAGTCGGCACCAACACCGCGGTACAATGGCCGGCGGGGATTGGCGCCAAGGGTAACGAAGGCGTTGCCAACAATGTCGCCAATACCAAAGGCGCCGTCGGCTACGTTGAGTATGCCTATGCCCTGCAAAACAAGTTGACCTATACCAAGATGGTCAACAAGTCCGGCAAGACGGTGGCCCCGACCGCGGAAGCGTTCCAGGCGGCCGCTGCCAATGCCGACTGGAAGTCGCAGCCCGGCTACGGCGTGATCCTCGCCAACCAGTCCGGCGATAAGTCGTGGCCGATGACGGCGGCGACCTGGATCCTGGTCTACAAGCAGCCGGCCGACGCGGTTGCCACTGGCGAAGCGCTCAAGTTCTTTGCTTGGGCCTACAAGAACGGCGCCAAGACGGCCGAGGAACTCGACTACGTGCCGATGCCGGCGAAGGTGGCTTCGGATGTCGAGAAGTATTGGAAGGCTGAAATCAAGGATCCGAGCGGCAAGCCCGTATTCTGATAGGCAAAAGCGGAAAAGGGCGCCGTTATTTGGCGCCCTTTCCTTTGTCCACCGCCACCCGTTGGGTGGCTTGTGTTGCGGTCTCGAGGCCGCTTGAGTGGCCCTCCCGAAAGTCCAAGGAGAGCCTGATGTCTACCGGGAGGCCACCTGTGGTTGACGTTGCGTATCAGGGGCAAGCCATTTCGGTCACCGAACAGGTCGATCGGGCCAAGGTTCTCCAGCGTCTGCGTCTTGGCGATGTGGCTTTCCGCTATCTCACGCGCACTGCTGCCATTACCGTTCTAATAATCCTCGGCGGTATTATCATTTCGCTGATCCATGGCGCCTGGCCCGCCCTGCACCAGTTCGGTTTCAACTTCTTGATCAATGAGAGCTGGAATCCGGTCACCGAAAATTTCGGCGCCATCTCGCCGATTTACGGCACCGTCGTCACCTCGATCATCGCGATGCTGATTGCCGTGCCGATCGGACTGTTCATCGCGCTTTTCCTCACCGAGTTGTGCCCGATGTGGCTGCGCCGGCCGATCGGCGTCGCCATCGAACTGCTCGCCGGTATCCCTTCCATCATTTACGGCATCTGGGGCCTGTTCGTTTTTGCGCCGTTCTTGCAAACCTACGTGCAGCCGTTTTTGATCACAGTGTTCGGCAACGTGCCGGGGCTTTCTACGATTTTCGCCGGCCCGCCTTACGGCATTGGCGTGCTGACCGCCGGCTTGATTCTCGCCATCATGGTGCTGCCCTTCATCACGTCGATCTCGCGCGATGTATTTGAAGCGGTGCCACCGGTTCTCGAAGAGGCTGCTTACGGACTCGGCTGCACGACCTGGGAGGTTGCGCGCTACGTGGTGCTGCCGTTCACCCGCGTGGGCGTGATCGGCGGCGTGATGCTGGGTCTCGGCCGCGCGCTCGGCGAAACCATGGCGGTTACCTTTGTCATCGGCAACGCGCACCGTATTTCCGGATCGATCCTGGCGCCGGGGACGACGATCTCGGCCACCATCGCCAATGAATTCACCGAGGCCGTCGGCGACCTTTACACTTCGTCGCTGATCGCGCTCGGCTTGATCCTGTTCGTCATCACCTTCATCGTGCTCGCCCTCGCGCGCTTCATGCTGATGCGTCTCAACGCGCGGCTGGGGGTCTGATCATGAGTTCGCAAACCGACACCCCGCTCTACCGAAGCCGTCAGCGCCGCAACGTCACGACCATGACCATGGCCTACGCGGCCACCTTCTTCGGCTTGGCCTGGCTGCTGCTGATTCTCGCGGTGCTGCTTTTCAAGGGCTTCAGCGGCCTGTCGCTCGCGGTATTCGCCGAAATGACGCCGCCGCCAGGCGCTACAGGTGGACTGCTCAATCCGATCATGGGCAGTCTGGTGATGACCGTACTCGCAGTCCTAATTGGTACGCCGATTGGAATTCTCGCCGGCACCTACATGGCCGAGTATGGCCGCTACGATAAACTGTCCACCGTCGTGCGCTTCATTAATGACATTCTGCTCAGCGCGCCCTCGATTGTGATTGGTCTGTTCGTTTACGAGATCATGGTGGCCCAGATGGGGCACTTCTCCGGTTGGGCTGGTGCAGTATCGCTGGCAGTAATCGTGATTCCGGTTGTGGTGCGCACCACCGAAGACATGCTCACGTTGGTTCCAGACACGCTGCGCGAGGCTGCCGCCTCGATCGGCCTGCCGCGCTCGTTGATGATCCAGAAAGTTGCCTACCGCGCGGCTCGTGCTGGCATGATCACCGGCGTGCTCCTGGCCGTTGCGCGCATCAGCGGTGAAACAGCGCCGCTGCTGTTCACCGCTCTCAACAACCAGTTCTGGAGCACCAACCTGAATGCGCCGGTGTCCAGCCTGCCGGTTGTCATCTTCCAGTTTGCGCTCAGCCCCTACAAGGACTGGCAGGATCTGGCCTGGACCGGCGCCCTCATCATCACGCTCACGGTGCTGACCTTGAGCATTATCGCGCGTGCCCTCGCTTCACAGAGAAAATCAACATGAACAGCGTAGCAACGTTCACAGTGCCGACGGTCACCCACTCGGCCGGCAGCGCGGAAGGCCTGAACGAGAAAGTTTCGGTCAAAGGCCTGGATTTCTACTACGGCGATAACCGCGCGCTGAAGAACATCAACGTGTCGCTCTACCAGGGCCGGGTCACCGCCTTCATCGGACCGTCGGGCTGCGGCAAATCCACGCTGCTGCGCATCCTCAACCGGATGTACGATCTTTATCCCAACCAGCGCGCTACAGGCGAAGTCCGCCTCGACAACGACAATATTCTGTCACCCTCGCAGGATATCAATTTGCTGCGCGCCAAGGTCGGCATGGTGTTTCAGAAGCCGACGCCGTTTCCGATGACGATTTACGAAAACATTGCGTTCGGTATCCGGCTATACGAAAAGCTGCCGAAATCGGAACTGGACGACCGCGTCAGGCTCGCATTGCAGCGTGGCGCGTTGTGGGATGAGGTCAAGGACAAGCTCGGCGCCAACGGGCTCTCGTTGTCCGGCGGCCAGCAGCAACGCCTCTGCATTGCGCGCACGGTCGCGGTGCGCCCGGAAGTGATCCTGTTCGACGAGCCTTGCTCGGCGCTCGACCCGATCTCGACCGCCAAGATCGAAGAACTGATCGACGAGCTCAAGGAAGATTATACGATCGCCATCGTTACCCATAACATGCAGCAGGCCGCGCGCGTCTCCGACTTCACCGCCTTCATGTATCTCGGCGAACTACTCGAATACGGCGAAACATCGCGCATGTTCACGACACCTAGCGATCGGCGCACGCAGGACTACATAACCGGTCGCTTCGGCTAATGCGTCAATAAGAATCAAGGACGACAAATATGAACGATCAGCACACGGCAAAAGCGTTCGACGGCGACCTCCAGGATCTTGCCCGGATGGTGGCCGAGATGGGCGGCCTAGCCGAGAAGCAGGTCGCCGATTCCGTCGATGCTCTGGCCAAGCGCGACAGCGCTCTGGCGCAGCGGGTCACACAGGCGGACGCCAATATCGACGCGCTGCAGAGCGAGATCGAGGAAAAGTCGGTGCTGACCATTGCCCGTCGTCAACCGATGGCGGTCGACCTGCGTGATATCGTCGGCGCCCTGCGTTTGGCTAACGATCTCGAGCGCATTGGCGACCTCGCCAAGAACATCGCCAAGCGCGTCATAGCGCTCAATGGCGAGTTCCCGCCGGCCAAGCTGATCCGCGGCGTTGAGCATATGACCGACTTGGTGCTTGAGCAGTTGAAATTGGTGCTCGATGCTTACGCCCGGCGTGACATCACCAAGGCAATGGCGGTATGGCGGGGCGACGAGGAGATCGACGCGGTCTGCACCTCGGTGTTTCGCGAGTTGCTGACCTATATGATGGAAGACCCGCGTAATATCACATTCTGCATTCACCTCATGTTTTGCGCCAAGAACATCGAGCGCATGGGCGATCACGCCACGAACATCGCGGAATCCGTGCACTACGTGATTGAAGGCCGCCCGATTGCCGATCCGCGGCCGAAGGGCGACACCACCACCATTGCGGCGCTGGTCGCCGGCGAGAGATAACGGGATCCCATGAGCGCGCGCATTCTGATCGTCGAGGACGAAGAACCGCTCACGATGCTGCTTCGCTATAATCTCGAGGCGGAGGGCTATGAAGTGGAATCCGCGGCGCGAGGCGACGAGGCCGACACAAGGCTGAAGGAAAGCACTCCCGACCTTGTGGTGCTGGATTGGATGCTGCCCGGCCTGTCGGGAATAGAATTATGCCGCCGTCTGCGCGCTCGCCCGGAGACCCGCCAGTTGCCGATCATCATGCTCACGGCCCGCGGCGAGGAGAGCGAAAAAGTGCGCGGCCTTGCGACCGGCGCCGACGATTACATGGTCAAGCCATTCTCGGTGCCGGAATTGCTGGCGCGTGTGCGTGCTTTGTTGCGCCGTGCCAACCCGGACAAGGTTGCCACCGTGCTTACCATCGGCGACATCGAGCTCGACCGCGAAAAAAAGCGCGTCATGCGGAGTGGCCAAGCCATCGATCTGGGGCCGACCGAATATCGCCTGCTGGAATTCCTGATGGAGCGTCCGGGCCGGGTATTTTCGCGCGAGCAACTGCTCGACGGCGTTTGGGGCAGCGAGATCTATATCGACGAGCGCACCGTGGACGTGCATGTCGGCCGCCTGCGCAAGGCAATCAATCGCGGCAGAGAAGTGGACCCGATCCGCACCGTGCGCGGCGCCGGCTATGCGCTCGACGACCGCTTCGGCCGCGCCGCGGAATAAGCGTCGCCTTGATCAGCTCCTGAACGACCGCTTGTCGCGACGCCGGTCGCTGGCCGGTTGATAGGCGACGCGGGCATGGAACGTGCAGTAGGGCTGGTCGTTGGCCGATTCACCGCCGCAGAAGAAGAAATCCGCGCTGCCCGGATCGCCGACCGGCCAGTGGCAGGTCTTTTCGGTCAGTTGCAGAAGCGTCTTGCGCTGCTCGACCGGAATTTCGATCAGTTCCGGCTCGGGCTCTTCCTGATAGTCGTAAGCCAGCGCGGTATTGCCCCGCATCGACGCCCTCGGGACTCGCATCATATGTCCCGATGTCCTCGCCTTCCGCGGCCTCGGGCTCGAGGAGGAAGGGCTTTTGGCGCGGCCGGAAAGGCCGAGGCGGTGCACCTTGCCGATGACCGCATTGCGGGTGATGCCGCCGAGTTCGGCGGCGATCTGGCTCGCGGACAGGCCGTCCGCCCATAACTTCGTGAGGAGCGCGACCCTTTCGTCCGTCCAGCTCATCGGGTTTTCTCCAAAAGCCTCAAGGGCTTAACAAAGCCGCAGATTGAATCCATCCTCGTTGCCTGGCACGCACGCGCCAAACCCCTACGCTTTAGGAATGAACTAGAATTCGATCAGCTAGTACGAGATGTCGTACTTGCTGGCCGAAAAGCTACAATATGGGGTAAGCCACGTGCAAGCGTTCGCAAGCCCCAATCCCCACCTAACAACAGCTTTTCCAATAGAATCGGCGCTTGCGGCATAATTGAGTCGCGGCACACCACTTTCCGGCGTTGTGTTGACAGCGCAAGTCACGGAATTAAAATGAAAAAAGTGCCGCCCAGCGAGGCGGCACATTTTATTTCGGCTCTACAATGACCGAATGTCACGTGCGTAACCGGTCCAAGGGGTTTGGATCGGGCAATCGCCAATTGATGAAAGAAACTGGCTGTGAGCTCGCATTTATTGCCAACTTATGCGCGCGTCGACCTCGCTTTCGAGCGGGGCGAGGGCACTTGGCTGATCACGACCTCGGGTGAGCGCTATCTTGATTTCACCTCGGGCGTTGCCGTCAATGCGCTCGGCCATGCCCATCCGCACATGGTCGAAGCGTTGACCGAGCAGGCCAAGAAGGTCTGGCACGTCTCGAATTTGTACCGCATTCCGGAAGGCGAAAAGCTCGCTGACCGGCTGTGCGCGGCATCTTTCGCAGACACGGTATTTTTTCAGAACTCCGGCGCCGAGGCGATCGAGTGTGCCATCAAGATGGCGCGGAAATATCAATCGGCGTCGGGCAAGCCCGAACGTTTCCGCATCATCACCTTCGAAGGCGCGTTCCACGGGCGCACGCTGGCGGCCATCGCAGCAACCGGCAATAAAAAATATTTGGAAGGCTTCGGTCCGCCGATGCCGGGCTTCGACCAGGTGCCATTCGCGGATCTGGAAGCCGTCAAGAAAGCCATCGGACCGGAGACCGCCGCCATCCTGATCGAGCCGGTCATGGGCGAGGGCGGCGTGCGGGTCGTGCCGCACGCTTTTCTGCGTGCTCTGCGCAAGTTGTGCGACGACAACGGCCTGCTGCTGATGTTCGACGAAGTGCAGACCGGCGTCGGCCGCACCGGCGACCTTTTCTGCTACGAGCACACAGGCGTTGCGCCCGACATCATGGCGCTGGCGAAAGCGCTCGGCGGCGGTTTTCCGATTGGCGCGTGTCTCGCGACGGCGGAAGCCTCCAAGGGCATGACCGCGGGCACGCACGGGTCCACGTTTGGCGGCAATCAGCTGGCGATGGCGGCCGGCAACGCCGTTATGGATGTCGTGACGGCCGACGGGTTCCTCGATCGCGTTCGGAAGAATTCACTGCTGCTCAAGCAACGGCTGGCGGAACTCAAAGACCGGCACAGTGCGGTCATTGCCGAGGTGCGGGGCGAAGGTCTGCTGATGGGCCTGCGCATGGTGCCGCCGGCGTCGGAAATGGTCGACGAACTGCGCGCCGAGAAAATGATCACCGTTTCCGCCGGCGACAATGTCGTGCGGCTGCTGCCGCCATTGATCATTGGCGAGCATGAGATCTCCGAGGCGATCGCCCGCATCGACCGCGCCTGCACGCGGTTGGCGCAGGCGCATCCGCGCCAGGATAGGCAGAACACCAAGCAGGTGGCCTCATGACCGGCAACGGCGTGCGGCATTTTCTCGATCTGATCGATATCCCGAAGCCCGTGCTGACCGGGATGATCGGCAATAGCCGCGCGATGAAGGCCGAGCATAAGCGCGGCATTCTCACGGCGCCGTTGGCGGGCAAGACGTTGGCGATGATCTTCGACAAGCCTTCGACTCGCACGCGGGTGTCCTTCGATGTCGCCATGCGCCAGCTCGGCGGTGAGGCGATCCTGCTGACGGCGCAGGAAATGCAACTTGGCCGTGGTGAGACCCTGGCCGACACCGCGCGTGTCCTCTCGCGGTTTGTCGACGCCATCATGATCCGCATTCTTGACCACGAAGCGGTTGCCGAACTCGCACGCCACGCCACGGTGCCGGTGATCAACGGGCTGACGCGGCGCTCGCACCCCTGCCAGGTGCTGGCGGATGTCATGACATTCGAAGAAAAGCGCGGGTCCATTCGCGGCCGCACGGTGGCCTGGACCGGTGACGCCAACAATGTGCTGGCGTCGTGGATGCATGCCGCCGAACGTTTCGACTTCCAGCTTCGCGTGGCGACCCCGTCGGAACTCAAGCCGAAGAAATGGCTAATGGATTGGGTGAAGTCGTCCGGCGCTGCGATCACATTCAGCGTCGACCCGGAAGGCGTTGTGAAGGATGCCGACTGCGTCGTCACCGATACCTGGGTATCGATGGGTGACCGCGACGCCAAGACACGGCACAACCTGCTTAAGCGCTATCAGGTCAATGCCCGCCTGATGTCGAAGGCCAAGCCCGATGCGCTGTTCATGCACTGTCTGCCAGCCCATCGCGGCCAGGAAGTTACAGACGAGGTGATGGATGGGCCGCAATCGGTGGTGTTCGACGAGGCGGAAAACCGCCTGCATGCCCAGAAGGGTCTGCTCGCCTGGTGCCTGCACGCCGATGCGCGCTGAGCGCGTTCGGGGGCTCGAAATTCGGCCGCGCAACGCTACATAGGGGCCATGACGAGCGCCCACATGAGTAATCCCGAGATCGCCATTCCCTCCCGCGCGCCGGCGGCCACCACGGCCGACGACACGGTCATGCCTTTTGAAGTGGCGGCGCTCGACTTGCGCGGCCGCGTCGTGCGGCTTGGCCCCGTGATGGATCAAATCCTGGAACAGCACAATTATCCGCCGCCTGTCGCCAAGCTATTGGCCGAGGCGGTGGTGCTTACGGTCATGCTCGGCTCGGCACTGAAAATCGAGGGCCGCTTCATCTTGCAGACACAGACCGACGGCCCGGTTGGCTTGCTGGTTGTGGACTTCACCACGCCTGGCATGGTGCGCGCCTGCGCGCGTTTCGGGAAGGACGGCGTCGCCGCGGCGGTTAAGGCGGGCAAGGCCGATGCCGGCGCGCTACTTGGCAAAGGTCATCTCGCCATGACCATCGATCAGGGCACTGACACCAGCCGTTACCAAGGCCTGGTCGCGCTCGATGGCGGCACGCTGGAAGACGCGGCGCACGAATATTTTCTGCGCTCCGAGCAAATCCCGACGCGGGTGCGTCTGGCGGTGGCCGAGGAATTGGTTGCTGGCGAAGGCGGCGCCAAGCATCACTGGCGCGCCGGCGGCATGCTACTGCAATTCCTGCCGAAGTCGCCGGATCGCGCGCGTGTCGCCGATCTCGATCCGGGCGACGCGCCGGAAGGCATGGAACTGTCGGCGGTGCCGGAAGACGATGCCTGGGTACAGGGCCGCGCCTTGCTTGAAACCGTCGAAGACGTTGAATTGATCGATCCAGCGGTCTCCAGCGAGCGGCTGGTCTTCCGGCTGTTTCATGAGCCGGGGGTGCGCGTGTTCAAGACGGCTAACGTGCGTGCGGAGTGCTCGTGCTCGCGCGATAGCGTCGAGGCGATGCTCAAAAGCTTTTCGCAGGATGACCGCGACCACATGATCGAGGAGGGCAAAATTTCCGTCACCTGCGAATTTTGCAGCGCGACTTACGTGTTTGCGCCCGGTGAGGTAGAGGCGAAATCAAATTGATGCGGGCGGCGATCCTGGCAGTTATTGTTATGCTGGCACCGCACGCGGCGCTGGCGCAAAGCTGCCCGGAGCCGCTTGCCAAGGCGCGTCGCCTGGTCCTCGTCACCTCCGATACGTTCGCCAGCACCGGCGCGATTGTGCAGCGTTATGAGCGCGCGACTGCGAATGCGGCATGGCAGATAAGTGGCGGTCCGGCGTCGGCGTTGATCGGCCATAGAGGAATGGGCTGGGCGCGTGCGTTTCGCGCTTTTGCGCGCAGCGGTGAACCAATCAAGGTGGAAGGCGACAAGCGCGTGCCGGCAGGGTTTTATAAGATCGGCCGCAGTTTCGGGTTTGCAGTGTCGGATCGCCCTAACTATCTGCGGATTACCGACGGCATGACATGCGTCAATGATGTTTCCTCGCCCGCTTACAACACGATCAAGTCGCGCGCCGAGATCGGCCCGAACGTGCGCGGCGAGAATATGTGGCGCGTACCGGAATATCGCCGCGGGCTTCTGATCGATTATCCCACCGACCGCAAAGCGCGGGCGGGATCCTGCATCTTTATCCATCTGCAATTGCCCGGGAGAACCGGCACCGGCGGCTGCGTGGCGCTGCCGGAACCGCAGTTCGAAGCCGTGCAGGATCATGCGCAGACTGGCGCGGTGCTGGCGATGCTGCCCCGCCCAGCGCTTGACCGCTTCAAAGGCTGCTTGCCGGTCAATTAATCGTGCGTTCGGCCGAAGGCGAGTCGAGGGAGAAGGCTGGAATTTCGATATCGAAATGCTCACCCGCCTTTGTCACCATGCCGTAGGTGCCTGCCATGAAGCCGGACGGCGTGGGCAGCGGAACGCCACTGGTATATTCGAAATTTTCACCGGGCTTGAGGGTCGGTTCCTCGCCGACGACGCCTGGTCCCTTGACCTCTTGTAGCCGTCCCAGAGCATCCGTGATGCGCCAATGGCGTGTTTTGAGCTGCACCGTTTCGGGCCCGGTATTGGCAATGTCGATGGTGTAGGCCCAGAAGTAATAGCCGTTGCTCGGCGACGACCGCTCCGAGACAAAGCGGGGCGTCACCGTGACCTCGATCTTGCGGGTTACGGCGCGGTACATCTAAATGCCTTACTAATATATGTCGCTTAGATTGGACTCTGTTCCGGGATTATGGCCGAAAGAGCGCATGAAAGAAAAGCCATTCAAGGCCCCGGCCAAAATCGAACGCGATCTGCGGCTGGACCTGTTCCGCGGCGTCGCGCTTTGGCTTATTTTTCTCGACCATATTCCGTCCAACGCAGTGAGCTGGATTACCATCCGTAATTATGGCTTCAGCGACGCTGCCGAGATTTTCGTTTTCATCTCGGGTTATGCCGCGGCCTTCGTCTATGGCCGCGCTATGCAAGCGAGCGGTTTCATCGTCGCGGCAGCGCGCATTCTCAAACGGGCTTGGCAGATCTATATCGCGCACGTCTTCTTGTTCACGATCTATCTCGCGGAGATCGCTTACGTAGCGCACTCATTCGACAACCCGCTCTTCACCGAAGAAATGGGCGTCCTCGACTTTATGAAGAATCCGGATGTCACAATCCTTCAGGCGCTGCTTCTGAAGTTCAAGCCAGTGAACATGGACATACTGCCGCTCTATATCGTCCTGCTGCTCTGGTTTGCTCCGATCTTGTGGCTATTGCTGCGCGCGCCCTCGCTGGCGCTTGTCATCTCGGCCGGAATCTACACGCTCATGTGGCTGTTCGATTGGAACTTCGAGGCCTATCCGAACGGCACCTGGGCGTTCAATCCATATGCTTGGCAATTGCTGTTCGTATTCGGCGCCTGGTGTGCGTTGGGTGGTGCGCAAAGTCTAAGGCGCTGGATCAAGTCACCAGTGCTGATCGGCTTGGCGTTCGCCTACCTGTTATTCGCGTTTTCTATCGCGATGACTTGGTACTTTCCGCGTCTCGGCGTCTTTGTGCCGAAATTTGTCGGCGATGCGATCTATCCGATCGACAAAACCAATCTCGACGTACTGCGCATCCTGCATTTTCTGTCGCTGGCGGTTATTACGGTGTGGCTGGTGCCGAGCGATTGGCCGGCGCTGAAGTCGCGCGTGTTTTGGCCGGCCATTGTCTGTGGCCAACACTCGCTCGGCATTTTCTGTCTCGGTGTCTTTCTGTCGTTTGCCGGACATTTCGTATTCACCGAGGTATCCAACACCGTGCTGACCCACGTGATTGTCAGCATTTCCGGCATTGCCATTATGGTTGGCGCAGCCGTCTTGATATCGTGGTATAGAGTCATCGAACGGCAAGGATCGGGACCGCGGCCGCCTACATCCAAAAAAGGCTACGCGGGGGGTAACGCATGATCGGGCGCATAACGCTCCTGCTTGCACTTCTTGTGCTGGCCGGATCGGCCAATTCCGAAGTGCCAAAACCAGCCGCCCTTCCGGCTGAATGCCGCATTGCGGAAAATATAATCGATCCCAATTTTGCACTGCGGCAGGTCACGCGTGCCCTTGCTGCAAAGCACCTCGATATTCTGGTGCTTGGTGCGGGCTCCTCGCTTCTGCCAGGCACGAATGGCAGCAAGGACGCTTATCCGGCGCGGCTACAGCACGCACTGATGGAAAGGCTGCCTGGCGTCGAAGTCAAAGTAACCACTGACGTGAAAGCCAAGCGCGGCGCTGCGGAAATGGTGAAGGCAATGCCGCAGGCGCTTTCCGCTGCAAAACCCGCGCTGGTGGTTTGGCAAACGGGAACCGTGGACGCCATGCAGGGCATGGATCCAGACCAATTCAGCCAGACTCTTGATAGGGGGGTTAATATTGCCCGTTCGGCGGGTGCTGATCTTGTTTTCATCAATCCGCAATACAGTCCGCGTACGGAGTCGATGATCGCCCTCGGTACCTACGCGGAAAATATGCGTTGGGTTGCACTGCAACATGAGGTGCCACTGTTCGACCGCTTCGCCATCATGAAGCTGTGGGCGGACACCGGAACGTTCGATTTGTATTCGGCCACGAAAAAACTTGACATGGCCGAGCATGTGCATGATTGCATAGGGCGATTGCTGGCCGAACTTGTGATTACGGCGGCAAAACCAAGCGAACCGCACGCCGAGGGCGGCCGCTAATCGGGGCTAAGGGAAACGTCCGTGCCGAGAAAAGATTTCGCCGACTGGGCGTTCAAGCCCCTCGCTATCGCTATCGCTACGCTCATCGCTGGTCTCGCTGTGCCGTTGTCGGCGCGCGCCGAAACACCCGTTCCGACTTGCGATGCGCCGATAGACCTGGTGCGTCTCGCCCATCCGCTGGCGCGCATCGCACACAAGCTGGCGACCAATCTGCCCATCACCATCGTCGCCATCGGTTCTTCTTCGACCGCAGGCGCGGGCGCGAGTTCGCCGATTGCGAATTATCCGAGCCGGCTTGCGGCCGAGCTCAAGCAGCGCTTCCCGACTCATTCGATCACCGTGCTCAATCGCGGCGTGAACGGCGAAGAAGTTGGCGACATGCTCAAGCGTTTCGATTCCGCGGTGGTCGCCGCCAAGCCCGATCTGGTATTGTGGCAACTCGGCACCAATTCGGTGATCCGCGATCGAGCAATGTCCAACCGCGACTCGTCGATTCGCGACGGCCTTAAAATTATCCGCGCGGTTGGCGCCGATGTCGTGCTGATCGATCCGCAATTCGCACCGAAGGTGATCGTGAAGCCGGAAGCTGCGCGCATGGTCGAATTGATCGCGGCGACCGCGAAGTCGGAAGATGTTGACCTGTTCCGCCGCTTCGAATTGATGAAGCATTGGGTCGAGGTCGATCACATGCCGTTCGAGACGTTCGTCGCGCCCGATGGGCTGCATATGAATGACTGGAGCTACGCTTGCATGGCCAAGGGACTTGGGCTCGCCATTTCCGAAGCGGCGCAGCGGCCGGTGCTTTCGGCCACCGCGCACCCGCACCTGACGCCGTAAGAGTCTTCGATCGGGATTTTTTTTCGGGCGCAGCACGCAAGTGCCGCGCCCGTTTCATTTGTAACTGCGCCGCGGACTCACGCTTTGTCGAGTGCCGTCAGAATATCCTCGGTCAGGTCGTCGGCATGTTCGAGACCGGCCGAGAAACGTACCAGTCCATCGCCGATGCCGAGCCCGGTGCGCTGCTCCGCCGTCAGGCGCTGATGTGTCGTCGTCGTTGGATGCGTGATCAGGCTCTTGGCGTCGCCGAGATTGTTGGTGATGCCGATCAACTGCAAGGCATTGAGGAAACGGAAGGCGCCTTCCTTGCCGCCCTCGATCTCGAAAGAGCAGAGCGTTGAGCCAGCACGCATCTGTTTTTTGACGACATCAGCTTGTGGATGATCGGCCCGGCCGGGATAGATCAGCCGGGTGATCTTCTTGTGGCCAGATAGCGCAGTAGACACCGCCCCGGCCGTTTCGGTCTGCCGCGCCACGCGCACCGACAAAGTCTCCAGTCCCTTGAGCAAAACCCAAGCGTTGAATGGCGACAGTGATGGACCGGTCTGCCGGATCACCTGATGCACGTGATCCATGATGAACTTCTCGGAGCCCAGAATGACGCCGCCGAGTACGCGGCCCTGTCCGTCGATATGTTTTGTGGCCGAATAGACCACGCAGTCGGCGCCCAGCATGAGGGGGCTCTGATAGAGGGGGGTGGCGAACACATTGTCGACCACCAGCATGGCGCCGGCATTGTGCGCGATGTCGGCGACCGCCTGAATGTCATAGACCTCAAGCATCGGATTGGTCGGCGTCTCCATGAAGAACACTTTGGTGTTCGGCTGAACCGCTTTTTTCCAAGCCGCAAGGTCGGTGCCGTTGACCAGCGTTGAGGTCACGCCGAAACGCGGCAGCCATTCTTCGATCACCCAAAGGCACGAGCCAAACAGGGCCTTGGCGGCGACCACGTGATCGCCAGCCCGCACGAGGCCCATCAGCGCGGTGGTGACCGCGGCCATGCCGGTCGCGGTCGAGCGCGCGGCCTCGGCATTTTCGAGCGCGGCCATGCGTTGCTCGAACATGCTCAAGGTGGGATTGGAGTATCGCGAATAGACATAGCCCGGCACTTTGCCGGAGAAGCGTGCCTCGCACTCTTCGGCGGTGGGATAGACATAGCCTTGGGTGAGAAACAACGCCTCCGAAGTCTCGCCGAACTGCGAGCGCAGGGTGCCGGCATGGACCAGCCGGGTTTCGGGGCGGTAGTTCTTTGGCGCCGACATATGTGCCTCCGTTAGCGCGAGCCAACAAAAAACCGGCCGGAGAAAAATTCTCGGCCGGGCACACGTGTCCCCGGCCTTTTAGCGACTTGTTTAACGTGGCTGCAAGCCGGCCGGCTCAAATTGACCACGGAATAACCTGTTTGTAGCGGTGCGCACGGCTTCCCGTCAAGGCACCCATCGGGTTAGATCGGCGCGGCCACCAAAAAAGGAACGCCGTGCCGCTTTCGCTCGCCATCGAAGACAAAGGCATTCTGCCCGACCGCATGATTGCCGCACTCGCTGCCGATGGTGGGATTCTGCCCGCGACCGAATTTGTGCCCGACCAGATCCAGCCGGCGAGCCTCGACTTGCGGCTCGGCGAAGTGGCCTATCGCGTGCGGGCGAGCTTCCTGCCCGGCAGTACCACCGTCGCCCAGCGTATCGACGAATTAAAACTACACGAATTTGCGCTCACCGACGGCGCCGTGCTGGAAACCGGCTGCGTCTATATCGTGCCGCTCTTGGAGAGCCTGGCACTGCCCGACGATATTTCTGCTGCCGCCAATCCGAAGAGCTCGACCGGCCGGCTTGACGTATTTACCCGGGTCATTGCCGACGAGCTACGCGGCTTCGATCGCGTCGAGGCGGGTTATCACGGGCCGCTGTATGCCGAAATCAGCCCGCGCACCTTTCCGGTGCTGGTGCACGAAGGCTCGCGGCTGTCGCAAATCCGCTTTCGCCGCGGTCATGCGCTGCTCGGCGGTGATGCTTTGCGTGAACTCCACCGCAAGGAACGGCTGGTGGATGCCGACGACGCCGATGTGAGCGAAGGCGTGGCCGTCGGCGTCGATCTGTCGGGCCTGTTGCCAGGCGGCGTGGTGGGTTATCGCGCCAAGCGTCATACCGGATTGATCGATGTCGAGCGGCGAGCGAGCTATTCCGTGCTGGATTTTTGGGAACCGATGCAGGCGCGCCCCGACAAGAGCCTGATCCTCGATCCAAACGAATTTTACATTCTGGCGTCGAAGGAGGCGGTGCAGGTGCCGCCGGATTATGCCGCTGAAATGGTGCCGTTCGACCCGCTGGTCGGTGAATTCCGCGTTCACTATGCCGGATTTTTCGATCCCGGATTTGGCTATGCCGGTGCCGGCGGCAAGGGTTCGCGCGCCGTGCTCGAAGTGCGCTCGCGCGAGGTGCCGTTCATCCTGGAACACGGACAGATCGTCGGGCGCCTGGTGTATGAAAAAATGATGGCGCGGCCGGAAAAGTTATACGGCCAAGGCATCGGTTCGAATTATCAGGCGCAGAGCTTGAAGCTGAGCAAGCATTTCAAGGTTTGATGCAGCGCTTGCCGTTGGCTATGGTCGCCTGGCGCGGGCGTAGTTCAATGGTAGAACGGCAGCTTCCCAACATTCGCTTCAGACAACCATTTGATAATTAAAACTATTTTATTTCGCCGCCACCTTCAGATTTTTAAAGCGGCATCAGGGACGGTTGAGCTGGCTCTCCAATAGCGGACATTGGTTCGAACGAGAGATTGAACTGTCGTTGCTTACTTATGGGCACGGAATATTGCGGTGCCTGAGCGGTGTCTAGCGTTTTTGTAAAAAGATGCTAAGTGTTTGAACGTGCGGGCGTAGTTCAATGGTAGAACGGCAGCTTCCCAACCGCGAAAATAAAAAATTGCAGCGCGACTCATTGCTGCACATGCTGACCGTCAAACGCCTGTGACTGCATAGCTTTTCTGAATTTTTGGCTCCAAAACTTCAACATGGTTTCTCGCGCCAACGCGCCTCTACGCGTGTGGTTTGGGAGCCAAAACGGAGCCAAAAAAATGCCCGTAGTGCATCTCACCGACGTTGTCGTGTCGCGTCTCAAAGAACCCGGCGTCTACTTCGACACGACCACGCCTGCGTTCGGCATTCGGGTCGGAAAAAATCGCAAGACCTGGATCGTAATCCGCGGTCGCGAGCGCGCCCGCAAGAGCCTCGGCCGCTATCCGGCCAAGCCGCTTGCCGTGGCGCGCAAGGAAGCGCGTCTGCTTCTTAGTTCGCCGATCGAGCCGCAGGTCAAAGTCCCTACATTCGCTGAAGCCGTTCAGCAGTTCTACGAAATACATGTCCAGACGATGAGTGAGGGAACGCAGTATCAGGTCAAGCGCGTCATCAATAAGTATTTTTTCAAGTCGCTGCAGCACAAGCGGCTAGACCAGATCACGCATCATGATATCGTGAAAGTGACCGACGAATTGGCGAAGCGGGTTCCCGGCGAGGCTTTGCATGTATTCGTGGACATCCGGATATTCTTTCGCTGGTGCGTGCCCCGATACATCAAGCATTCGCCGATGGAAGGGCTAAGGGCGCCGGCCCGCTATATTCCCCGCAAGCGTGTTTTGACCAATGTGGAGATCGCCGAAGTGTGGAAGGCGGCCGAAATGGTCGGCTATCCGTTTGGCACGATCATTAAACTTTCGCTTCTCTGGGGCACACGGTGGGGTGAAACGACCTCGTGCCGGCGCGCCTTCGTCGACAAGCAGGAGCGAACTATTACGTTCCCCGTCACGAAAAATGGTACTCAGCACACCATTCCCTATGGCCAGCTTACGGCCGACATTCTTGAATCCATCCCGCGCTTCAACAGCACCGATCTACTGTTTCCCGGGCGGGATACGGAGAGCCCGTGGAATGGTTCAGGCAAGGCGAAGTGGGAGCTCAAGGAGATATGCCGGATTGCGCCTTGGCAGCTCCTGGATCTGCGCAGGACGTTCGCAACCAAGCTCGCCGAAATGAAGGTTCCGCCTCACATCGTTGAGCGCTTACTGAACCACAAGCTCGGCACCTTGCAGACGCAAGGGGTCATCACCGCCGTGGCCGACGTTTATAACAGGGCCCTCTACATGGATGAAATGCGTGATGCGATTAGTTTGTGGGAGGCCAAGCTTTCGACCCTTCTAAGTCCCAAGTCTGAGCCTTCTGAGCGCCTATGTGCACCTATGTGACGATTGAAACAGTCGCCATGTAGATGTATGTTTGCGGTGCCCGTTAACTGGCTAACCGGGCGTTGCAACGTCCCTTTCACGAGGGGTTTGCAATGATACGGAAGCTGGTATCGAAGAAGGAACTCAAATCGGTTTATGGCGTCCCATATTCTTTCGCGCACATCGCACGGCTCGAAGCTGCCGGCCAATTCCCCAAGCGGGTACGGCTTGGAGCTTGTAGGGTTGCGTGGGTAGCCGAGGAAGTGGACGACTGGATCGAAGTGAGAATCGTAAGCCGCGCTTCAACAAGTCCTTCTTAAGAAGGGCAGAGCCCCGGTGTCCAAGCCGGGGCTCTTTGTTTCTGCTATAGCTTCTCCGGCAGTTCGGAAAAGTGAGCTGGAGAAGCGTTTTCGCGCCCGAAATTCTCTCGCTGCCGCGGTTGCGGGCCCCCTACGCAGGGGTTAGAACCCCCCAGTTTGGTCGCTGACAAAGTTGAGTACAAGTGGTGGTGGGCCTTGAATTCGGTAGCTCAGTATTTAGAGTGGGTCAGAAGACTCACACCGAATCAGAGTGCTGCACTCTGCAGCAGTCCGCCCATGGCGGTTATAATGCCTAAGCTACGCTCTCCCTCCGTCCGTATAACGGCAACAATCCGCGTTGACGTTCACAGGAAACTTGAGACGATAGCGCGCGCAAGAAAGGTCACAAAGTCGTGGCTGATGGCGCGTGCGTTAGAAGAATACGTCGAAAATTCTCCAGGACAACAGAAGAGCTCGTTCACACCCCGCGGCTAACCGTGGGTTGGGCGTGTTAGACTGACAGGACAAACATTTATGGCGCGTCGGATTTTTGTGATCTGCAAATCGGGACGGCTGCACGCTCTGGTGCAGGCTCTTCTTAGCAGTGTTCACCAAGTGATTGTGGGCGCAATCTCTGACGTCAATAATACTAAGTTGGTGCCGCCCGAATATTTGTACGTGGGCAAAACAGACGACAAAGAGTTTATTAGGCGGTGTGTCGAAGAGTTCAAGCCAGATCTTGTTGTCATCGGCCCTGAAGAGCCTCTAGAGGTCGGTGTAGCGGATCTGCTTCAATCTTTGGGCGTCAAATGTGTGGGCCCGCTCCAGGCTCTCGCCGTGCTTGAAACTAGCAAATCATTCACCCGCGATTTGATGCGGGACTACAACATTCCCGGACGCCCTGAGCATCGTGTATTTCGATCCATGGACGGAGTCGAAAGTTACCTGAAAGGCAGAAGCAGTTACGTTATCAAGCCTGACGGGCTGACCGGCGGCAAAGGTGTCATGGTGTCTGGCGACCACCTGCACTCCGTTTCGGAGGCCGTTGAGTATTGCCGACAACTTTTCGCATCAAAGCAGCCCGCAGTCGTGATTGAGGAAAAGCTCGATGGCGAAGAGTTTTCCTTGCAATCTTTTTTTGATGGGGAGCACATCGTTCACATGGTCCCAGTTCAGGACCATAAGCGTGCGCATAATGCGGATCGCGGTCCGAATACAGGAGGAATGGGTTCATACTCCTGCGCAGACCATCTTTTGCCATTTTTGAAGGAAAGCGAATTACGCGAAGCCGAAGAGATAAACCGCAGAGTTGGCGAGGCGCTCGTCGATAAAATTGGCCGACCGTACCAAGGGATTCTATACGGAGGCTTCATGCTCACTCGCGTTGGTTTAAAGGTGATTGAGTACAATGCACGTTTCGGTGATCCTGAGATCATGAACGTACTGTCAATCTTGGAAAACGATTTCCTTGATGTGTGCGACGCACTTGTCTCCGGCGGTTTGAATAAGATTGATATCCGATTTTTAAAGAAAGCTACCGTCTGCAAATACGTAGTGCCGGAGGCATATCCCGGAAAGACAAACGGAAGCCCGGTGATCGATGTCTCGAAGCTCGATCGATTTGCTGCGGAGGAGCCTAACGTTCGTGTGTATTACGGCGCAGTAGCAGAAAAAGACGGGAAGCTAACCCTGACCGGTTCGAGAGCAATTGGTATTGTAGGGATAGGCAATTCGCTCGAAGAAGCGGAGAGAATTGCGGAACACGCCACCAAACTGGTCGACGGACCCGTATACCACCGGTCAGATGTTGGAACGGCTGCCCTCATCGACAAACGCGTACGGCACATGGAAAAAATTCGTCATGCTGGGGCGCCGCGGTTAGCGAAACTAGCTAGTTAACGGCCTACTCTTCAGGTGATAGGCTGCGGAAGCCTTATGACTTCCGAGGATTCTATCCATGGCTGCTAGCGCCAACGTTTTCCATTTTCTCTCTGACCCCACGTGGAACGAATTTTATTCGGGTCGCGTCCAGAAATATCTGCAGCCAGACAACGTAGATATGTCCGCTTATGCAGGTACTGCAGAAGCGTTCCGGGAGATGACTAAGAATCCGAAGTCCGATTGGGCCCTCCTTATCGTTGACGCAAAAAGACTGTCGGAAGATCAAGTTTCCATTGCTGAATTCCGGAAAAACCATCCCGGTTGCAAAGTCGTTAGTTTCGAGAGATCGG
>JAYTFS010000162.1:0-4160 GCA_043734185.1 Pseudolabrys sp. | reverse complement strand
AGATGGCGCAGAAGCTGGCGGAAATTCCGCCGGACGGCAAAATTCCGGACAACAGCTACGGGGCGGCGTTCTCCAACAAGATTTCCGTCAAATGTCCCTGACCAAGGTTACCGCTGAGCGCGCGGTGATCGCGCTCATGCTGTTTGCGGCCGCGTTTCTGCTCGCGGCTGGCGCCCTTGATGTCGCCTTCGCGCAAGGAGCTCCATTCGGCGCGCCGCGCAACGCGCCAACGCCGCCCGCCGACGGCATCATCGGCTGGATGTTCGCCAAGCAGGCCGAATTCTACCGCGACATGTCGCGCATCATCCGCGCCGCCAAGACCGACGGCAGCGCGGTGTGGACCTTGCTTGGCGTCTCCTTCGTCTACGGCATCTTTCACGCCGCCGGTCCCGGCCACGGCAAGGCGGTGATTGCGTCATATCTCGTCGCCAACGAAGAGACTTGGCGGCGCGGCATCGTGCTGTCGTTTGCGTCCGCGCTGCTGCAGGCTTTCGTCGCGGTGGCGGTCGTCGGCGTTGCGGCGGCGCTGCTCAACGCCACCGCGGGGCAGATGTGCAGCACCGGGCGGGTGATCGAGCTTGCGAGCTACGCACTGATCGCGCTCGTTGGCGTGCGGCTGATCTGGGTCAAGGGTAAGGGCTTTCTGCGCGAGGCGCGAAGCCTGAACAGGCCGCTGCACGCCGCCGGCGCTGCGGTCACCCCGCCGCACGATCACAAGCATCATGACCATGGTCACGGCCACCACGATCACACGCATCATGATCATCATCACGACCATGGCCACGATCACCGCGACCACGATCACGATCATCACCACGACCATGATGACCATGACCACGGCTCCGCTTGGGGACATGCTCATGGGCCGGAACCGGAAGAGCTGGCCGGGCCGGGCGGCTGGCAGCGCGGTCTTTCCGCCATTGTCGCGGTCGGCTTAAGGCCCTGTTCGGGCGCCATCATCGTTCTTGTTTTTGCGCTGGCGCAGGGCCTGTTCTGGGCCGGCGTCGCCGCGACCTTCGTGATGGGGCTCGGCACCGCGATAACCGTCGCGGCTATCGCCATGCTCGCGGTCGGCTTCCGTTCGGCGGCCAAGCAGATCGCCGGCTCGCGCTCAGGCTACGGCATGCTGGCGCTGCGCGGCATCGAAGTCGGCGCCGCCGTCGTCGTGCTGGCCTTCGGCGCCTTGCTGCTCGTGGGTTACATGGTGGCCGAGCGCGGCGCCTGCTTCTGATCGCGCGCCATGGCTGAAACTGTCACCACAAACTGCTGCATCGCCGGCGGCGGACCGGCCGGCATGATGCTCGGCTTTCTGCTCGCGCGCGCCGGTGTCGATGTCATCGTGCTGGAGAAGCACAAGGATTTCTTTCGCGATTTCCGCGGTGACACCATTCATCCCTCGACCTTGGAACTGATGCACGAGCTCGGCCTGCTCGATGAATTCCTCAAAGTTCCGCACCAGAAGGTGTCGCGGTTGACCTTCCAGGTTGGCGCCGAGCGCATCCCATTGGCGGACCTCAGCCATCTGCCGACCCACTGCAAATTTGTCGCGCTGATGCCGCAGTGGGACTTCCTCGATTTCATCGCCAAACAGGGCCGGCGCTATCCGAAATTCCACCTGCGCATGGAGACCGAGGCCACCGATCTGATCTTCGACGGCGGCCGCGTCACCGGGCTGCGCGCCAAGACGTCGGCTGGCGATCTCGAAATTCGTGCCGCGTTGGTGGTCGGCTGCGACGGCCGCCATTCGACGGTGCGTCAAAGCGCGAAGCTTGACGTCGAAGACGTCGGAGCGCCGATCGATGTGCTCTGGTTCCGCCTGCCACGGAAGGCCAGCGACACCGAGGAATCCGGCGGCCACATCGAGGCCGGCAAGATGCTGGTCACGCTGAACCGTGGCGACTATTGGCAGTGCGCCTATGTCATTCCTAAGGGCGGCATCGAGACCGTGAAACGAGATGGCCTTGCAGCGTTTTGCGACCGGGTATCCGAGATCGAACCGTTCCTGAAAGGCCGCGTCAGCGAACTGAAGAGTTTCGACGACATCAAGCTGCTGACGGTGGCGATCGACCGGCTGCGGCAGTGGCACCGTCCGGGCTTGCTCTGCATCGGCGATGCGGCGCACGCCATGTCGCCGGTCGGCGGCGTTGGCGTCAATCTCGCGGTGCAGGACGCGGTCGCGGCCGCCAACATTTTGGCCGAGCCGCTCCGCGCCGGCACCGTTACGGCCGCGTGCCTGGCCGCCGTGCAGGCGCGCCGAGCTTTTCCGATGCGGGTCATCCAGCGGATGCAGGTCATCGTGCAGAACAAACTGCTGTCGCCCGCGCTTGCGAGCCGCGAGCGGCCGACTCCGCCTTTCGTGATGCGCTTGATCCGATGGTTCCCGGTGCTCGGGCGCATCCCAGCGCGGCTCATCGGCCTCGGCGTCCGGCCCGAGCACATCCAAACGCGCGAGCAAATGTAGGGCGTGTACCCTCAGGGGGGTAACGTGGACATAGCGGTTTGATGCTGCTGGCCAGCAAGCTAACCGGCATTGCCGAAAACCGTTCCCGGAGAGATCAACGCTCGCGTGTCCGGTTTTGAATGGACATGGCCTATTTTGATTTTGGCCTGGACCATTTGTCCAAAGTCGCTGCGAGCCAACCCGTCGGCATATAGCATTCCGGCTGGTACCCGAATGCCTGTTCGCGGTCACAACCGGGAGCGAGGATAGTGATGCTATATCCCTTCGCTGCCATGCAAACGATCATGTAGCGGCTATCGTGACTTCCTAGGTAACCGCGCGGTTGCTGAGGGTAGAGCCGAATGGATTCCAACTCGCATGCTGCCACGTCTCTCACTTTGCCGGGCGTGCATCCTCCCAACAGGATAGCGATGGCTAGAAATCCAAGGTGACGTGTGATCATGGCCCCGGTCGCATCAATGGCGGTCCCCATTTAGATTTATAGCGCGCATCTGGGGCTGGCCGAAATAGCCTTGCGTTTAGCGAAAATCTTCCGGCTTCAGTTCGATCGGCGTGCCGTGTGGCGTGCGGTCGGCGGCGTGATCCCAGGCATCGTAATATTTCCGCAACGTGCTCGGATCGGTAACGCCCTTTTCGGCGACGATGCGTTCCAGCGCCGCCAGCCAGTGCCGGTAATAGGTCTCGCCGGTGTCCGGATCGCCGGCGGCCTGCGCCTTCTTGATCTCATCGCCGAGGATCGCCGCCCACTCCGGCCATTGGAACAGGCCGCGATCATATAAGGACAGCGTCAGCGCGAAGGCTTGCGCCTCCCACGGCTCGCGGAACACCGGCCCTTCCGCATCACAGGGGATGCTCGGCACAGCGTCTCTGGCGCGGCGCGCCGCGGCGGGATCGATATCGGTCATGAGCAGATATATCCGGTGCTACGCCGGATCGAGATACGGCTCGAACGCATCGATCGAGATTTTCAAGGTCGGGTCGGCGTCCGGTCCCCACAATTCGCGGCTCTCGAACACCACGGTGTAGAGCCACTGCGGATTGTCGCCCTTGTCGGTTGCGACTGAGTCCGGAAACATGTGGCAGCCGTGGCACAGCTCGACCACGCCGACCTTGTCCCGTGCGTAGCGAGGCAGCCGCGTGTGCGTGGCCGGATGGATGTTCTTCGTTCGCACCCTGTCACCCGGCTTGAACTTTTGCGGACCCTGTTGCGGGCGGTAGAACGATGCGCGGCTCATCCCCGCGCCGACCACGTCGGGGGTGAGCTTACGTGGCAAATTCTTGCCGGCAGTCTTGGCATGCCCGGCTTTGAGCTCCTCGGGCGTCGCATAGCCGCGCTCAAGAACATTGCTCTCCATCGCCAGCGCCCAGCGCTGGTAATACGACGCGGTGAGATAGGTCGCCGGCGGCAGCTTTTCCTGCGCGAAGCGCGAGTGATCGATATGCCACGCGCCCGCGTAGCCCATGGCGCGCTGCATCGCCAGCACGCGGCCCTCCCAGGGCGCGTGGAACGGTGGTTCGTTCTGCTCGATCTCGACCTTGCCGAAGCCGTCCATGCCGCCCATGTCGTGAACGCCGTCCATCGGTTCGCTCCGCTTCTTACTTCTGGCCAGGATTGAGCGGCAGGCCGGTGCCGATCATGGAATCGCGGGTGACCAGATCGGCGAGTTTTTCTTCGCTCCAGCCCTCGGTGCCGGCGGGC
>JAYTFS010000161.1:0-2049 GCA_043734185.1 Pseudolabrys sp. | reverse complement strand
GGTCGCTGACTCACCGACTATCAAATTGCGCGCTTTGCTATCGGCGATATAGGCGGGGTCCTCCATAGTTTCTTGAAAGGCGCGCCGCACGGCTTCGACTCGTTCGGTCGGGACGTCCGGCGGCATGAAAACCGTTCGGCCGATCGCAATGCCGGCGCTCAGGAATTCGACCAGTCGCTTGTCTTCGGGCGCGCTGACAAGCTCGGAAAACAGCGGCACATCCCCGATCTCAGGCAGTTTGCTGCGGCCGATCTGGACCAATTGGATCACCAAGCCCGCCTTGAGCCAGTCGGACTTCGTCGCCGCCCAGCCATCCCATGTGTTGGCGCGGCCATCCACCTCTCGCCGTTCGATCGCGAGATCGATCTCGACGCTGCCGCGATAGCCTTGCACGGGTTGAAATTTGGTGCCGAGAAGATTGTTCGCCATCGCGATGTCGAAATAGGTGTTTGAACCGGTGCCGGTAACGCCCATTTTGGCGCTCATTTTGCGTGCGTCGCCAATGGTTTTGACCGGGTTCTCATGCCAGACGGAGATCACGTCCTGAATGCGCGCCAGGCTTCCGATCCAATTGAATTGCGCCGGTTTGAAATTGGCGGTGAGAGGATTGAGTGCGGAGGCATGCAACGACGTCGGCAACGGCGTGGCGATCACGGTCCCGTCCTTCGGCGCGACGCTGTGCATATACTCCAGCATCTTCACGCCGCCCGCGCCCGGCATGTACTGCAGAACGATGTTCGGGTGGCCTGGAATATGGTTGCCGAGGTGCTTGAGCAGCACGCGCAAATAGACGTCCCAGGAACCGCCCGGCGTGGTTGCCAGTAAATGGTTGATGGTACGGCCGCGATAAAATTCAGCGACGGAATCGGCTGCCGTCGCGGCGCAGGGCCAAATCGCGGTTGCGAAGAGCACCACGTACAAAACGAGCTGTCGGCGCATCGTCAGCATGCAGGCTCCGAGGTTCGGTCATCGCACGTGTGTGGCAACATGTCGGGCAAATTCTATGCCGATGTGATCGCACCGGCTATAACTGAAGTCGCAACAGGGGACTCTGCATGCAACTGACAGTCGCACTCGAGCGCTACGACCGGCACGTTCCGATCTTCAACGGAGTCGTGACGCCTCCCAAGGGCGTGACCATAAACCCGATCGAGGTGGGCGAGAGCCACGATCTGGCGCACGGCAACAGCCGCCACCGTCGGATGCTCAAGGATCGCGAGTTCGACATTGCCGAAATGTCGCTGGCGTCGTGGGTTGCGTTCGTCGCGCAGAATCCCGATCTGCCGCTCGTTGGGATTCCGATATTTTCGCGCCGTTTCTTCAGCTTGGGGCAGATCTACGTGGGCGCCAAATCGACCGCCGAGAAGCCCGCGGATCTGATTGGGCGGAAGGTCGGGCTTCACTCGTTCCAGACCACGCTCTCCGTGCTGGCGAAAGGCGATTTCAAGCGTGAATACGGCATCGCTTGGCAGCAGATTCATTGGATATGCAAGCGCCCGGAGATCATCGACGTCGACCTCGGCGGAGGCTTCAAGATCGAATGGTTGCCGCCGGGCAAGGACATCGGGGTCATGCTGATGGAAGGCGAGATCGATGCGTTCATGTCGCCGGACCCGCCGGCGTCGATGATGGCGCGGCCCGATGGCTACCGGCGTTTGTTCCGCGACAGCCGCGCCGAGGAACTTCGCTATTTCAGGAAGTACGGGTTTTATCCCGTGATGCACCTTATGGTCGCAAAGCGCGAGCTGGTAGAGAGCAATCCCGCTCTGCCGCACGAGCTGATGCGCATGTTCGAGGACGCCAAGCGGATCGCGTACAGCTACTACAACGACCCCAACTATTCGCTGGTCGTCTGGCTGCCGCATCAGCTGGAGCAGCAGCGCCAAGCCCTTGGCGCGGACCCCTTTATCAACGGGTTCAAAGCGAACCGGAAGAACCTGGCGCAATTTCTTGAGGACTCGCATGATCAGAAATTGACGAAGTCGCTGTTGCAACCGGAGATTCTTTTCCACCCGTCGACCTGGGATACGTGACGCGGCCACGAGATTG